>CAZONM010000007.1:0-36448 GCA_964580865.1 uncultured Myxococcales bacterium | reverse complement strand
CGACCACGCCGCGCCGCCCGCGTCGCCCGCGTCGCCCGCGGGGCCGCCGACGCGCACGGGCTATCGCACCGAGCTGCGCACCTCCGTGAGCGTGCAGAACCCGGCGCTGGCGGTGGGCGTGGGCGCCGGGTGGCGCTGGACGCGCTTCGACGTGGGCGCCTTCGCCGAGGTCAACCCCTGGTTCTCGTTCGAGCGCAGCCGGCTGCACCTGGGCAGCACCAACGTGGGCGCGTTCGTCCACTACCTGCACCCCATCTCCGACGACGCGGAGCTGCGCTTCGGCGTGGGCGGCGGCGCCGCGATCCTCAACGAGAGCTTGGCCGGGTCGCCCGCCGGCAAGGTCGGCCCGTACCTGAACCTCCGCCTCCTCGGCCTGACCTATCACTGGCAGGACGTGGCGTTCACCGTCGACGGCTTCGACCTGGCGCTGCCGGTGCCGCAGATGGTCGGCTGGCCCGTGCTGCACGCGCAGCACCGTCTTTCGGTCGGCGTGCAGTTCTGACCTGAGCGGAAACCCGCACGGCGCTGCGCGGGCGCGCGCCGTTGGCGCGCGCCCGCGGCAGACGGCATGCTGACCCCATGGAGCCGCTCACCGCGGAGCGCGTGGTCATCGCGAAGAGCGTGCTCGAGCACGCGCCCAGCAAGCGTCGCCTCGACGCCATGCTGCCGCACGTCACGTGCGCCCAGCGCGACATCGTCGATGACGATGAGCTCGAGCGGCTCCTGGTGGAGCTGGGCCCGCGTGCCGGCCGCCCGCGCGGCGGGCTTCAGGGGCGCGGTCGCACGAAGGACCTGGTGGCGTTCGCGCGCTTCGGCGCCGCACCGGCCGTGCGCGAGGTGTTCCCTGGCTACTCGTGGCGGGAGCTGAGAAACGGCAAGCAGCAGGTCGAGGAGCACGGCGTCTTGTGCCAGACGGCCATCGAGGTGCAGTCGGTGGTGGGCTGCCCGTTTGACTGCGCCTACTGCCCCTACACGTCGTTCGTGTGCATCCGGCTCGACGTCGAGACCTTCGTCGACGAGGTGGCGGCGCTGGTGCGCGCGCGCCCGAGCCAGACCTTGTGGAAGCTCAACAACCGGAGCGACACGCTGGCGCTCGAGCCCGAGTACGGCCTGGCGGCGGCGCTGGTGGAGCGCTTCGCCACCTTCGACGAGGCCATGCTGCTGCTCTACTCGAAGGGCGACAGCGTCGAGCACCTGACGGCCCTCGCGCACAACCTGCACACCGCGGCGTCGTTCACCATCACGCCCGACCCCATCGCCGCGCTCCTCGAGCAAGGGGCGCCGCCGCCCTCGGCGCGCATCGCGGCGCTCGGCGCGCTGCACCGCGCCGGCTACCCCACGCGCGTTCGCTTCTCGCCCATCGTGCCGCTCGTGGGCTTCCGCGAGGCCTACGACGACCTGGCGCGGCGCATCGCGGCCGCTGGCGTGCCCGAGCTCATCACCATGTGGACGCTGTCGATGGTGGAGCTGGCCGAGCTGCCGCGCATCGTGCCGCTCGAGCAGCTCGACCCCGAGGTGCTCACCGAGGCGCGCGCCAGCGAGGAGAGCATGCGCGGCGACAAGGGCGCGCCCTTCCCGCCCGCCACGCGTGCGCGCATCTACCGCGACGTCGCCGACATCGTGCGCGCGCGCCTGCCCTCAACCAAGCTGTCATTGTGCCTGGAGGCGCCGACGGTGTGGGACGCGCTCGGTGATCTGTTGCCGGCGCGCTGGCGCGACGGCTTCGTGTGCAACTGCGGCCCGCGCGCGACCTCGGAGCTCATCCGCATCGGCGGCGAGCGCTCGCGCTGACCGCGCTCGCTCACGACAGCCCGAGGTACGCGCTCATCTGCCGCACCACGTGCTCGGCCTGCTCGCGCTCGGGCAGGCCGGCCACCAGCACCACCGGCGTCTGCCAGCCACGCAGGCGCGCGGCCACGCGCCACTGCGGCACCTTGACCCGGCTCGCCGTGAAGAAGCCGTCGTCCTCGATGACGAGCTCCTCGACGTCGGCGCTGGTCATGGGGCGCCGCGCGCTCGGCAGCGCCAGCGGGCGGTGCTGCACGCGCACGCCGCGATCGTCGACGGTGACGCGGGTGTGGTTGAGCAGGCCCGCGAGCGTGAGGTAGTTGAGGAAGGCGATGGGCAGCAGATAGATGCCGAGCGAGAACAGCAGCGGGATGTCGGCCGGGCTACCGCTCAAGAGCAACGCGTACGCGGCCACCGCGGCGTCGAGCGCCAGCGTGAACGGCGCCAGGTAGCGCAGCGTGCGCGGGCGCGCGCGCCGCGTGATGACCAGGCGATCCTGCTCGGCCACCAGACGGAAGCCCACGGGCAGCGCCACGCCCACGGCGAGGTCGAGGGCGCGCTCCTGCGCGTCGCGGCCGCGGCCCACCTCGATGCCTGGGACGTGCTCGTCGCTCATCGGCGGCCTCGAAGGCCGCGCGCACCAGGCCGCGCGCGGCGCCACGGTGCAGGGCAGGCGAGAGCAGGGTTGCGCATGGGCTCCGCCGCCGTCGTAGCGTTGTGGCCCATGGACCACCAGGGAGACCGCGCACCCGGGACCGCGGCCCGGCTCGTCGAGCTCGCCGGCATCTTCCTACGGCTCGGCTGCACGTCGTTCGGCGGTCCCGTGGCGCACCTGGGCTACCTGCGCGCCGAGCTCGTGGAGAAGCGCCGCTGGCTCGACGACGCGCACTTTGGCGACCTGGTAGCGCTCTGTCAGTTCCTGCCGGGGCCCGCGAGCAGCCAGGTCGTGTTCGCGCTCGGATCGCTGCGCGCGGGGCTCGCGGGCGCGCTGGTGGCGTCGGTGTGCTTTACGCTGCCCTCAGCGCTCCTCATGATCGCCTTCGCCCTGGGCGTGGCCCGCGCCGGCGACCTGCGCGACGCCGGATGGCTGCACGGGCTCAAGCTCGCCGCCGTCGCCGTGGTCGCGCAGGCCGTGTGGGGCATGAGCAAGACGCTGGTCACCGACCGCGCGCGCGTGCTCCTGTGCCTGGCCTCGGCCGCGGTGCTCATCGCGCTGCCGAGCGCGCTCACGCAGCTCGCCGTCATCGCCGTGGGCGGTGTCTTCGGCTGGGCCCGCTATCGCACGAGCGTGGCCCCCGCCGGTGAGCCGGAGCCCGCCTCTGACGCGCGCCACCACCGCGTGGCGCTCTTCGCGCTCGCGCTCTTCGCGCTCTTCCTGGTGCTCTTGCCCGTGCTCGCGGCTACGACGGGCGCGCCCATGGTCGCGTGGTTCGACGCGTTCTATCGCGCGGGCGCGCTCGTCTTCGGCGGCGGCCACGTGGTGCTGCCGCTCTTGCGCGCCGAGGTGGTACCGGCGGGGTGGCTGCACGACGACGCCTTCCTCGCGGGCTACGGCGCGGCCCAAGCGGTGCCCGGGCCGCTCTTCACCTTCGCCGCCTACCTCGGCACGGCCATGAGCGCCGGGCCGCACGCGTGGGTCGGCGGGCTCGTGTGTCTCCTCGCGATCTTCTTGCCGGCGTGGCTCCTCATCGGCGGCGCCCTGCCGTTTTGGCGCTCGCTGCGGCGCGCGCGCTGGGCGCAGGCGGCGTTAGCGGGCGCCAACGCCGCCGTCGTGGGCGTCTTGGTGGCCGCGCTCTATCACCCCGTCATCACCGAAGGCGTGCACACCCGCGCCGACGTGGTGAGCGCGCTGGTCGCGTTCGCGGCGCTCGCTCACGCGCGCGCGCCGCCGTGGCTCGTGGTGCTCTCGTTGGCGGCGGCGGGGCAGTGGCTCTTGCCGGCGGCCACCGCGCTGCCCGGATGACGACGCGTGCGCGCGCGGTCGTGGCGGCGCTCGCCGTCGGTGCGCCCGCGCACCCCGGCGTCGCCGACGACGCCTGCACCCCCTACGAAGTTCGCGCTCCGAGCGATAGGCTCGCGGCCATGCCCGGCACCCCCACGCCCGCGAGCGCGCTCGACGCCATCCTCGAGCTCACGGCGGGGCAGCTCGCGCTCCTCACCGACGCCGCCAAGCGCCCCGACGTGGATCAGGGCGGCGTGGCGCGCACGGCCCTGGCCATGCTGCTCAAGGGCGTGCGCGCGAGCGTGGCGCCGCTCGCCAAGGACCCGTCGATGGCGGCGGAGGCGCGCGCGCGCATCGAGCGCGTCGTGTGCGCCGTCGACGGATGGGAGCGCGCCAGCGTGGCGCTCGGCCATCACCTCATCGCCATCGCCGACGGCTGGCAGTGCCGCGGCTGCGGCAGCGACGTGGCGCGCGGCGCCGCTCTCTCGGGCGTGACGCTCGGGCCCACGCTGGTGAAGCTCGAGCTCGTGTGCGCCGAGTGCGGCGCGCGCTCGCCGCCCACCGCCAAGGGGCGCAAGGTGTTCGAGGAGCACTTCGGCCACCTGGTGGTGGACGGCTGGAACCCCGAGGCCAACGGCTTCGCGTGGGATCGTCGATGACGCTCACCGGCGTCGGCAAGTCGCTGCTGCGCAAGGTGGGCGTCGGCTCGTCGTCGACGAGCACGCCCGGGGCGACGCCAACCACCGGTGGCGTCGAGCGGGGCGGCGCGACGACCGAGGCGAAGGCGCCGCAGGAGCCGCAGGCGCTCGCGGGCGCGCACCACCACGCGCTCGGCATCGATCCGACGCGCACGGAGGGCCCGGCCGACCTGGGCCACAGCCGCATCCTCGACGTGCTCGGCGCCGATCGCTTCGCGCCCGTCAAGGCGGTGCAGGTCGACGGCAAGGTGGCGTGGTTCAACTTCGCGCTGGCGCGCGAGCTCGGCTTCGCCGTCGAGGGCGACGCCATGACGCCGGAGCTGCACCAGCGCATCTTGCAGGCGCTCGCCTATCGCATGCTGGCGCCCGGCGAGGACCCGGGCGGCAAGAACGTCGTCGAGCTGTTCGCCGATCGCTATGGCGGCACCGGCATCGGCACCAACGAGGGCGCCGGGCGCGCCGCGTTCCTGCCGTGGGGCAACCTCAACATCAAGGGCGTGGGGCGCACGCCGCTCGCCAAGATCAGCGAGAAGCAGGACTTCCATCACGCGCACGGCGGCGCGCCCATGCGCGAGGGCCTCATCGAGGCCGCGTGGGGCGAGGTGGGCAGCAACCTGTTCTCGCGCGGCTCGTCGCGCATCTTGGCCATCATCGACGTCGGCGACTACACGCAGTGGGAGAACGGCTCGAAGGAGAAGCGCGCGCTCATCATCCGCGCCGGCCACCAGCTGCGACCCGCGCACGTGCTCAGGGGCCTCGACCAGGGGGGCGCGTTCTCCGAGCGCGTGTTCGTCGCCATGGCGCGTGAGCTGGGGCTGCTCGTCGACAAGCAGGGCCCGAAGGGGCCCGAGCCCGACCTGCCCGCGACCATGAAGAAGCTCATCGCGCAGCATGCCGCCACGCAGGCCGAGCAGCAGCGGTGGCGCATCGTGCACGGCGCCATCAGCACCGGCAACATGCAGATGGACGGCGCGCAGCTCGATCTCGCCACCATGTCGACGCAGCCGCGCACCGCCGACATCAAGACCATCCGCCAGGGCGGCTCCTTCTTCCACGAGGTCGACGAGCGCACCGCCGAGCTCGCGCGCCTGTACGCCGCGCTCCGCCAGAGCCTCGGCAAGGAGGCCGCGACGCGTGCGCCGCCCCTGGACATCGGCGCCGAGCTCGGCCGCGCCTACCAGCGGGAGCTGACGCGCCAGATGCTCGACGCCACGGGGCTCAAGCCCTCGTTGGCCGACGTGCTGCTGACCGAACAGCCCGCGGCCTGCGAGGGCCTGAAGAAGGTCGTGCAGTCGCTGGCGCGCCTGGGCAACGGCGGCGATCTGTTGGCCGACAAGCGCGTGGTCGACGACGCCGTGGTCGACGTCTTCAACGCCCTGCGCTCCTACCCGTCGCTGCTCCTGCAAGGCGAGGCGTCCCATGACGCGCGCGTGGAGCAGGTACTGCAGCTGTTGCGGCCGAACGCGCTCGGCTCCGAGGCGCGCAAGCGCGAGACGCTCGCCAAGGTGACGCGCCTCGCCCACGAGCTGGTCGACGCGCTCGACGCCGTGTACGCGTTCGCCGCCACCAAGGCCGAAGGGCACTACGACTCGCTCGACGCCATGCGCCGCTCCATCGCCGCGCGCGCCGCGTTCGAGAACGAGCCCATCGAGGCCCTGTACAAGGCGCCGGCGCACGAGCTGTTCGATCGCGTGGTCGACGAGTTCGGCCGCACCGGCGACCCCAAGCTGCTCACCGAGGCCATCGACAAGCTGGCCGCGTCGTCGGTGCGCAGCTTCGAGGCCCTGCTGGAGCTCGGCGGCAAGGGCCGCATCGCCGGCGGCATCGAGCTCGAGCGGCGCACCATCGACGGCATCGACCACGCCGTGCGCGCGTTCGACGACGGCAAGCGGCGCTTGCACCTGTCGATCCCGCTGACGGGCGACGCGGGCGCGGGCTTCGTGCTCGCCACGCTGCCGGGCGCGCCCCACCTGTCCACGAGCGACGTCGAGGCGCTGCGTTACCGCTTCACCACCGACGGCTGGCAGACCACGCAGGAGGTGCAGGCGCGCCTCGACGTCGACGAGCGGGGCCGGCCGGTCGTCGCGTTCGACATCCCGGTGGTCAAGGGCGCGGCCGGGCGCCTCGAGGGCGTGTTTCACGTCGAGACCAACGAGGGGCTCTGGCTCAAGGACGGGGCCTCGAACTTCCGCGGCTACACCTTCGCCGTGCCCGACGGCGTCGAGGCGCGCGCGCTGGCGCAGGGCCTTGCGGCCTGAGCACCGGTCGCTATCTCGCGCCCATGCGGGTGCGCTCATGGAACATCAACGGCCTGCGCGCGGCGATGAAGAAGGGCCTGCGCCAGTGGCTCACGCAGACGCGCCCCGACATCGTCGGCCTGCAGGAGGTGCGCGCGCAGCCGGAGCAGCTCGAGGCCGAGCTAGCCGCGCTGGCCGATCACGCCGTGCACCTGTCGTGCGCCGAGCGCAAGGGCTACTCGGGCACCGCGCTCGTGTCGCGCGCGCCGCCGGATGAGGTGACGACGTCGATCGGCGTGGCCGCGATGGACGCCGAGGGGCGCGTACAGCTGGCGCGTTTCGGCCGGCTCCACGTCGTCAACGTCTATGTGCCGAACGGCAACGGCGCCGCGCGCGATAATTCGCGCGTGCCCTTCAAGCTCGCGTTTCAGCGGCGGCTGTTCGACGTGCTCGCGCCGCTGGTGCGCCGCGGCGAGCGCGTGCTGGTGATGGGCGACATCAACACCGCGCCGCAGGCCATCGACCTGGCGCGGCCCAAGGAGAACGCCAAGACCAGCGGCTTCTTGCCCGAGGAGCGCGACGAGGTGGCGCGCTGGCTCACCGCTGGCTGGGTCGACACCTTCCGCGCGTTCGAGCCCGGGCCCGGCCACTACTCGTGGTGGTCGTCGCGCTTCGGCGTGCGCGAGAAGAACATCGGCTGGCGCATCGACCTGGTGTTGGCCTCGCCGGCGCTCATGCCGTTCGTGAAAGGCGCCGTCATCGAGCACGAGGTGCGTGGCTCCGACCACGCCCCCGTCGGCGTCGAGCTCGACGACGCCGTGCTGCGCTGACACCCTCGCGCTCGGTGACCGCTGCGCGCCATGTGGTGACCCGTGGCACCTTCGCTCGCCGGCGCGCGGCCAAAGGCGGTAGCCTGCCGCCCGCGCCCGCGACCACGGCGTCCTCGGAGGTGTAGCGTGGCCGAGTCGGTCCTGATCATCACGCACTCGAACGACGAGCCCGCCGGCATGGTGGTGGAGGCCGTCAAGGCGCGCGGCTTCGACGCCGTGCGCTTCGACACCGATCGCTTCCCGGTGGAGCTGCGCCTGGTGCTCGCGCAGAGCAGCGCCATGGCGCCCTCGTACCTCTTCATCGAGGGCGATCGGCGCGTGGAGCTGACCTCGGTCAAGAGCGTGTGGTACCGGCGCTTCTACAGCGCGCGCCTGCCCGCGGAGCTCGACGAGCGCTACGTCAACTACAGCAAGCTCGAGATCCGCACGCTGCTCTCGAGCTTGTTCGCCGCGCTGCCCAACGCGCGCTGGATCGACCCCATCGATCGCGTGCATCGCGCGCATCACAAGGTGCCGCAGCTCGAGCTGGCCAAGCAGGCGGGCTTCACCATCCCCGACACCCTCGCCACCAACGACCCCGAGGCTGCGCGCCGCTTCTTCGACGCCCACGGCGGCAAGGTGGTCACCAAGATGCTCAACGCCATCTCCTTCACCGACGACGGCAGCGAGCAGATGGTGTTCACCTCGAAGGTGCACGAGCGTCACCTCGAGGAGCTCGAGGGCCTGCGCTATTGCCCGGCGGTGTTTCAGGAGCTGGTCGACAAGGAGGTGGAGCTGCGCGTGGCCGTGGTGGGCAAGCGCTTGTTCGTGGCCTCCGTCGACAGCAAGGGTGGCGCCGGCGAGGTCGATTGGCGGCGGGCCGGCGACCTGGCCTACCACTTCACGCCCGACGCGCTGCCGCCCGACGTCGCCGAGTGCGTGCATCGCCTGATGGCGCTCTACGGGCTCACCTACGGCTCCCTCGACATCATCCGGCGGCCCGACGGCAAGCACGTCTTCCTCGAGGTCAACTCGGCGGGCGAGTGGGCGTGGCTGCAGCAGATGGTGGGGCTGCCCATCCACGAGGCGCTGGCCGACGAGCTCACCGGCGCGTGACCGCGACCATGGCCTCGCGCGCGCGGGGTGTGGCATGGTGCCGTCTTCCTTGCAGATCGCGGAGGCATCGATGGTAGGTCCTGTTCGCCAAGCGCCCGGAGGCGTGAGCGTCGCGCCCTTCGACCCGAGCCAGCCGCCGCCGTACCTGCGCGGCCTCCTCGTGGCGAACCCGAACCTGGCGCGCGACCTCGCCGCCGACCCCGGGCTGCGCGCCTTCGTCGACGCCAACCGCGCGAGCTTGGTGCAGTTCGAGAAGCCGCCGCCGGGCACCGTGGCCGACCACGTCACCTGGTCCACCTGGTGCCACGCCACCACCATCGTGCCGCCGGCGGTGCGCGACGAGGAGTACATCGTCATCGTGGCGCGCGGCAGCGCGTACCAGAACAACGGCCAGGTGCAGCTGCCCCTGCAGGGCGGTGGCACCGCCACGTCGGACGGGCGCATCGTGTGGCTCGGCAAGACCAAGGACCTCCTGGCCACGGCCGTGCCCGACAATGACCCGCACTACCCCGGCTCCATGACCGTCGACGTCGCGCTCGACGTGGCGGGCCGCCCCGGTGAGCGCGTGCAGCTGGCCTACGCGCGCGTCATGCCCGACGCGCAGGGCTGCGTGCACCGCAACCGCTCCGGCTGGCCCGACTCGTTCCGCGGCGTGTTCGGCGGCTACTCCGGGCGCGAGCTCGACCTCACGCTGAGCGGTGGGCGCAATCAGGTGGTCGATGCGCCGAACGGCCTGTCGACGCGATCGGTGGGTCGCCTGGTGTAGGGCTCAGTCTTCGAGCGCGCCGAGCGCGCGCAGGTGGCCGCCGCCGGCGAACCACGCGTGCACGGCCGGCCGCGCGCGCGCCAGCGCCGCGGGATCGACGTGGAAGAGCGCGAACGACTCGGCGAACGACTCGTGGCTCGAGGCGTTGCCGTAGTCGGTGGGCGCGGGCAGGCCCGCCAGCGCGCTCAGGTACTGTTCGAGCGCCGGGCTCCTCGCCGACAGGCGGTCGCCCTCGTCGACGAGGGCGCCGGCGCGGCCGCCCGCCTTCTCGGCGGCGCAATAGGCGCGCCGCGCGGCCGCTTGCTCGAACGCGTGGCCGATCTCATGCACGATGGCGTGCACCACCGCGCTCCTCGGCGCCGACGGGTCGCCGACGAAACGGAAGCGGTCAGAGCGAACGCCGGACGAGTAGAGGTAGATGACGGCGCGGCAGCCCTTCATCTCGTAGAGCGCGGCGCGGCTCTCGTCGCCGTTGCGCGCGCGCCCCTCGCGATCCCACACGACGCGGCGCACGAGGTCGAGCTCCTCCGGCGCCAACAGCTCGAGCGCGTCGGTGAGCGCGCGGCGCTCGGCCTCGTGCCAATTGCCGGGCAGGCGGCCGCGCAGCTTGAAGCGCTCGCGGATGCCCTCTTCGCTGAGCGCGGCGCCGTCGCGGCTGCTCTCACCCCCGCCGCGCCGCGCCGACACCACGCGCACGGCGCCGTCGAGGCCCTGCTCCACCGTGACCGGGATCGAGCCCTGGCCGGCCACGCGCACGCGCACGTCGATCTCGCCGCCGCGCTCGCTCCCCTGCAGCGCGAGCCACAGCGCGCCGCGCTCGGCGGTGCCGAGGACGCGCAGCCCCTGGGCGTTGGAGACGAGGGTGCGCTCCTTGCCGCGGTCGTCGACCCACACGACGGGGCGCCCGCCGAGGCGGCCCGCCAGCTCGTGGTCGAGCGCGCGATCGCCGCTCGCCGGCAGCGGCGGGTGGCGCAGCTCGCGCGTGTCGTAATAGAGGTGCGCGCGCCCGCAGCCGGCGCCCACCAGCGCCGCGAGGGCAAGCGCGATGGCGCGCGCGCTCGAGGATATCGCCACGAGCTTTGCGTGACTCATGGGTCGAGCATAGCGCCCCTCGGGTACGTCGTCGTCGGCGGCCGCGACCCCGCTAGTCGCGCGGCGACCGGTAGGCGCGCTATCGTCGCGCCAGGAGCACCCATGCATCGCCCATCGCTCGTGTCCTGGCTCGTCGTCACCACGGTCGCGGGCACGCTGGTCGCCGCTACCGGCGCGCTGGCGTGGCCGAGCTTCAGCAACCACGTCCCCAACGCCGAGGCCGCTGGCGACTGCGACCTGTGCCACGGCGGCGGCGGGCTGACGACGTTCGGCACCCAGGCCGGCACCGTGCAGGTGAACGGCGTGTCGTGGTCGCGGCTGTTCTGCCAAGACGCCGACGGCGACGGCCAAACCAACGGCCAGGAGCTCGGCGATCCGTGCGGACACTGGCGCCGCGGCGAGGAGCCCCCGCGCACCGACGACCTGAGCTCGCCGAGCGCGGCCAGTGAAACCGCCGCCGAGCCCGACGTGGGCTGCGACGCCGGCGAGACCGCGCCGGCCACCTGCGACGACACCGAGGTCGACGACGTCGGCGATGACGGCTGTGCGTCGTTCGGCGCGTCGTCGTCGTCGCCGGCGGCGGCGCTGGCGCTGGCCCTCGTGCTGGCGCGCCGCGCCCGTCGACGTCGCCGCGCATAGCGGCGCGCACCGTCAGAAGCGCATCGTCAGCTCCGCCGACGTGCCCGCGAAGGACGGGATGCGTCGACACACGCCGCCCATGCACGCGACGCCGCCGCGCTGGCTGCCGGCGCTCACGCGCACGTGCACGTCGTCGCGCAGGCGCAGGGTGGCCAGCGCCGCCAGGAACACGTGGCGCACATCGGGCGAGGGGTCTTGCGTGTCGACGCCCGTCTGCACGCCCACCGATCCGCGACCGAGCACGTCGACGGCCACGGTGGTGGTGCCGCGCGCGTAGGGCCGCTCCGTGGTGCGCCACACCTCGCCCGCCGTGGTGGTGTGCAGCGCGAAGCCGCGGCCCAGATCGATGAGCACGTCGCTCTCGACGTGCGCCAGGTCGCGCAGATCGGCGAGCTTGTCGATCCCCAGGCGCTCGGTGCGGGCGCCCACGCGCGTGGCGAAGCGGTTGCCGCCGCGCGCCAGCTCGAGGCCCACGGCCAGGTGCGCCTGCACCACGGCCACGGCGGCGGCGGGATCGGCCACGCGCAACGCACCCTCCACCCGCCAGCGCACGTCGTCGCCGACGGGCGCGTCGGTGGTGACGCGCGTGGCGATGACGTCGCGATCGCTGGGCTGTTCGGTGGCGAGGAGATCGAGGGTGGGCGGCTGGCTGTACGCGAAGCGCAGGCCGGTGGCGCTGTTGCGGCTGCCCTTGACCTCGAACGCGCCGAGATAGAGCGCCTCCAGCAGCACGCCGGCGTCGCCGAGCGCGAGCTCGAGCGCGCCGAGCGCCGCGGCGCCGTGCTGCACCACGCCCGCCAGCGAGCGCTGCTGCACGTTCACCTCGAGGTCGGCGCGCCCCACGCCGGCCAGGTCGTGCACGGCCACGCCGGCGCCCACGGTGCCGGTGGCGTCGAGGACCTCGGGCAGCGTGCGCTCGCTCGGCACCACCACCGACGACACCAAGCGCACGTCGGCGTGCGCGTTCGCCGCCGCGCGCACCTCGGCGCCGCCTACCACGTCCCCGGGATCGTCCACGTGCCGAAGGCTCACCGCGTCGACGTTGGCGGCGTTGACCATGCCCACGAGCGCGGTCGCACCGAGGCGATCACCGGCGACGTCGATGCGCGCGCCGCGGACCGCGGCGTCGACGCCCACGTCGTCGGCGGCGCGCACCGCCAGGGCCAGGCCGCTGCCGAGCAGGGCCGAGAAGTCGCCGGCGGTGAGCGTGAGGTCGCCGAGGTCCCACGCCAGGGTCAAGCGCTCGAGCTGCAGCGCCGAGACGTAGGCGGGGTCGTGGGCGCCGAGGAACAGGTCGCCGTCGGCGCGCGCCCCGCCGCGCACCGTGTCGGCGGCGAAGCCCGCGTCGACGCGCTGCGCGGCCGACAGGAAGTCGTCGTTGCCGGCCACGCCGTCTCGGTTGTCGGCGTGGGCTTGGACGTGGGTGCTGGCGCTGCCGCTGGCGCTCTGCGCGCGCGCGCCGGCGCTCGCGAGCGTGATCACGAGGAGCGCCAGCGCGCGGCGCGGCGCCGTCACGGGGCTCCGAGCGCCGCGGCCACGGCGGCGCCGAGCGCGTCTTCATCGCCGGGGGCGTACCCAGCGTGGGTCCACGCCACTCGCCCGCGTTTGTCGATCACCACGACCCACGGCGTCTCACCCGACGGGTTGAAGCGCGCGAACACGCGGCGCTCGACGTCGTGGATCACGGTGAGCTGCCAGCGCCGCTGGCGCGCCATGGCGCTGACGCGCGCGGCGCTCTCGGGGCCGTCGCCGGACACGGCGATCACGCTGACGCCGTCTGCGCTCCGTGAGCGCTGCAGCTGATCGAGGTGCTGCAGCTCCTGCAGGCACGGCGCGCACCAGGTCGCCCAAAAGGCAAGCACCACCACGCGGCCGCGCAGCTCGTCGAGGCGCACGCGGCGCCCTTGCAGATCGCGCGCGGTGAACGTGCCGGCCTCCGGGCGCGCGCTGGCGACCTCGTGCGCGGTCGAGCAGCCGAGCACCACGGCCAGCAGCAGCGCCGTCACAGCAGCGCCTCCACCAGGCTCTCGATCAAGAGCGGGTCGCGCCCCGTGACGATGCGCTCGATGGTCATCGGCCCGAGGCGCACCACCATGTTCATGGGCGACAGCGAGGCGTCGTAGTAGGCGCGCAGCGCGAAGTCGGGGTCGGCCACCACGGTGAAGCTCAGCGCGTGATGCTCCTGCCACTGGGCGGCATCCGCCGGAGTGGCAGGCGCGAACTCCGCGTCCTCGAAGACGCCGACCACGACCCGCAGGCCGTGGGCGGCGTACCGCTCGTGCAGCTGTTGCAGATCGGGCTGCTCCTCGAGGCAGGCCGTGCACCACTGGGCCGCCGTGACCAGCAGCAGCAGTTGCGCATCGTCATCGGCGCGGACCTCCTGCAACGCGAGCGCCGCGCCGGTGGGCAGGGCGAACGTGTGGTTGGCGAGCACGTCGCCCTCGTCGGTGCCGAAGGGTCCGGCGGGGTAGGCGTCGCGCGGCGCGTCGTCCCCGTGGTGCGCGCCGTCGGCCGCACATCCGATGCTCAAAACCAGCGGAGCCACCAGCAGCATGCCGTTGTGCATGACGCTCCTGTAGCAAGCGGTGCGCGGCGCGGCGTGCGTCGATCGTCCTCGTCCGACGAGCCAACGAGCGATCGACCGATGTGCATGCGACCGAGACGCCTCAACCGATTCACGCCTGGCGTGCGGCGCGCAACGTGACACACCATGAAGAACATCACCCTCTTGATCTTGCTCGTCGCCACGGCCTGCAAGAACGACGTGCTGCTCAACGACGCCCGCACCGGCGACCAGGGAGATCACGGCGAGGGCGATCCGCGCGACCCCGCCGATCCGAAGGACCCCTCCGACCCGAGCGATCCGAGCGATCCGAGCGATCCAAGCGATCCCTCCGACCCGAGCGATCCGAGCGATCCGAGCGATCCGTCCGACCCGAGCGATCCGAGCGATCCCTCCGATCCGAGCGATCCGAGCGATCCGAGCGACCCGAGCGACCCGAGCGACCCGCAGGACCCGCCCGCGCCGTGCAGCTACCCGAACGCGGGCGCGCTGAACGGCACCGGCTCGGTGATGCCACGCCTGGTGTGGAGCGACGCGCGCCGGCCCGACGGCTCCACCTTCTCCTTCGACCTCGAGGACTTCCACTGCGACGACACCGAGCACAACGCCATCGTCTTCATCCTCATCGCCGAGTGGTGCGGCAACTGCCCGAGCTACGTGCAAGACATCGCCAGCCAGGCCGCCGCGCTCGAGGCCGCCGGCGGCCTGCTGGTCGTGCTCGATCTGCAGACCTCGTCGTACGACGCGCCCTCGAACGCGCGCGCGCACCAGTACATCAGCGGCTACATCGGCGACGACGGCGCCATCCGCGTGGGCGACGGCGGCAGCGATCACCCGGGGCTCATCTACAACTCCTCGATCTGGAGCGCCGTCCCCGGCGGTTTCGTCGTGGAGAAGTCGGGCATGACCGTGGTCGCGAACCAAGAGGAGTCCTCCAACGTGCTCGACTACGTCGCCATCGTGGAGGGAATCGGCGGTGGCGGTGGCGGTGGCGGCGGTGGCGGCGGCTGCACGGAGGAGCCCTACGAGCCGAACAACAGCGCCACCGGCGCACCCACGGTGTCGCCGGGGACCTTCAGCGGCGGCGTGTGCGACGGTCAGTCTGACTACTTCCGCGTGCAGCAGAGCGGCAGCTGGCGCGTCGACGTCGACTTCGCCCACGCCGCCGGCGACATCGACGTGGAGGTGGTGGGCACCAGCGTGCGCAGCGACAGCGCCGACGACGATGAGCGCGTCACCCACAGCGGCGCCGCCACCGTGCGCGTGTTTGGGTACAACGGCGCGCACAACAGCTACACCTTCACCCTGACGGCGCTGTGAGCGCGCGCGGAGCTGACATGACGCAGCGAACCCTCGTGGCCGTCGCGCTCGCGCTCGCCGCCTGCGCCGACCAGCAAGCCCACCAGCACGTTCCGCCCGCCGACGACGGCGCGCCGCACGACGCCCCGGCGCAGCTGCACGACGACGGTGACCTGGGGCCCGCGCGCGACGAGGCGTGCCCCGAGCACGTGCCGTTCACGGCCTCGGTGCGCGCCCGCGTGGTGGACGAGGAGGGCACCGGTCTGCCCGACGCCCGCGTGCAGCTGTGCGTGTGGACGGTCGATGCGCGCATGCTGTGCCTCGAGCCTGGGCGCACGGACGACGCCGGTGACGTGCTCATCGACGTGGCCGAGCCGGCGCGCTGCATGGTGAGCGCCACCGCGCGCGTGCTGTTGCCCCAAGCGCGGCGGCCCGCGATCTACTGCGGCGTGTCGCTGTCGCTCGAGGACGCGAGCGTCACGGTGACGGATCCCTACGTGCTCCTCGAGGCCGCGTCGCCGAGCGCGCTGCCGCCGCTGGGTCAGGAGGATCAAGCGCGCGCCGTGCGCTTCGACCAGCTCGACCTCGAGGTGACGCCGGCGGACATCGGCGCCGAGGCCTACGAGCGCCTCGCGGCCGTGGTGCTCCCGCCGGGGCAGGCGCCGGGCTGTATGGCCGCGGCGGCGCCCGAGCTCGACCTCATGGTGGCGTTCTCGCCCGAGATCGACGTCGCGGGCGCGGGCTTCCCGCTGGCCATCGACAACACGCTGGGGCTCGAGGCCGGCGACGAGGTGGACGTGCTCGTGCAGGGCGGGCTCGCGTGCACGTTGGGCGACGGCACCGAGGTCGAGAAGGCGGCGTGGCACACGCTCGGCACCGCCGCCGTCAGCGGCGACGGCGAGCGCATCGTCGCCGGCGACACCACCGCCGTGCCGTGCCTCGGCTGGCTGGGCATTCGCCGCCGGTAGGCACCACGAGCTCCTGTTCGTGACGCGCGTGAGCGGCGCGACCACGGCGCGCCGCGGTCGGCGCCCAACCTGCGCTCCCGGTGAGCGCTACCTGCGCAGCAGCTCTTCGGGCCGATACGCGTGGCGCCCGGTGCCGGGCAGCTCGAAGGCCACCTCGCCACGGTAGACCTCGCGGCCGTCGTCGGTGACGGCGGTGATGGCCGCGACGTGCTCGCCGGCGCGCACCTTGGCCTTGGCCAGCGAGCGGTACAAGAGCGCGAACGCCATGTCCGATACGATGCCGCGCTCGACCTTCTGCTTGCCCATGAGCCACGCCTTCGCCGCCGTCCACTTGGCGGCCTTGGGCTTGATGGCGATGGTCCACGTCAGCGTCTGCCCGTCGAGGTTGTGGGGGCGCAGCCCCGCCACGCGGAAGTGGTAGGCGTTCTCCCCGAACCACTGGCCGTCGACGTGCGTGCGCGCCTCGACCACGGCGACGTCGAGGCGCGGGCGCACGCCCACGGCGAGGGTTGGCCCGGCGAGCACGCACGCGATGACCACGGCGACCATGCGCATGACCCGACGCTACGCCCCCGATCTCGCCGCGCAAGGCCCCGGCGCTTCGGCCGATCAACCGATCGCGCCCTGGTCGCCGGCAAACAGCGCGCTGCGCTCGACGAGCTCGTGGGTGCACGGTGGTCCGTCGGAGCACCACACGCGTGGCGCGCCAGCGCCCACGACAACCACGGTGGCGGCGCGCGTGCCGTAGGGCCCGGCGTGCACGCAGTTGGCCTCGGTCTCGCGCGGGCGCACGAAGCCCGGCACGCCGCTATCGTCACCGGGGCCGTCGGGCACGGCGTGGCTGCGCAGGATCTCCACCAGACGCGCGTGCAGCGCGTCGGCGCTGAGCCGCGCCACGTCGTCGAGGCGAGCGTGCACCGCGGCGGCCTTGGCCGACGGCGCGTCGAAGGCGCGGTTCTCGAGCACGTGCACGCCCGGCGGCAGCGCGCGCGCGGCGGCGGCCGCACCGGTCATGTCGACGAGGAAGAGCGCCTCGGCGTCGCCCACCAGGAGCCACGCGGGCCCATAGTCCGACGGTCGGTGCGCGCGCAGGAACGCCTGCACCGCGTGGTCGGCGCGCCGGTGTTGGGTCAGCGCCAACGGCAGCTCACCGCGCGATCGCAGGCGCGGATCGCGGGTGGTCGTGGGGCGGTTGGTGAGCCCCGCGCACACGCCGTGCTCGTTGACGGCGAGCCACGTGCCGCCTGCCAGCTCGTCCCGCCCGCCGACGATGCGCGGGTCACTCGGCCGCAGCACCGCGCACGACGACGCGGGCCGCGCCAGCCACTCGTCGCGGTTGGCGGCCAGCACGAGCGGCGCAACCGGGTGGCAGCGCGAGACCGCGATCAGCAAGCACATGGCTCACGGTGTACGCACCGTCACGCCGAGCGCAAGCGCGCGCGGGAATGCGCGGCGGCCCGTGGCCGAGCGCACGCGCGGCGACCTGCGGCGCCACGGCGACCGCGCTACGGTGGCTCGATGATCGCCCTCGCCATCCTCCTCGCTGCCGCCGATCCGGTCGGTGCTCTACCACCCGCGCATGCCGCCGCGCTCACTGCTGAGCAGTCGGCCGCGGCGCCGACGCCGCTGTCGACGCCGCTGATGGCCCGCTTCCACGGCCGTATCACCACCGACGCGTCGAGCACCTGGACCGGCTGGCCCGCCTCCCGCCTCGTCGACGGCGACGCCACGACGAGCTGGTTCTCCGCGGGAGGCGACGCCGCGGCGCTCGGCACCAAGCCCTGGGTCGAGGTGCGCTTCCCCGAGGCGGTGACCGTGACGCGCGTGACGCTCCTCGGCAACCGCGAGCCCGCGTGGCTCAAGGGCTTCTCCATCCACTACGGGCGGCTCGACGTGCTCGATCACGCGGGGGCGGTGCTGGCGTCGGTCAAGAACGAGGCGAAGAACACGCTGGCCGACATCACCTTCACGCTCAAGGCGCCGGTGGCGGGGGCGCGGGTGGTGCGCTTCACGTCGCTGATGGACGACGGCGATCGCACGCAGTGGCGCGACATCGCGCTCGCCGAGGTTCTGGTGGAGTAGCCGCTCGGCGCGGGGCACGCCTGACCGGCGCGTGCCCCGCTCTCCCTCTTGCGCTCCAGGCGCGTTCCGCGCAACGTCCCGCCTCCGAACCTACCCTGCGGAGGAGTCCATGCGCGCGCTCGCGGTCCTGTTCGCCCTCTCCATCGGCCTTGCGACCGGGGCCCGCGCCGACACCGGCGCGGCGCTGCACGTCGGCCTCGACGTCATCAAGCCGGCGCTCGGCCTGCCGAACCTCGAGGTCGAGGTGCAGATCGACAAGAACCTCACCGCCCACGTGTTCGGCGAGATGAAGGCCTTCGACGACCCCTTCGAGGTCTTGGGCGATCATCCCGCCGCCTACGCGCGCGCCGGGGTGCGCTACTTCCTGTGGACGTTCCAAGACACCACGCGCGCCACCGGCCTCTTCGGCGGCGTGGGCGCGGGCGCCATGATGGCCACGCTCGACGACCGCCCGAGCCCGGTGGTCAACGGCGAGGTGGGCTACAAGTTGGTGCTGTTCGACCTGCTGCAGGTCGCGCCGCGCGTGTACGCCAACGTCCCGCTCGATGGCAAGGAGCCCACACCCGGCTTCGAGCTCATGCTCGGCGTGGTGTTCTGACGAGGCCGCCGCTGCCCCCCGGCGCGGCCCGATGGTCACTCCGGCCGACACGATGACGTCGACGGGCCGCTGCTCGAAGGCGCGCCAGCACCAGCGGCGCGCGACGCTGGTCGCCGTCGCCGGTGCGAGCGGCGTGGCGTTTGTGTTGTTCGCGCTCCCGCTGTTCACGGGGCTGGCTTATTTCGGGCTCGATCACACACGCGTCACGCTCGGAACTCGGTGCGCGATCGACCACGCGCTCGCGAACGACCTCGGGCTCCTCCTCGCCCCGACCCTCGGTAACAGCGGCGTGTTGGCGCTCGATCCGCTGGCGCAGATCTTCTATCCGCCGGCCTGGCTGACGAGGCTCTTCTCCGCCGAGGTGGGCGCGTCCGTGGACGTCGTCGTGCACCTGACGGGATGCGCGGCCGCCACGGCGCTCCTCGCGCGGTCCTTTCGGTTGCGTTCGCTCCACGCGCTGATGGCGGGGCTCTTCTGCGCATTCTCGGGCACGATGGTGAACCTCATCGAGCACAGCACCTACATTGTGTCGGCGACGTGGCTCCCGCTCGCGTGGGCCGCGGCGCGGTACGCGATGAAGGCCGCCGACACGCGCCCGGCGCTCGCTCTCGTGGTCGTCGCCGTGAGCGGGTGCTTCCTCGGGGGAGAGCCGCAAGGCGGCGCCGTGGCGATCGGGCTCGTGGTGATGGAGGCACTGGCTGGCCAGCTGCGACGTCACCGTCGCGATCGGCGTGCGCGGCTGGCGGCGCTCATGGCCGCGCTCGCCGTCGGCGGGTTCGTGAGCGCCGCCCTGTGGTGGCCGACGCTGGCGGAGCTCGCGCTCGGCAACCGCGCGGGCGCCCTCCCGTCGTCCGAGGCGTTCGCGTGGGCGTTCGGGCCGAGCGCGTGGCTGTCCACGGTGTGGCCGGGCATCTGGGTCACCCAGATCACGCCGTGGACGACGCTCTGGCAGGTCATGACCGGGGGGACGTTCGAGGCGATTCCGTGGAACCTGTCGCCGTATCTCGGGCCGACCTTCCTCGTGCTTGTGCTCGTCGGCGCCCACAGGCGCGCCATGCGAGTGCCGCTTGTCGTCGCGGTCACGTTCTTGGGCGTGGCGGCTGGCGATCACCTACCGCTGTTGCCGGCGCTCGCGAAGGTGACTGACCTCGCGACGTGGTTTCGTTACCCCGCGAAGTACCTGGTGGTCGCGACCCCCGCCCTGGCCGTGATCGCGGCTGCGGGCGTGCATCGGCTCGCGCGCCGGCGGGCGGCGCTGCGGTTCGTTGCCGGCGGCCTCGCCGTCATCGCGCTGCAGCTCGCCGCGTTCCTGTGGCTGCGCGCCCATGGCGCCGACCTCGACGCGCTCGCGGCGGAGATGAAGCGCGTCCCCATCGAGCCGCCGTTGCCGCGCGCGTCGCAGATGCTCGCGAGCGCGCTGTGGGCGTCGGCGCTGCCGCTGGCCCTCGCCGTGCTCGTCTGCGTGGTGCGCCGGCGCCTCGCCCCCGTGGTCGGCGCGCTCGTCATCGTCGACCTGCTGGTGGCCGCGAGCGGCGTGGTGGGCATCGGTCCGAGGTTGCTCGACGCGGCGTCACCGTTGACGCTGCTGCCGCCGAGTCCGAGCGCGGCGGTCCCCGCGATCCTGTGCGTGGAGCCGGCTTTGCTTCGCGCGACGACGGTGACGGCGGGCGAGGCGAGCCCGTGGACGCAAGCGCTGTTCGTGCGCCGCTTCGGCATCAGCGAGCTTCAGGCGTGCGAGCGGCTCTCGTCGCCGACGCCCTATTCGCCGGCGGCTGCGCGACTGCCCCGCGCGCTCGAAGCTGACGGCACCCCCGCGGCGCTCCGCGCGCTTGGCTGCACCTACGTCGTGCGCACCGCGGGAGTCGCCGACGACGGGTGGCGCTCGGCGCTCCCCGACGACGTCACGTCTGACCTGCGCCGCGTCGTGCGCATCGAGGTCGCCGCCGTCGACGACCCGCTGCCTCCTTCGTTCGTGGCGCGGAACCCCGTCCTCGTGGCCTCGGAAGACGACGCGCGCGCGCTCATCGGTGAAGCCGCCGGTGGCAGCGAGGTGCTCGCGATCATCGACGATCCGACGCGCGCGATCCCAGCCAGGACACCGCTGCCGAGCGGTGCGGGGATCGACGTCGAGCGCGTCGTCGTGGATGGCGCGGCGCGCCGCACGCTGTATGCGACGGGCACCGGCAGTGCGGTGATCGGTGTGCGCGCGAGCTACCTCGCGGGGTGGGAGGCGACGCAGTCCGGCCGCGCGCTTCCGACGGTCCGCGCCGGCGGCGCCCAGCTGGCCGTCGTCGTCGAGGATGTGGCGCGCGGGCCGATCGAGCTCCGGTACCGCCCACCGCGCCGCCGCGCAGCCCTCGCGTGCGTCGTCGCCGCGCTCGCGAGCATGGTCGCCACCGTGGTGTTGGCCGAGGGCGCCCGACGACGACGCGGCGCGCGGGCCGGCCCCACGACGGCATGACGCGAGCCTGAGCGCGTGGGCCGCGCTGGGGCGCTACTGGCTCGGCGGTCTGTCGGGCGCCTGGTCGTTGATCGGCAGGATGAGCGGCTTGTGACCGCCAGAGGTGTCGCGCTTGGGCTTGTTCTCGGGCGCCGGTCGCGCGTGCGGAGCCTCCGCAGGAGGCGGCGCGGGCGCCGCCTCGACCGGGGGGCTCGGGGGCGGCGCGGGCGGGGGCTCGGTGGCGGTGGTTTCGTCGTGGTCCGCGCTCTCCGTCGGCGGGACCTCGGCGGCGTCGTCGCTGCGCCCGAGCACCGAGATCGCGCCCGCCGCGGCGGCCAGCGCGACCACGGCGCCGATGGTGAGCACCGCCGCGCGTCGGCGCTGCGCCGGCCGCTTGAGCGCATGCTCGAGCGACGTGAAGCCCGCGGTCAGCGTGGCCTCGTGCGGCAGCAGGTCGGACGGCCCGGGCAGCGAGCGCGTGTGCGGGGTGGCGTCGTTGGCGATGGGCCGGAAGCGGTTGTGCAGGCTGCTCTCGGGCTCGACGTCGCGCACGGGCCCGTCGGGCTCGGCGCCGAGGGCGTCGAGCTCGGCCAACAGCGCCTCGGCGCTGGCGGGTCGCTTGTCGGGCGTCTTGGCCAAGAGCGACGCGAGCAGCGCCTCCAGGCGCAGCGGCAGGCGCAGGTTCGGCCGCACGCTCGAGGCTGGCGGTACCTCGGCGGTCACGTGCAGCATGGCGAGCGCGAACGGGGTCTCGGCCGAGAACGGCTTCTCGCCGGTGAGCATCTCGAACCACGTGGCGCCGAGGCCGTAGTAGTCGGAGCGGGGATCGTTGGAGGGCCCCTTGAGCACGACCTCGGGGGCCACGAACCCCGGCGTGCCCGGCACCACCCCGGTGGCGGTCATGGTCTGCCCCGCCGGCAGCTGCGTGTGGCGCGCCACGCCGAAGTCGAGCAGCTTGACGACGGGCGCGGCGCCGTCGGGGCCGTCGGCGAGGAAGATGTTCTCGGGCTTGAGGTCGCGGTGGATCAGGCCGGCGCGGTGGGCCGCGTGCAGGGCCAGCACCACGTCGCGCACCACGGGCACGCTCTCGCGCCACGGGAACGCGCCGCGCGACTGCAGGCGGCTCTTGAGCGTGCGCCCCTCGAGCAGCTCCATGGCGATCCAGCGCAGGTCGCCGGTCTCGCCGGTGTCGTAGAAGCGCACGATGCGCGGGTCGTCGAGCAATCGCAGCGCCTCGGCCTCGCGCGTGAAGCGCGCGCGCGCCTCCGCGTCGTCGGAGAGCTCGCGCTTGACCACCTTGACGGCGGCGGCGGGCCCACCGCGCAGGTCGTGCGCGAGGTACACGGCGCCCATGCCGCCCGCGCCCAAGCGGCAGCGCAGCGACCAGCGGTCGCCGAGGGCCTTGCCGAGCAGGTCATCGGTCTCTGCCATGGGCTCCGAACGCGGCTGCTCCGGCAGCATAGCGCCCCGCGAGGTCCCCGCGGCGAGCGATCGTGCTCACTGCCCGGCGCGCGTCACGTTCCAGCGCAAGGTCGCCGTGTAGTCGTCGACGTAGTAGCTGTCGGCCGCGAGGTAGTAGCGCTGGTCGGGCCCCGCGTGCTGGTACGTGAGCTCCTCCGTGTCGCCGTCGCCGACGGAATCGGCTCCCGCCACGCACGCCGGCGTGCCGATGATGCAGCTCGTCAGCAGGTACACGGCCACGTCGCCGCTGCCGTCGGGCTCGAGCTCGGCGTTGAGCACGTCGCCGTCGGAGAGCACCAGCGTCCCCAGGGCATCGGACCCCCGTTCGGGATAGGTGGTGCAGTCGCCGAAGTCCTCGGGGTCGAGCAGCGGGGCGAAGAGCGTGCTGTCGATGCTCCACGTTCCGGTGTCCGCGAGCGGGGTGGCGGCGTCGCACGCCGCGCTCAGGTCCGCGGCTTCCACCGACAGGTGGTACTCCTCGCCGGCGGGGTCGGAGGTGCGCGTGACGATGGCGATGTACGGGGCGATGCCCGCCTCGACGATGCCGAAGGTGTCGTCGGGGATGGGCGCGCCGATGGCCGCGCCCAACGGGGCGTCCGGGGCGCTCAAGGCGTAGAGCTGCGCCTCGAGCTGGTAGCGGCCTGTGATGGACACGATCAGGTCGAGGTCGGCAGGTGCGGCCATCACGGTGACGTCGACGTCGACGTCGCTGGTGAGGCAGCGATCGATCTGCCCCGACGCGGGCAAGGGCGTGCGCCGCGCCGGGTTGTTGGCGTCGTCGAGCGCGGGAGCGAGCGAGTCGACGTCCTCCGGCACGCAGGTGTCGGGCGAGTGGATGAGCTGCCAGTGGTGCTGGAACAGGTCGCCCGTGCCCGACCGGAGCGCCACGAGCAGGATGGCGGGCTCCGTGGCACCGTCGCCGAACGGCACGGCGTCGCCGAAGGTGTAGATCGGCTCGCCCGCCGCAAGCGTGGCCGCGTCGTCGAAGACGGCAAGCTGGATGGTGGAGGTGTCGCGTGCCGCGTCCTCCAACCAGAGCGTGGACGCTGAGGCCCAGCGCTCGATGATGACGTGATCGACGTCGTCGCCGCAGAGAATGCCGGTGCCGACCTCCATGTGGGGCGGCTCCGGGTTCGGCGGATACGGCACCTCGATGAGGCGGCGCGCGTTCGCCGGATCGTCGTCGCTCGGATCGTGGTCGTCGCGAGCGCACGCTGTGGGGGCGTCGAGGCGCAGGTCGAGCGCGAAGCCCACGCCGCGGTCGTCGCGATCGTGGGCCTCGACCACGAGGATGTACGTGTCCGGTGGCAGCGACGGCGCGATTCGGTGCGAGCCGAGCGGCGACGCGTCGTCGCGCGTGACGGACGTGCACCCGAGCGGCGTGGGCGGCAGACAGGGGGCCCGGCGCAGCAAGAGCGTGGCGTACCCCAGGTTGGTGCCGACGGTGAGGGACCGCGCCTCGCCGATGGTGAACGAGAACAAGCGCTCGGGGCCGACGGTCTCGAAGTCTGCGCTGCACGACGCGTCGCGGAACCGATCGCGCTCGCCCACCGTGGTCTCCTCGAAGATCGAGGCGGCGGTCGGGTCGGCCGACACGTTGGGCTCGACGTCGAGGATCAGGCCGCACGGCTCACCCGGCGCCGGGGGCGGCGCCTGGCCGCGCGCCACGGTCTCGAACATCCAGGCGTCCGTCGGCACATGATCGTCGCCGATGGCGCCGACCGCCAGCACCCGCCCGTCGGCCAACGTCACCGCCTGCACGTCAGTCGCCGGCTTGGGGAGCCGGGGCAGGCGGGAGACCGTCCCCGCTGCGGGGTCGATGAGCTCGGCGCTCGCGAGGGCCCGGCCGTCGCGGCCCGTTCCTCCGACCACCAGCACGCGCCCGTCCGGTAGCACGGCCTGGCCGTGCTGCACCCGCGCGTGCCGCAGCTCGCCCAAGCTCTCGCGCGCCTGGAGGTTCGCGTCGGCGAGCTCCACCCGCGCGGTTGGGCGGCCCTCGACTCGCCGGTCAAGGCCGGTGATCCGCCCGCCGACGATGAGCACGCCGGTGTTCAGAGAGCTGAGGCGGACGTCGACGCGCGACGCGACGCTGAGCTGGCGCCAGTGACCTGAGGCGATGTGGATCTCATAGACCGTGTCGACGTCGTGCACGGTGACGTACTCCTGCCCGCGCCGTGTGCCGCCGACGATGGGGCGCTGGTTGGTGGCCACGTTGTTGTCGCGCGCGCCGGTGGTGGTGATCGTGCCGCCGAGCTGCGGCGCCGACAGGCACGGGCCGTTGGGGCACATACAGATGTTCCCGCGTGACGGCGTGGAGTTGTCCGCCACGCAGAACCCCTCGGGATTGGTGCAGATGTTGTTCGTGCAGCCGTCGACCTCCTGGTCGACGTGCAGGAGGTAGTCGCCGTAGTCCGTCAGGACCACCAGCGCCCCCGACGGCAACCCGGCCGCCAGCTGCGGAGCGACGTGGTCGATGACGTCCGGTCCCCCGCCCACGGGGGCGATCTCCAAGAGCTGCAAGACGTCTTCGCCGCGCTCCTCCGTCAGGATCTCGGCGTCGACGCCGCCGCCGATGATGATCAGGTTCTCACCTGCGACCACCGCAGCGTGCGGTGGGGTGCGCGCGAAGGTTGGCAGATAGGTCCACGTCTCCGACGTGGGCTCGAACAGCTCGCTGTCGGGCAGGGCGCCGGTCCCGGCCTCAAGCCCGCCGCTGAGCGCCGCGCGACCGTCGGGAAGCGCCACCAGCACCGCCTGGGTCCGCGCGATGGAGGGTGCCGGTACCGCGCGAAACCCGGCGCACGCGTCGTCGCCGAACGGCAGGTAGCCAGCCGGGCAGTCGATGGGCTCCACGATGACGCGCACCGACTCGGCGGCCGTACCGCGAGCGCTGATGACGACAGCCCACGTCGCCGCGTCGACGTACTCCACCAGGAGGTCGCCGTTGACCACGCACGCGTCGGGCAGCTCCAGCGCGCACGCGCCGTCGTCGGCGACCCGCCGGAGCGAGATCACCGCGTCGGCCAGCTCGGCGCGGATACGCACGGGGAACGGCGCCGTCCCCGTGGGTACGGTGAACACAACGACGACATCGGCGGTGGCGTCACCCCCGCAGGAGGTCGGATAGTCGGCGCGCGCCCCGGCGAAGCTGATCTCGCGCACCAGCGGCGCCGACTCACGACGGAACTCGTTCTCGGCGAATTCGAGCGCGTTGCCGCAGTCCTCACCGGCGTCGCCCACTTCGCGCAGCGGCACGCACACGCCCTCGACGCAGCGGGGCGCGTCGGCGCCACAACTCTCGCCTCGGCCGCAGGGCTTGCCGAATCCCGTGAGATCGAGATCGCACGCGCACACGAGGACCAACGACGCGAGCGCGGCGACACGTGCGCTCATGGCATCTCCTCCGCGACGGTCGACGGGATGGGCACCGCGTCCTCGATGGTGTGGGTGACCGCGAGCCAGGCGCCGCCGACGGTGGCGGCGAGGCCCACCACGCCCAACGCGCCCGCGCCCGCGACCGACAGCACGCCGTAACTCATCCACTCGTCCTCGCGCTGCTCCACCAGCGCGCGTGCGCCCGCGACCTGCGCGAGCGCTTCGTCAGGCTTGTCGTCGTAGTCGTCGCGCAGCTGGTTGAGGTGGCCGATGGCCTCCTCCCTGGCGATCAACGGCGCCAGGCCCACGGCGAGCAGCGCGCCGCCCCCGGCCAGGGCGATGACGCCGCCGCTCGCCATGGTGATGCCGAGCGCCGGGGCCGCGCGCCGCGTCGGCACGCAGGTCGCCTCGCAGCCGTCGCCGTCCGTGACGTTGCCGTCGTCACAGCGCTCACCCGCGGTGACGACGCCGTTGCCGCAGCGCGTGCTTACGCACCCGCGATCGCAGCCGTCGCCGTCGGTCGTGTTGCCGTCGTCGCATTGCTCGGCGCCGGTGCGCACGCTGTTGCCGCACCCGCTCGGCACGCAGGTGTGATCGCAGCCGTCGTCGTCGACGCTGTTGCCGTCGTCGCACAGCTCGGCGCCGGTACGCACGCCGTTGCCGCAGCCGGTCACCACGCAGCCCTGATCGCAGCCGTCGCCGTCGACGGTGTTGCCGTCGTCGCACGGCTCGTCGGGCGCGCGCACGCCGTTGCCGCAGGCGCTGGTCACGCAGGTGGAGTCGCAGCCGTCGCCGTCGACGGTGTTGCCGTCGTCGCACTGCTCGCCGTCGTGCAGCACCCAGTCGCCGCAGCGGGGCGGCGCGACCGGGCACGCGGTGCCGGGGCCGGCGCGCTGCGTCTGCCGAAACACGGCGCTCGCGCGCTGGCGCACCGTGGCGCGGTGCTCGAAGGCGGCGAACCCCGGGCTGCTCTCGATGCGGCGGTACAAGTCGGCGGCCGCCACGCGGTCGTCGGCGGCGTTGGCGACCTCGGCGGCGTTGAAGAGCGCACGCAGGCTGCCCGAGCGCCGGTGGATCTCGAGGTAGAGCGGCAGCGCGTCGCACCAGCGACCGGCGTCGGCGGCCTGCACCGCCTCGCCGACGAGCTTGGCGGGGACCTGCGCGTCGGCCGCAGGCACCGCGAGCACCACCACGGTGAGGGCAGGGGAGAGCACGCGACCTCCGCGCGGCGCGTCACCGCGCGCGCGCGCCGAGTGTCGCACGCGCGCGCGGTGAGCGGCAACGCTGTGACCCAACGGCGCCGCTTGCGGGAACCGTGTGCGCGTGGCCAAATGCCCGGCGATGAAAGCCGTCGACGATCCGCTGGCGACATTCGCCCATTGGCTCACGGAGGCCGAGGCCAAGGAACCGAACGACGCCAACGCCGTCGCCGTGGCTACCGCCAGCCGCGACGGCGCGCCATCGGTGCGCATGTGCCTGCTCAAGGGCGTCGATGAGCGCGGCTTCGTCTTCTACACGAACCTCGGCAGCCGCAAGGCGCACGAGCTCGACGAGAACCCGCGCGCGGCGCTGTTGTTTCATTGGAAGAGCCTCAAGCGCCAGGTGCGCGTGGAGGGCGCGGTGGAGCGCGTGACCGACGCCGAGGCCGACGCCTACTTCGCCACGCGCGCGCGTGTGAGCCAGATCGGCGCCTGGGCGTCCAAGCAGTCGCAGCCCTTGTCGGGGCGCGGCGAGCTCGAGGCGAGGGTCGCCGCCGCCACCGCGCGCTTCGGTCTCGGCGCCGTGCCGCGCCCGCCGTTTTGGTCGGGGTATCGCGTGCTGCCGGGGACCGTCGAGCTGTGGGAGGACCGGCCGTTTCGGCTGCACATGCGGTGGAGCTACGAGAGGACGCCCGACGGTTGGCGCGGCACCGAGCTGTTCCCGTGAGCGCCGTGCGCGCCGCCGTGCTGGTGATGGTGCTCGCGTTCATGGTGGCGCTGGTGGGGTGCCGCCTGCTCGGGGCGCCGCTCCGCTGCGGCGACGATGTCGACTGCCCGCGCGGCCAACTCTGCGCTGACGGGTCCTGCGCGATCATCGCCTCGGGCGAAGGCGAGGGTGAAGGTGAAGGCGAGGGCGAGGGCGAGGGCGAGGGCGAAGGCGAGGGCGAGGGCGAGGGCGAGGGCGAGGGCGAAGGCGAGGGCGAAGGCGAGGGCGATCCCTGCGCTGTCGAGGTGCCGACCTGCGGCGGCCCGGGCCTGGTGCGCGAGGACTTCAGCGCCCAGAGCACCCTCGACACCGATGCGTGGCGCGTCAGCCCCACCGAGAGCAACGGCACCGTGGAGCTGAGCGGCGGCGGGCTGCGGCTGATCGGTAACGGCGTCGCCGTGGCGTCGCGCGCAGCGGTGGCGTTCGCCGACGGCGCCGTGGTGGAGGCGCGCGTGCTCGACACGGCCACGCCCGACGGCAATGTGTACTTCGGACTGCGGCCCTATGACGGGATCGCGGGCACGGGTGAAGAGCTGGCGGTCCAACAAGGTGGCGTCGGCATGATTCGCGCCGTCGTGTACGACCGCGACACCGGCCCGGCCACGGGCGCCGCCGTCGTCTACAACTCCACGGCCATGCGCCGGTGGCGCCTCACGCGCTCGGGCGACAGCGTGATCGCCAGCGGCGTCTCCGACGCCGGCGCGGTGACTCAGCTCGGCACCTTCGCGCTTCCGTCGACGCTGGCGGTGGCGCACCTGTTCGTGCGCGCGGAGGGCGCCGACAGCGCGTCGACCCTGGTGGTCGAGAGCGTCAACCTCGCGATCCCGGCCAGCGACCCCTGCCGGGTGGACGACCTCGACGACACGCTGTGCGACGGCGTGCCCGCGCCGCTATTCGTGGCCGAGCGCAGCTCCGGCGCGGGGCCGAGCGCCTGCCAGATCACGGAGCGGCCGACGGGCGGCGTGGCCTTCCGCAACGTCGGCGGCGTCGACGATGTGAGCTGCATGTACCTCTCCACGATGCCGTGGCTGCTCAACGCTACCTGGTCCGTGCCCATCGACGTCACCGACGCCCTGGCCGACAGCACGTCGTTGGTGAGCGGCATCGGGGTCGGGATCGCTGCCATCGACGGCGTCAGCGGCGACATCTACGGCGCGTGGATCAGCGACGACACGCTGTTCTGCGGCCTCGAGTCGGGGCGCTTCGGCGAGCCCCAGGACGGCAGCACCCACGCGAGCGAGCAGGTGAACGGCCTCGCGCTGGTCGAGCGCATCGAGCTCACGCTCCTCTCGACCCACCTGCGCTGCTCGCTGCTCGACGGCGGCGGACAGCTGCGCGCCGACATCGACTCACCGCCCCTCCCCGACATTGGCGACGAGCCCATGATCCTGCAGCTCGGCAGCTTCGGCTTCAACGCGGCCGAGGAGAACGAGGTGGTGTTCGGCCCGCTGTAGCGCCGCCCGCCGTGCGGCGACGAGCGCGCGCATCACCGACGACGGCGCCACGGGCCCGCCAGGAGCGCGAGCGCGATCACCGCGCCGAGCGCGGTCCCGGCGTCGCCGGTCGGCCGCGCGCTCGCGCACCCGCACGAGGAGCGCGGCGGCGGTTCCTCTCCTTCGCCCTCGCCTTCACCCTCGCCTTCGCCTTCACCCTCACCCTCTCCTTCACCCTCTCCTTCGCCCTCGCCCTCGCCCTCGCCCTCGCCTTCGCCTTCACCTTCGCCCTCGTTGCCCTGCGCGTCGACGAGCAGGAGGCGCCCGAAGTCGCTCGGGCGCTTGAAGCGGCCGATGCCGCCGGCCCACTCGAGCCAGCCCTCGCGCCCGGCGCCGTCCGCCTCGTTGACCAGCAGCGACATGGCGGTCGCCATGCCGGGCGCGAGCGCGCTGGCGTCGGGGAAGAGGATCGACGTCGGCACGGTGAGCTCGTAGGTGGTGTGGTCACCGCTGCGCACGGCCGCTACGGCGACGCCGTTGGCCGCGCCGTGAAAGACGTGGAGGGCGGCCGCGCCGTCCAGCAGGGCCACGCCGAGCTCGACGTCGTCGTCATCGTAGGCGTCGCCGCCGTCGCCGTCGGGATCGAAGGCGAGCTGCACGCTGTCGCCCTGCCACAGGTCGGCGGCCGCGTGGGCGTTGTCCTGGACGTCGTCGGTGACGTCGATGAAGAACGCAACGGTGTCGCCGGCGGCCGTGAGCACCGCCTGCACGGCGGCGGACAGATCGGCGTCGTCGGGGGGCGCCGTCGGCACGTCGGGCGTGACGAAGGTCGACGACGGCAGCGCGGTGGCGAGGTCGTCGTCGTACTCGGCGCCAACGGCGTCGACGGCGACGGTGGTTCCGGGGGGCGCGCGCAGGGTGGGGAGCTGCGGCGCGTTGCTCTCATTGGAGTCGTCGGCGTCGGTGCACCCGGGATCCGCCGGGAAGTCGGCCAGGGTGTCGCCGTCGTCGTCGAGGCCGTTGCTGCAGGCCGGCAGCGGCGCCGGCGGGCCGAATTGCGGGTGCTGGTCGAGGAAGTTGCGGATGGCTTGCACGGCCGGCTTCTCGAAGCACGGCTCGCTGAAGCCCGCCGCCGACTGCGGGCAACGCCACAGCCCGTAGCCGCTGATGTCGCTCGTGGTGTCGTCGACCACCTCGTAGATGAACGTGTTGGTGAGCCAGGCGCGGGCCAGCTGCGCCTCGAGCACGTCGGTGACGTAGGCGGCCTGCTCGGCGAGCGAGGCCTCGCCCGGCTGGTCGGTGTCGGCGCGCTTGCCGGTCTCGGTGATCCACACCTCGCGGTCGGTGGCGCCGCACAGCTCCATGACGTCCATCAGGCTGCGGCGCGTGAACGAGAAGCGCTGGTCGTCGAGCGCGTTGTCGTAGCTGTCGCCGTCCCAGATGGACCCGTTGAAGCCGTGGTAGTTGTGGTGCGCGATGACGTCGATGGACGCCAGCGCCGGCGCGTTGCACAGCACGGCCTCGAGCTCGTCGTCGGCCTCGCCCACGTGGGCAAAGTCGGGGCCGAGCACCGTGCAGTCCGGGCACGCCGCGCGCGCGGCGGCGGCGCCGGGGATGAGGATGTCGTCGCGGTAGGCGGCGGTGGTGCCAGTCCAGAAGGCGTCGAGGTTGGCCTCGTTCCACATGCCGAAGTGGGTGACGTGCGCCGTGCCGTCGGCGCCGCAGTCGACGCCGTCGGCGTAGTGGCGCACCACGGCGAACACCATGGCGTCGAACTTCCCCGGCACCGGGGGCGTTGGCCCGCAGCCGGTGGTGCCCACGGGGCTGAGCGCCCAGCAGGGCGAGTAGCCGAGGCTCATGTACACGTCGAGGTCATTGGCGTGCGCGCGGCACACCACGTCGTCCATGAGGGCGAACGCGTAGGCGCTCTCGTGGAAGTCGACCGAGGGCGTGCGGTCGACCACCGCGACGTCGGGCGCGTCGACGGGCTCGAAGAGCTCCCAGTTGCCGTCGACGCGGATCCACTGCAGCCCGGCGTCGGCCGCCTTGTCGACGAGGTGCAGCGAGTTGTGCGGCAGGTGCACGTTGATGCCGACGGCGTTGTCGCCGAACGCGGCGCGGCCGGGCGCGGCGCCCAGGCCGAGCGCGAGGTTCACGACGACGACGATCATGGCAGGAGCGAAGCGATGCATGCCGCCCTCATGGCAAGCGCGGCGCGGCGCGGCAATGGCGTGCGCCGCGCGTGGTCCGACCATCGACCGACGACCGTGGCGCGCCGCCTGCGTCGTGAGGCCGATGGCGTCGTCGTGACCGAAGCGTACCGTCGCGCCCGTCGAGGTGAGCCATGCGCGTGCTTCCGCTCGTCGTCGCCCTGGGGATCGCGCTCCTGCCCGCTCTCATCGGGTGCAGCCACGAGATCGAGCCGCTGTTCGGCGACGAGGCGGCGCCGCCGGACGACGACCCGCCGCGCGTCCACGACCCCGACCCCGATCCGGCCGATCCGCCGCACGACCCGAGCGACCCGAGCGACCCACCGGATGACCCGAGCGACCCGCCGAACCCGCCGGACCCGCCCGACGACCCGAGCGACCCGCCGAACCCGCCGGACCCGCCCGACGACCCGAGCGATCCGCCCGACGACCCGCCCGACGACCCGAGCGATCCCGGGCCGCCCGGCGCGCTCCCGCCCGACCTCGAGTGCCTCGACCACCAGGCGCTCAACTCGCGCAACGTCACGGGCAGCGCCCTGCGCGACATCGTGCGTCACCTGCCGAACGATCAGGTCGACTACTACTGCGACCCCGACCTCGTCACCTGCGCGCACGAGGTGAGCCACGGCATCCACGCGTACCTGCGCAACTACGAGAACCCGAACAACGAGCCGTCGAACGCGTTCTACCTGCTGCACGACCGCGCCTGCTTCGTGGTGGAGCCCGGCATCTGGAAGCATGAGGTGGTGCCCTACGTGCCGAGCGCGCTGCGCGAGTTCCGCTTTGGCACCTACGTGAGCGGCCAGAGCGCCTGGGATGACACGCCGCTGTACCTGTGGGACGAGTGGAACGCCTACGTGAACGGCGGCGAAGCGGCCATCTCGCTGTATGACGAGGGCCTGTGGAACGACGGCTGGCGCGATCAGTCGGGCGTCATCGAGTTCGTCGCGTACGGCCTGGCCGTGGGCCTGGCCGTGGAGGAGCTCGACGCGAGCTACTTCGCGGGCAACGATCAGTTCAAGGCCATGCTCGCCTACTTCACGCGCCGCTCGCTCGACCTACACCGGCGCTTCGCCGCCATCGACGACTTCCAGTTCGCCACCTCCGACGCGCTGTACCAGACCCTGCGCACGGGCAGCGCCGGCGCGCCGCTGCGGCAGTTCCTGGTGCGCACCTGGGGCCAGCAGTTCCACGACGAGGTGCTCGACCTGTAGGCGGCGGGCCCACCGGCGTCGATCTCACGCGTCGCGTCGCGCTGTCCCGCGATCGCGCCGGGGCGCCGCGCGCTTGGCGCCCCGGTGCTCGAGGGTAAAGCTTTGGCGGCGGTGGCCGATGGATCACCGCGACCGGAGGAACCCTTTGCGCGGCGCGGGCTCACCCCATGACGGCAGAGATGGTCGCGGCACGCCGACCGCGCGCGCGGTCGGCGTCGGGGACGAGCGCCTCCCGGCACTGGTGCGCAGGTGAGCGCGCCGCCAGACGCCGCCCAAGCCCTGCACCCCACGCTCGCTCGCCAGCTGCGCCGCTTCGGCATCGACGAGCACGACGCGCGCCTGCGCGCGCTGTTCGAGCGCATCAGCAGCACCTACCGCGAGGCCGATCAGGAGCGGTACCTGGTGGAGCGCTCCCTCGAGGTGGTGTCGAAGGAGATGCAAGAGCTCTACGAGAACTTGCGCCAGCGCACCGACGCGATCCACGGCGCCACCATCGAGGCCTCGACCGCCGGCGTCTTGGTCGTCGACGATCAGCGCCGCATCCTCAGCCACAACCGGGCGTTCGTCGACATCTGGCACCTCGGCGAGGAGGCGCTGGAGGGCAAGGATGACCGCACAGCCCTGGCCGCGGCGCTCCCGCTGGTGGCCGATCAGGACGCGTTCATCGCGCGCGTGGCGGAGCTCTACGCCAACCCCGGTGGTACCGCGCGCGATGAGATCCCGCTCTCCGACGGGCGCGTGCTCGACCGGCAGACGGCCCCCGTGGCCGACGCCGCGGGGCGCGTGCTCGGCCGCGTGTGGTTCTTCTACGACGTCACCGCCGCCAAGCTGCAGGAGGCGCAGCTGCGCGAGGCCTTGGCGGCCGCCGAGCGCGCATCGCAGACCAAGTCGGCGTTCCTGGCCAACATGAGCCACGAGCTGCGCACGCCGCTCAACTCGATCCTCGGCTTCGCCCGCCTGCTCGAGACCGCCGAGCTCGACGACGATCAACGCCAAGATCTGGGGCTCATCCTCGGGGCCGGCGAGCACATGCTCACGCTGGTGAACGATCTGCTCGACCTGCGCACGCTCGAGGAGGGCGGGCAGCGCCTCACGCCCACGCCGGTCGAGCTCCATAGCGCCATCCACGAGGCGGTGGCGCTGGTGCGGCCCCTCATCGACGATCGCAGGCATGGGCTCGAGGTCGAGGTGGCGCCCGAGGCGCAGGCGGCGCTCGCCGATCGCCGCGCGTTGGTGCAGGTGCTGGTGAACCTGTTGTCGAACGCCGCCAAGTTCACGAACCCCGGCGGCAGCATCGTCGTCGCGGTGCGCCGCTTGGGCGCCAAGGTCGAGGTCTCCGTGCGCGACAACGGCGCGGGCATCGCGCCCGAGGCGCGCAGCGTGTTGTTCACCTACTACGCGCAGCTCGACGCCAAGGCCGAGCACGGCATGAAGGGCTCGGGCATCGGCCTGGCGCTCACGCGGGAGCTCGTGACCAAGCTCGGCGGCGAGATCGGCGTCGACAGCGCGCCGGGCGAGGGGAGCACCTTCCGCTTCACGCTGGAGCCGGCACCGTGAGCGCGCCCGCCAACATCCTCGTCGTCGACGACGAAGCGCCCAACCGCCGGCTGCTCGAGACCATCCTCAGGCGCGAGGGCTTCGTCACCTGCGCGGCCGAGAACGGCCGCGCCTGCGTGGCGCGCGTGCAGCAGGGCGACGTGGACCTGGTGCTGCTCGACGTGATGATGCCCGTGCTCGACGGCGTGGCGACGTGCCGCGCCATCCGCGACGAGCTCCATCAGCCGTTCTTGCCGGTGGTGCTGGTCACGGCGCTCACCGATCGCGGCGCGCGCGTGCGCGGCAAGGAGGCGGGCGCCGACGACTTCATCGCCAAGCCCGTGTACGCCGAGGAGCTGTTGGCGCGCGTGCGCGTGCTCTTGCGCGCGCAGCAGTTTCGCCGCGAGGCCGAGGAGAAGCGCGCGGCGCTCGATGTGGCGCGCCGCCGGCTCACCGGCCTGTTGCTGCACGACCTGAAGAACCCGCTCGGGGTCGTGCGCCTCAACCTGCAGCACCTCGAGCACGAGCTCGAGGAGGACCCGCGCGAACTGCGCTCCGCCGCCAGGGACGCGCTCACGGCGTGCGCGCAGATGCAGCACATGCTGCTCGACATGCTCGACGTGGGCATGGCCGAGGACGGCCAGCTGCCGTTCTCGCCCGCGCCCGGGGACCTCGGCGCCGTGGTGAGCGGCACCGCGTGGGGACACCGGCCCGTGGTGGAGGCGCGGGGCGCGCGTCTGGTGGTCGATGTACCCGACGGCCTGCCCCGCGTCGCGTTCGACCCTGCGCTGGTGACGCGCGTGCTGCAGAACCTCCTCGGCAACGCGTCGCGCTACGTGGGGCCGCTCGGCGTGGTGGAGGTGGCGGCGCGCGCCGCCGATGCCGGCGTCGTCGTCACCGTGGGCAACGACGGGCCGCGCGTCCCGCCCCACGTGCAGGCGCGGCTGTTCGACAAGTTCGGCCAGGTGGCCGAGGGCCAGACCACCAGCAACCGCGGCCTCGGCCTCTACCTCTGCCGCTTGGTGGCCGAGCGCCACGGTGGCGCCATCGCCGTGCGCGATCGCGACGGTGGCGGCGTGTGCTTCGACCTAACCTTGCCCGCCGTCACCGCCGACGGGCTCACGGCGGTGCCGGCGCCGGAGGAGCCGCCGTCGACGGCGTCGTGAGCGCCGGCGGGGGCGCGGCCGTGGGGCGCGGCTGCCACGCACCCACGCGCGACGACAGCGGCAGCCAGCTCGCGCCGTGCACGCCGTCCTTGCCCACCACCACGCGATAGAGGCGCGCCCGTCGAAAGGCGCGCTGGCTGCGCTGGTCGAACACGAAGTTGCCCATGCTGTAGAGGATAAGGCCGCGCCCGTAACGCTCCACGGGTTGCTGCACGTGCGGGTGATGCCCGGCCACCACGTCGACGCCAAGGTCCACGAGCCGGTGCGCCAACGCTACCTGCCGCGCGCTGGGCGCGCCGCGCCCCTCGACGCCCCAATGAAGCGAGACCACCAGCACGTCGACCTGTGGGCGTAGCGCGCGCACGTCGCGCTCGAGCGTGCGCCGCAGCGCGCGGTAGGGCTTGTCGAGGTCGGCTCCGTCGATGAACGGGCAGCTGCCGCGCCCGCGCGGGTCGCAGTAGGCGAGGAAGCCCACGGTGACGCCGCGCGCGTCGAGGATCACGGGGGTTTGCGGTTCGTCGAACCGGCCGGCGCCCACCGTGCGCACGCCGCGCGCGTCGAGGATCGCGCGGGTGTCGTCGAGCGCCCGCGCGCCGTAGTCGAGCGCGTGGTTGTTGGCCACGGACACCACGTCGAAGCCCGCGTCGGCGACCCCATCGGCGGCCGCTGGGGGCGCGTTGAAGGCGATGGGTGACGGTCGGCGCTGCCCGCGGCCCGAGATGGGCGACTCGAGGTTGGCGAACGCCACGTCGGCGCCCGCGATGAGCGCGCGCGTGGGCTCGAAGAACCACGAGAACGGCACCGCGTGGCGCCGTGCGCGTGCCGCCACGCCGCGCGCCAGCATGACGTCGCCCACCAGCACCAGCGTGCGCTCCTCGTCGCGTACGGGCTCGAGCCGCGCCACGGCGAGGTCGGCGGCACCGATGACGTCGACGTCGCGGTTGTGCCACAGGGCTGCCGCCGTGGCCGCCACGACGACCAGTGCCGCGGCGACGAGCAGATCGGAAGAGCGTCGTGTAGGGAAAGTGTGTTGGTGGGGGGGGGGGGGGGG
>CAZONM010000006.1:0-36691 GCA_964580865.1 uncultured Myxococcales bacterium | reverse complement strand
GCCAGCCGCCGCCGCCAGTGCGCGGGCACGATGGCGATGGCGTCGACGTCCGGCAGCGGCGCGCACGACCCCTCGGCTAGCCGCCGCGCCCAGCGCCGCGCCAGGGCCTCGGCCACGGTGGCGTCGGGCCGGAACTTGCAGGCCCGGACGGCCTCGGCCACGGCGCCGCCGTAGGCCCAGCACGCCACCGTGCCCGCAGGCGCGGGCTCCACGGACTCGGCGCAGCGCGCACAGAAGTCGTCGGGCCGCGCGGGCGCGCCGCACGCCAGGCACGAGGGCGGCAGGAGCGCGTCGATGAGCGTGGTGAGCGAGGCGGCGAGGGGCGTGGGCACGGTCACTGGGACAGTATGGATCGGCCGCGAGCGGACAGCAGCGCGGAGCGCTACGCTCATGCGGTGGCCAGCCTGCACACGAACTACGTGCACCTGCAGACGCAGCTCTTCTCGGACGAGCGCGTGCCGCCCGACGAGCGCGAGCGCATCGACACGCGCTGCGCGCTCATCGGCGTGGCCGGCCTGGTGGGCGCCGCGGCCGTGGGCATGCTGGCCATGCTCGTGGCGGCGGCCGTGGGCGGCCTCCTCGGCGCGCTGTTCGGCCCCGTGGCCGCCGCGGCGTGCTCGGTGTTGGCGGCGGGGTGGGGCGTGTGGGGCGGCGCCGCCGGCGGGTGGTGGCTGACGCGGCGGGTGCAGGCCAGCTACCTGCGGCGCGCGCTCGACAAGAGCCGCCAACCGCTGCTCGAGGGCGGCAGCGGCGGCGTGACCTCGCCCGCGGCCATCCCCTTGGCGCTCGCCTGCTCGTCCGGGTGAGCGATCGGGTGCGCGCTCAAGGGACATCGCAACATCGAGCGAGACAAGGTGGCCGCCGAGGAGCGCAGCGACCTCCTCCTCGTGGAGGTGAGCGAGCACCACAGGCGCCCAACACAGTCGCCGCCGATGTTGCGATGGACCTTCAGAAGCGGAACTGCGTCGCCAGCCACACGGCGTGGCTCACGAACAGCTCCTCGCGATCCTGATCGGGCCCCACCTTGGGCGGGTCGAGGAAGCGCAGCGCGTAGCGCGCCGACAGGATCCCGTTGTTGCGCCAGAAGTAGAAGTGCAGCGCCGCGCGCGCCTGCGTCTCGGCGCGCTGCCGACGCAGCTCGGTCTCGAGTGTGGCGGGCGGGTCCGCCACCTGCACCATGCCGCCCGTGAGGTTGCGCACCGCGCCGAACTCGCTGGTCCAGAACTGGCCGAAGTCGGCGGCGAAGAACAGCCACTCCGGCACGATGAGCACGCCGCCCATGACGTTGTAGGCGTTCTGGATGGCCCCGTAGTTGAGCTCGGTCTTCAGGTAGTTCTCGGCGGCGAGCTCCACGTAGCCCCACTTGAACGTCGTCGACGCATGGAGGGCGGGGTAGCGCTCCTGCTGGCGCTGATCGTACTTGGCGCCGAGCGTGAGGCCCAGCATCGGCTGCGCGGGCTTGTAGAGGTAGAGCGACTCGAAGCGGTTGTAGAACCCCATGGCTGCCCACTGGAGCTGCGCGCCCAACGTGTACGTGTAGTTGAAGTTGTCGAACGTGAAGCGCCGCCCGCCGACGTTGCCGGTGGAGAAGCCGGCGCCGCCGCCGGCGAAGGTGCGGTAGCGCAACACGCCCGGCACGATGGGGCCGTGTACTTCGACGGCCGCGCCGTTGCCCTGCTCGAACGCCGACGACATGTAGTAGGCGGGCTCGAGCAGCGGCTGCTTGGCGGCCGAGATGACGAGCGCGTTCGCCAGCGAGCCGCCACCCGAGTTGACGTTGACGTAGTGGCCGGCGCCGAGCGGCACCTGGAACATCGCGTAGGTCAGGCGCGGGCTGCGCTCGCCGCGCAGGTTGATGAGGAAGAAGCTGTCCTCGAGGAGCGGCAGGGCGCCGAAGGCGCGCAGCTGCAACAGGTTGATGCGCGTGTCGGGCGTGAGCGCGTAATCGTTCGGATCCTGCGTGTTGTTGATGTCGAGCTCTTGCAGCACGCTCGCCACCACGCCGAAGCGCACGCCCACGAACCCCACGCCGTCGTTCGAGTCCGCTTGCTCCGCCTCGGGCGCGAACCTGCTGCCCGACGGGGCGTTGCCGCCGTCGGCGCCGCCGACCTCGCCGCTGCCGTCGATGGGCCCCTTCCACGAGCCCTGGCACACCGGCAGGCGCTGGCACTCGGCGTCGTCGCAGTCGAGGGCGCCGTCGTCGTCGTTGTCGATCCAGTCCGAGCAGCGCTCGGCGGTGTTCTCGGGCTTGCCGTCCTTTTGACACCGCGGCTCGTCCTTGCAGTCGGCGTCGCCGCAGTCGATGACGCTGTCGCCGTCGTCGTCGGCGCCGTCCTGGCAGTCGGTCTCGCGCGCCACCTCTTGGGCGAGCGTGGCGGGCGCCGCGATGAGCAGCGCGAAGGTCAGCGATCGCACGGTGGTCATTCCTTGCATCCTCACTCGCACTTCACTCGCACATTCTCGGTTGATCCGCGCAGGCCGTGACGGCCGGGTCCCACGCGCAGTCGAAGTCGTCACAGTCGAGGAACCCATCGAGGTCGTTGTCGCGGCTGTCGGCGCAGCCGCCGGCGCCGATGCACGTGTCGGTCGACAGCTCGCTGCCGTCGTCGCAGTCGGTGTCGGCCCCGCAGCGATCGCCGCGCGTGCCGCACACGCCCGTGGGCAGACAGGTGGTGAACGCCTGCTTCGACGAGCCCTCGGGGAACATGCAGTCGGTGTTGGAGGTGCACGCGTCCGCGATGGCCGACTCGCAGCCGGTCAGCCCCTCGTGGCACGCCATGGCCACGCGCACGTCGCGGCTGTTGCGACACGAGTAGTCCTCGCAGTCAGGGTAGCCGTTGTCGTCGTTGTCGACGCCGTCGCTGCACTTCTCGAAGGTGTTCTCGAGGATCTCGGCACACCGCGCCACCACCTCGGGCTCGGGGCTGCGCTGGCACGAGAAGTCCTCGCAGTCGACGTAGCCGTTGTCGTTGTTGTCGTCGCCGTCGGTGCAGTCCTCCATCGACTCCTCGGTGTCGAGGTCCTGACAGAACGAGAAGCCCTCGCACGCGCGATCGACGCAGTCGGTGTAGCCGTTGCCGTCGTTGTCTTCGTCGTCGCGGCAGCGGCTCTCCGTGTTCTCGGGGTCACCGGGGCACGGGTTGGTGCCCGTGCAGTCGCGGTCGTCGCAGTCGACCTCGCCGTCGCCGTCGTTGTCGTCGCCATCCTCGCAGTCGTCGGCCGTGCTCTCTTCGCACACGGTGACGAACTTGCCGTTGGAGCAGCCGTAGTCTTCGCAGTCGGCGAAGCCGTTGCCGTCGTTGTCGATGTGATCGGAGCAGCTCACGTCGTCGAACTCGAGCACGCAGCAGGTCTCGGCGATGCCCTGGCACCCGCGATCGCTGCAGTCGAGCTGCCCGTCGCCGTCGTTATCGACCATGTCGGTGCACAGGGCGAGCGAGTCCTCGTCGTGCTGGTCATCGGCGAACACCGGCACGATCTCGCCGCACAGCGTGGAATTCGGCCAGCAGTCGGGGTCTTGGCAGTCGACCACGCCGTCACCGTCGTTGTCGATGCCGTCCCCGCAGTCGAGGTTGTTGTTCTCGTAGCCGAGCACGGGCGCCGTGATGACGTAGTTGCAGGCGCCCGCCACCAGACCAACGATCAGCACCAGCGACCGGAGGGCGCCGTCTTGGGTGGGGGCCCCACGTACGGCCGTGCCGGCGTGGGGGAGGGGCTGGCGACAGCCCCTCCAGAAACTCAGCGCAAGCACGTGGCCCGCTCCCCGCCGAAGCGACGACGGAAGTCGACGTACACGTGGCACGAGTCGACCTGCGTGCCCGTCACCACCAGCTTGCCCTCGCGCTTGAGCGCGCGCAGGCCCTCGAGCAGCGCCGCCTGAGCCGCGCCCGCCGCCTGCTCGCGCACGAGCAGCTCGTAGGACTCGCGCAGCGCTGCCACGCGATCTCCCTCGGGCACGGCGCTCAGCGCGGCGGCCGCGTCGGGCATGCCGGCCAGGAGCTCGGCGTTCTTGCCCGCGTCGGCGTCGGTCATCATGTCGACCTCGTGACACACCTTCTGACACTCGGCGTAGTCGTCGTTGTGCACCCACTTGTCCGAGTGCGCGTCGGTGGTGGAGATGAGGCGGTTGCTCGTTTGGCCGTGCTTGTCGCCGCCCTCCGACTTGCTGTGCAGCGACGTCATGACGAAGCGCGGGACGCCCTTCGCCCACATGCCGCGCTTGTGCGCCATGGCCTCGCGCTGCACCGTGAGCAGGTCGGGATCGCCCGGCTCCTCGTTCACCGAGTACGTGTGCGCCAGCCCCTGGCCGATGAGGTGCATCGCCAGGTCCTTGCAGAACAACAGGAGGCGCCCGTAGCCGTCCTTCTTGCCGTCGCCCTCGCAGTGCCACACGCCCTGCTGCGCGGCGTGCGTGGCCATCTTGGCGACGACGTACATCTCTTTTTCGGTCCACGTGCCCCACTGGTGCACGGGGCCGAAGCTCTCGAGCGTGTTGTAGCCCGAGAGGCGCGACTGGGTGCCCTTGAAGGGGCCCGCCTGGATGCGGAACGAGTCGCCGTCGTTGAAGTACACGGGCGTGGCCGAACCGTTGATGAACACCTTGGTGAGCGGCTCGGCGCTCGCCGCCGCCGACCACGCGATCGTGGAGCCAACCAACATCGCGGCGAGCACAGCCGATCGCATCCGACCTCCGAGGGGCCGCGAGCATGGCCGCTCGCAAGCTCGTGTCAACGACCGTGTCCCCTTGCATGCCGGACACGACCTCCGAGAGGATGCCGGCCACCGGAGCGCGCTCATGCAGCCCATGCCCATCGACGCAGACATGCTCCCGCGGCTGGCCGCAGCGCTGGCGCAGTCGCCCTTGTTCGCGTCCCTCGCACCCGAAGTGCTCCACAAGGTGGCCGAGCGCGGCGCCCTGTTCACCGTCGAGGTCGGCGAGGCGCTCATGCACGAGGGGGCCGACAGCGACTCGTTCGCCGTCTTGCTCGCCGGCGAGCTGGCGGTGAAGAAGCAGCCCGCCGGCGGCGGCGAGGCGCTGGAGCTGACGCGCGTCCAGCCGCCCGAGAGCGTGGGCGAGATGGGCCTGCTGCTCGGACAGGCGCGCAGCGCCACCGTCGAGGCCTCGGCCCGCGCCCTGGTGCTGCGCTTCGATCGGGAGGCGTTCGGCCTGCTCTACGAGCGCGTGCCCGGCTTCGGCCTCGCGGTGTCGCGCGGCTTGGCGGCGCGCCTGGCGCTGTCGTCGAAGGCGCTGCCGCTGCCCGTGCTCGACGTGGCCGCCGATCCCGAGGTGATGGCCCTGTTGCCCGCCGAGTTCATCGCGCGCCACCGCGCGCTGCCGCTCAAGCAAGAGGGCAACCGCGTGTGGCTCGGCTTCGTCGACGACGTGAGCCCGCGCGTGCTGCGCGCCGCGCGCGACGCGCTGCCGGGCATGGAGCTGGTGCCCGTGCGCGTGCCGAGCGAGCGCTTCGACGCGGCGCTCGCGGGCAACGCCAACGTGCCCGGCTTCTTGCCCGACCCGTTTCGCGACGAGCCCGCCACCACCACGCCCCCGAGCGCGGCGCCCTCGCCGCGCCTCGACGCGCTGTTGCGCCGCGTGGTGTCGGAGGGCGCCTCCGATCTGCACCTGTCGGGCGGCCAGAAGCCGCGCTGGCGCATCGACGGCGAGATCCACGAGCTGGCCGACGCGGCGGTGCTCGGCGATCGCGAGGTGTTCGAGCTGTTGCGCCCCGTGATGGACGAGCGCGCGCTCGACGCCTACGAGCGCGACCACGACGTCGACTTCGCGTACGCCCTGGGCACGATCGCGCGCTTCCGCGTCAACCTGTTCCGCGACAAGGGCGGCGCCGGCGCCGTGCTGCGCCAGATCCCGGCGCGCGTGCTCACCTTCGAGCAGCTCAACCTGCCGCCGGTGGCGCAGCGCCTGTGTGAGCTGCCCAAGGGGTTGGTCCTCGTCACCGGGCCCACCGGCAGCGGCAAGTCCACCACGCTGGCCGCCATGATCGACGGCATCAACAAGACGCGCCGCGCGCACATCATCACGCTCGAGGACCCCATCGAGTTCGTGCACCAGAGCCAGCGCGCGCTCGTCAACCAGCGCGAGGTGGGCGCGCACACCAAGACGTTCGCGCGCGCGCTCAAGGCGGCGTTGCGTGAAGACCCCGACATCGTGCTGGTAGGGGAGATGCGCGACCTCGAGACCATGCAGCTCGCGCTCGAGACCGCCAACACCGGCCACCTGGTGTTCGGCACCTTGCACACGTCCACCGCCATCAGCACCGTCGACCGCATCGTCGACGTCTTCCCCGCCGGTCAGCAGGAGCAGGTGCGCTCGGTGCTGGCCGATACGCTCAAGGGCGTGCTGGCGCAGGCGCTGTGCAAGAAGGTCGGAGGAGGGCGCGTGGCGGCCATCGAGTCGCTGGTGGTGTCGTACGCCATCGCCAACCTGCTGCGCGAGGGCAAGACCCACCAGCTCGCCAGCGCCATGGCCACGTCGAAGGCGCAGGGCAACGTGCTGTTGAACGACGCGCTCGCGCAGCTGGTGGCCGCCGGCACCGTCGAGTACGACGAGGCGCTCACCAAGGCCGTCGACAAGGCCGACCTGGCGCGCCGCTGCAACAAGCCGGCCCCCGGCGCGCAGGCCCTGTAGATGCGCGCGCCCGTCGCCCTCGAGCACGCCTATCGGCTCGTCAACCACGGGCCCGTCACGCTGGTGTCCGCCGCGCACGGCGCCGCCGGCAACCTCATGACCGTGGCGTGGTGCATGCCGCTCGACTACACGCCGCCCAAGCTCGCGCTGGTGCTCTCGCACGACAGCCACACGCGCGCGCTGGTGGAGGCCTCGGGCGAGCTGGTGGTGCAGGTGCCGCCGCGCCGCATGCTCGACGTCGTCGACGCCGTGGGCAACTGCAGCGGCGCGCAGGTCGACAAGTGGCAGCGCTTCGGCGTGGCGCGCGCCAAGGGCGCCAAGGTGGCGGCGCCGCTCGTCGAGGGGTGCACGGCGTGGCTCGAGTGCCGCGTGCTGCCCAAGCCCGAGCTGGCCGAGGAGCTCGACCTGTTCGTGGTCGAGGTGCTGGCCGCCTGGGCCGACGACGACGCGTTCAAGGACGGGCGCTGGCGCGAGGATCTGCCCGAGCCGCTGCGCGCGCTGCACCACATGGCGGGCGGCAGCTACGTCGTCGACGGCAAGCAGGTACGCGCGCGGCGCGTGTGAGGGGCGGTCAAGGGACATCGCAAAATCGAGCGAGACAAGGCGGCCGCCGAGGAGCGAAGCGACATCCTCCTCGTGGAGGTGAGCGAGCACCACAGGCGGCCAACGCGGTCGCAGCCGATTATGCGATGGACCTTCAGCGCGGCGCGGGCGGCGCGCTCACGGGCATGGGCACCACCACCACGCCGAGCCGGCGCAGCCCGGCCTTGGCGCCCTCGTTGGGCGGGTCTTGCACCAGCACCTTCTTGAGCTCGGTGATGGCCTCGTCGCGGTAGCCCAACAGCTCGAGCGCGTAGCCCAAGAACAGGCGCGCGCGCAGGTTGCGCGGGTCGAGCATGAGGGCGCGCGTGTAGTACAGCAGCGCGCGCGTCTCGTCGCCCCGGCGATGGTGGGCGTAGCCGAGGTTGACCACGAACTTCGGCTCGCTCGGCACCAGGTTGTTGGCTTGCTCGAGGTTGTAGATGGCCTCATCGACGTTGCCGGCCCACAAGAGCGCGGCCGCCAGGTAGTTGCGATACTGCGCGTTGTCGTTGTCGAGGACGACGGCGCGCTTGTAGGCGTCGACCGCGCCGGCTACGTCGGCGCCGCCGAAGGCGGGATCCTTGCGGCGCCCGTCGGTGAACGCTGCTTGCGCGTCCTTGTTCTTGTGCTGCGGCTCCACCGGGTCGGCGCCGACGTCGTTCTGGTACGGCTTGGCCCCTTCGCGACACACGGCGCGGCACTGCGCGCAGTCGACGGCGGTCTGGGGGGCTGCGTGCGCGGCCCCGTGGGTGGCGACGATGAGCGAGATGAGCGCGCTGCGGAGGATCATGGTCCCTCGTCCCTCGCGCCCACTGTGCCTCACCGTCACTCGACTTTGAAGAGCGACTCGCGCGCCGCTTGTGCCTGGGCTCGCACCAGCGCGTCCTTGTGCGTGGCCGAGACCCGCTCCAGCACGGCGATGGCCTCGAAGGGCCGCCACGCCACCAGCGCGTCGATGACGCGGCGCGCGCGGCTACGCGACGACTGCAGGAGCGCGCGCTCGAGCGCCCCGATGTGGTGCACGGCGCGCGCGTCGGCGATGGCGCGCACGGCGGCGGCGCCGGCCGCGCCCTGGACGCCGGCGAGCATCACCAGCGCCGCGCGCGCGTCGTTGTCGTGGCGCGTGACCAGCGCCTCGAGCGACTCCGCGTCGGACGGGTTCGCCATGACGCGCCCCGCGAGCTCGTCGGCGGTGGGCTCGGGGAGCGGCACCGGCTCGGGTTGCGCCTCGGGGATCGGCGCCGGCGCGGGGGGCGGGGGATCGACGATCGGCGGTGGCGGCGGCGGATCGTCGGCCGGCGTCGGGCGGTCGAGCAGCCGCGCGGCCTGGAACGACGCCACCGCACCGAATACGAGGAACACCGCGGCCACCACCACCACGCGCGCGACGCCCACGCTGCCCGCCGGCGCCGGCACCGTGGTCGGCGCCGTCGAGGTCGAGGTCGGCGCCGGCGCGGCCTCGGCCGGCGGCGCCTCGGGCTCCTCGCCGGCGGCGATGGCGTCGGCGATGGCCTCGAGCTGGTCGGCCACGGCGTCGAGGTCCGCCGGTCGGCGCTCGGGGTCGGGGGCCAACAGCCCCGCCACCAAGGCGGCCGTGGCCGCCGACACACCTGGCTTGAGCGCGCGCACGTCGGGCGCCGGATCGCGCAAGACCCGGGCGAGGATGTCGAGGTCGGGCTCGTCCTCGCGCTGGAAGAAGGGCGGCCGGCCGCACAAGAGCGAGTAGAGCGTGGCGCCGAGCCCCCACGCGTCGGCGCGCGCGTCGACGGTGCCGCCGCGGGCTTGCTCGGGCGCCATGAAGTGCGGCGTGCCCACGGCCACGCCCTTCTGCGTGACGAACCCGCCGCGGCCCGCGTCGAGGAAGTAGGCGATGCCGAAGTCGGCCACGCGCACCACCGCCGCCTCGTCGAGCAGCAGGTTGTCGGGCTTGACGTCGCGGTGCACCACGCCCACGGCGTGCACGGCGGCCAGGCCGCGCGCCGCCTGCGCCGCCAGCGACACCGCGGTCTCCTCGTCGACGCCGCCGGCGCCGATGAGCGCCGACAGGGGCTCGCCCTCCACGTACTCCAGCGCCATCCACGCCAGGCCGTCGTCGACGCCGCTGGCGAACACCTGCACCACGTTCTTGTGCGCCACGCGCGCCAGCGCCTGCGCCTCGCGCACGAAGCGCGCGCGCCCCTCGTCGTCGGCGTCGTCGGGGGGCAGGGTCTTGAGCGCCACCTTGCGCGAGAGCTGCTCGTCCTCGGCCAGGAACACGCGGCTCATGCCGCCGGCGCCGAGCTGCGAGAGCACGCGGTAGTGCCCGACGCGCGCGCCAGGCACCAGCGACACCGCGGCCTGCATGCGCGCCGTGGGCTCGCGCGGCGTCGTGGCCACCAGGGGGTGCTCGCCGCTCATGTCGCCGAGCCTAACGTCTGCGTCGCGGTCGCCGCGACTTCGCGCCATCGGGCCGCGCACCGCCGCCTACATGCCGCGCACTGCCGTCAGCAGCTGCTCATGCACACGCCGACGAAGAAGATCAGGACGCAGCACTGTTGGCCCGTGAGCGTGCAGCAGCCGTCGGTGGCGCAGTCGGTCGACTCCCCATCGCAGCCCTCCTGGCACGTCGCCGTGAAAGCGCCGCAGAACAGGCCGCCCTGGCACAGCGAGTCATCGGGCTGGCCCTCGCCGTTGGCGCAAGGCGCGCCGAAGCCCCCGGCGGTGCCGCCGCCCGTGCACTGGTGCGCGGCGTTGCAGCTCTGGCCGCCGGTGCACGAGCCGTTGTCGCGGCAGCCCACGGCGCATTGCCCGTTGCTGGCGCAGTACTGGTCCGACGGGCAGCCGCTGTCGCCCGTGCACGTACCGCCGGTGCCCGCGGGCACGCAGCGCCCGTCGGCGGAGCAGGTCTGCGTGGTGGGCGTGCACGTGATGCCGCCGTTGTTGCACAGCGGCACCGCGCAGCGGTGCGTGGCGGCGTTGCAGTACGTGGTGGGCGCCACGGTGCAGTCGCCCGCGTCATCGCACGGCAGCGGCCGCTCGCACTGCTGGCGCCCCACGCTGCACGTGAGCCCGAGCGGCGAGCACGGCGACTCATCGGTGCACGCGGGAAGCGCCTGGCACCGGCCGTTGCCGTCGCAGTAGAAGCCCGTGCCGCAGGTGGTGGCCTCGTTGTCCACCGTGCAGTCCACCTCGGGCGCGCACGTGCCCGAGCCCGTGCACGTGCAGCCATTGGCGCAGCCGGGGCGCCCCGTGCAGTCCCCGTTGGTGGCGCACGGCGTGGGGTCGGGGTCGAAGCACTGCTGGGTGAAGCCGTTGCACGCGTAGTCTTCGCAGTCGTCGGGGCTGGTGGGGCCGCGCGGGCAGTCCTGCGGGCCCGCGCACGTGGCGGGCGGCGCCTGGCACGCCCCGCCGATGCACACCTGACCCACGGCGCAGTCGCACTTGGTGGCGCAGCCCTGGCTGTCGATGCAGGTGCCGCCGCTGCACACCTTTCCGCCCTCGCAGGTCGACGAGTCTCGGCAGCCAGGGGCGCAGTAGCCGGCCAGCGTGTCGCAGAACGTGGCCGGATCGGGGCACCCGTCGTTGGCCGCGCACGGCCGCTTGCAGACACCGAAGCTGCACTCGGGCACGTCGGCCGGGCACTCGCTGGCGTCGGTGCACGAGATCACCTGCGGGCCCTCGTCGACGCCGGCATCGACGGGGCCGATGCTGGTGCCGCAGCCGGTGCATGCGGCCCCGACGTGAACAAGGGAAAGAAGGGCGAGGGCGGCACACGCCCGAAGGAGGCACGACATGTCGGGAATCCCTGGGAAACACGGTGGTTGTGCTTCCTCAAGCGGGATCTGTCAAAACCACGGCGCGCCCTCAAGGGGGGGGGGGTGTCTGCCCGCCGCCCCGTGGATATGATGAGTGGGTCCGCGCGGCGCCGCCGCCGCGGCGCGAACCGGAGTGAGCCATGGGTAGCCTCGTGAAGCGCACGCAACAGGTCGAGAAGAACAAGCGCTACCTGGCGATGGGTGTCGCGGGCGCGGGCGTGGCGACCACGGTGCTGCTCACGCCCTTCATCGGGGTGCCGGTGCTGGTGGCGTCGGCCTACCTCGGCTGGGACTGGTTCAAGTTCCGCGCGAAGAACGGCATGCGGTTCTGAGTTCTGTGAAACCGGCGACGACGAGGTCGCCGGTTTCACTTGCGCAGCCGGACCTGGCCTTGTTCGCCTGGCCACTTCGTCGCGGGCTTCCGGGGCCAGGATCCGGCTGCGCCCTCCTGCTGGGGCTCGGGCGTTCGGTTGGGTTGGGCGCCGAGGGTTGCAGCGGCTTGCTGCTCGCTCCGCGGGCACAGCCCGCTCCGCTCGCTCTTGGTGAAACCGGCGACGACGAGGTCGCCGGTTTCACTTGCGCAGCCGGACCTGACCTTGTTCGGCTAGCCACCTCGTCGCGGGCCTCCGCGGCCAGGATCCGGCTGCGCCCTTCTGCTGGAGCTCGGGCGTTCGGTTGGGTTGGGCGCCGCGCTTCTCGCCGGCTTGCTGCTCGCTCCGCGGGCGTCGCCCGCTCCGCTCGCCTTGGGTGACCTCGTGTGATCGCGGGTGTGCTCGTGCTCGCGTTTGCCGAACGCTTACGACGGGCGCTCGATGCAACGGGCATTCTTGGTTGTTCATCCGCTCCTCTCTGCAGGAGCGCATCGTGGACGCGGCCATGACCCGCCTGTTGATCCCCGACGTGAGCGGCCTGCCGCGCGCGTTCTGGTTGCTGTTCGCCTCGGCGCTCGTCGACCGGCTCGGCGGGTTCGGCGTGGTGTACCTCGCGATCTGGCTCGCGGGGCCGAGCGCGCCCCCAGGGCTCACCGTGGCCACCGCCGGGCTCGCCATGTCGGCGTTCTCGGTGGCCGGGCTCGTGGGTGGGCCCGTCGGTGGCGCGCTCGCCGACCGCTACGGGCGGAAGGCCGTGCTGGTGGGCGGCCTGCTGGTCACCGCGGCCTCGTGCCTCGTCCTTGGCCACATGCGCACGCTCGTGGGCATCACCGGCGCCACCGCCTTCGTCGGCCTGGGCGTCAACCTGGCGCGGCCCGCCATGACCGCCGCCATCGCCGACGTGGTGCCCGAGGAGCACCGGCGGCGCGCCTTCGGCCTGCACTACTGGGCCATCAACCTCGGCTTCGCGTTCGCCGCGGCCGTGGCGGGCGTGCTCGCGCCCTTCGGACCCGTGGTCGTCTTCAGCCTCGACGCGGCCACCAGCGTGCTCGCCGCCGTCCTCCTGGTGCTGGCCATGCGCGACGCGCCCCGCGGCGCCACCGCACGCGCGCGCACGCGCATGGCCGACTTGCTCACGGGGCCCATGCGCGACGGCCTCATGCTCTTGGTGGTGCTGGTGGGCTTCATGAACGCCTCCATGTTCCACCAGGCGAGCGTGGTGCTGGCCGCCGACATGCGCGCCGACGGCCTCGACACCGCGTACGGGCCCATCCTCGCGCTCAACGGCGTCCTCATCGTGCTCTTGCAGCCCACGCTCACGCAGGTGACGACGCGGTTTCGCGCGCACCACGTGATGGCGCTGGGCTGCGCGCTGGTGGGCGGCGGCTTCTTCGCCACCGCGTTCGCCGACGGCGCCTTCGGGCACGCCGGCGCCATCGCGGTGTGGACGCTCGGCGAGATCCTGCTCGCCGCAACGGTGCCCTCGGTGATCACGCGCCTGGCGCCCGAGGCCATGCGCGCGAGCTACCAGGGCATGTACGGCATGGCGTGGTCGGCGTCGGCGTTCGCCCCAGCGCTCGGCGCGTGGGTGACCGCCCGCGGCCACTCGGGCCTGGTGTGGAGCGCGTGCCTCGGGCTCGGGCTCGTGGGCGTGGTGGTGCAGCGCTTCATCGGGCGCTCGCCGCGCATGGCGTAGTCGTCCGCGCGGCACCCGCGCCCACAGCCACGCCAACGTTGCCCTTTGCCGGCAACCCCGTAGGCTGCGCCGGTGCTCACCTTGCACCTGCCATGCGCGCGCGGCACCGAGCTGTGCGTCGACAAGGAGCTGACCGCGCTCGGCGCCGCCGACGTGCGGCGCGGCGCCGGTGTGGTGCGCTGCTCGGGCACGTGGGACACGCTGGCGCGCGCCAACGTGTTCTCACGCTGCGCCTCCAAGGTGCTGCTCGAGCTGGCGGTGTTCGAGGGCATCGCCACCGAGGCCGACCTGGTGGACGCGTTCGCCACCGTGCCGTTCGAGGAGCGCCTCGACGACAAGGGCACCTTCGCCATCGAGGCGCACCTGATCGACTGCGCGTGGACCAACGCGCACTACGCGGCGCAGCGCACCAAGGACGCGGTGCTCGACCGCCTGCGCGCCCAGGGCAAGGGGCGCCCCTCGGTGGACCGCGCGCGGCCGTCGCTACGCTTCGTGCTGCACTGGCACCGCTCCACCGTGACGCTGTCGCTCGACGCGAGCGGCGAGCCCTTGCACCAGCGCGGCTACCGGCGCGGCGTGGAGGGGCAGGCGCCTATGAAGGAGACCCTGGCCGCGTCCTTGTTGGCCATGGGTCACGCCGACGTCGCGCGGCCCTTCCTCGATCCGTGCTGTGGCACCGGCACGCTGGCCATCGAGCAGGCGCTGCGCGCCCTCGAGCGCGCACCCGGGCGCGATCGCCGCTTCGGCTTCGAGCGCTGGAGCAAGCGGCCGCCGGAGCTCGATCGGGCGCTGGCCCTGGCGCGCACCGAGGCGCGCGAGCGCGAGCGCGCCGCGCTGCCGGCGCCCATCCGCCTGTCCGACTGGCACCGCGACGCCGTGGACGCCGCCGCCACCTGCATCGAGCAGGCGGGGCTGACCGCCCACCTGCGCTGCGAGCGCATGGACGCGCGCGAGGCGGCGAAGGGGGCGGGCGAGGGCGCGCTCGTGGTCTCGAACCTCCCCTTCGGCGAGCGCCTGGGGGGCGACGCGCGCAAGCGCCTGCAGCTCGAGGGCTTCTACCGCACCCTGGGCGAGCGGCTGCGCGCGCTGCCCGGCGCGCGGGTGATCCTGTTCTCGGCGCACCCGCGCGCCCGCGAGCTGTTGGCCCTCGACGACGCCGCGCGCACCAAGCGCGACTGGGCGCTGCGCTCGGGGGCGCTGCCGGCGCGGCTGTACCGTTGGGACTTGCCGTGAGCAGGCGCTGAGCGGGCGCGCACACCTTGACCGTGACGGGCCGCATGGCTAACCCCAGGTCATGCGCGTCGTGAGCGGCACCGTCGCCATCGTGAAGGGCATGCTGACCACCCTGCGCCACATCGCGCGGCCGGCCGAGACCGTCGACTACCCCGAGGTCAAGCGCCCGGTGGCGCCGCGCTTCAAGGGGCGCCATCGCCTGCACAAGACCGTCGACGCCACGAGCGGCGCCGAGCTCGAGCGCTGCATCGCCTGCTCGCTGTGCGCCGCGGCGTGCCCCTCGGGCGCCATCTACGTCGAGGCCGCCGACAACGACCCGAAGAAGCCCGTGTCGCCCGGTGAGCGCTACGCCGTGCACTACGAGATCAACCTGCTGCGCTGCATCTACTGCGGGTTCTGCGAAGAGGCCTGCCCCGTCGACGCCATCAAGCTCGGCTCCGAGTACGAGCTGGCCGACTGCGATCGCCACGCCTTCGTGTACACCAAGGACATGCTCCTGCAGCCCGAGCGCTTCGCGCCCGCGCCGCAGTACCACGCCGACGTCGACAACCTGCACCGCGACCGAAAGCCCGTGGTCTACGACAGCAAGCTGGCGCCCAACGCCGACCTCGATCGCGTGTACTTCACGCATCGCCCGCTCGGCGACACGCGCGCCCAGGGCGCCGATCACAGCGCGCCGCGCGCGCCGCGCGCCGTGAGCACCGAGCACAACGCCGCCCTCGCCGCCGAGCACGCGGCGCGCGGCCGCCTCGCCAAGTAGGGCGCCCACGCCGATGACCACGGGCGTGACCCTCATCGACGCGCTCCTCGCCGAGGCGAAGGGCTCGTGGCAGGGCTGGGCGCTCCTGACGCTCCTCGTGACGTTGGCGCTCGGGCGGCTGTACCCCGCCCGCGCCCATCGCCGCGTGCCCGCCAGCGTGTGGCTGTTCGCGGTGCAGCTCGTGCTGTTGGTGGTCACGGCCGCGCTGGCCTCGTTCGGGCACCGCGCGGTCGAGGAGACGCGCCTGGCGCAGCACGTGATCCTCGCCATGGCGTGGATGGGCCTCGGCGGCGCGCTCCTGTTCGGCGTGATCTTGCCGCGCACGCGCTTCCCGGTGTCGCGCATCCTGCAAGACCTGGTGGTGGGCGTCGCGGCCGTCGCCACCATCGCGGCCGTGCTCCACAACCACGGCGTGGCGCTCTCGGGCCTGTTCGCCACGTCGGCGGTCGTCACGGCCGTCGTCGGCTTCTCGCTGCAAGACACGCTCGGCAACACCATCGGCGGGCTCGCGTTGCAGACCGACGGCAGCGTGCGCGTGGGCGACTGGATCAAGGTCGGCGACGTCACGGGCAGGGTCACCGAGATCCGCTGGCGCTACACGGCCATCGAGACACGGAACTGGGAGACCGTGCTCGTGCCCAACAGCACGCTCATGAAGGGCCCGGTGACGGTGCTCGGGCGCCGGCACGGTGAGCCCGAGCAGTGGCGGCGCTGGGTGTGGTTCAACGTCGACTTCCGCTACCCGCCGCCCGACGTGGTAGCCGCGGTCGAGCAGGCGCTGCGCGCCCAGCCCATCGACAACGTAGCCGCCGACCCGCCGCCCAACTGCATCCTCATGGACCTGCACGAGAGCTACGGGCGCTACGCCGTGCGCTACTGGCTCAAGGACCTGGCCGTCGACGATCCCACCGACAGCGCCGTGCGCACGCGCATCATGTTCGCGCTGCGCCGCGCCGAGATCCCGCTGTCGATCCCGGCGCACGCGCTCTTCGTCACGCAGGAGAGCGCCGAGCGCAAGGAGTCGAAGTCGGCCAGCGACAAGCAGCGGCGCCTCGACGCGCTCCACCGCGTGGAGCTGTTCGCGCCCCTCGACGACGAGGAGCGCGCGCGCCTGGCCGACGCCCTGCACCCCGCGCCCTTCACGCGCGGCGAGGTGCTGACGCGCCAGGGCGCCGAGGCGCACTGGCTGTACCTCCTGACCGCCGGCGAGGCCGCCGTGCGCGTGGCCAAGGACGGCATCGACACCGAGGTGGCGCGCCTGGGCGCCGGCAGCTTCTTCGGCGAGATGTCGCTCATGACCGGCGAGCCGCGCAGCGCCACGGTGGTGGCGCTCACCGACGTCGAGTGCTTCCGCCTCGACGCCGCCGCCTTCCGCGACCTGCTGGAGCGCCGGCCGCAGCTCGCCGAGCCCATCGCCCGCCTGCTGGCCGAGCGCCGCACGAACCTGGCGGCCGTCACCGAGGGCCTCGACGCCGAGGCGCGCCGCCGCAAGATGGAGAGCGACTCGTCGCTGTTGTTCAAGAAGATGAAGGCGTTCTTCAAGCTCTGAGGAGTAGGTGCACGAGCTTGGTGCCATCGTGAGCAGCGCGACCAACAAGAACCGGGGGCTTGTCGCCTCGCCGTCATGGGCGTTCGCTGCTCTCGCGAGAGCAGACGGTGGTGCCGTACGGAGGAAGAACGGGGGGCTTGTCGCCTCGCCGTCATGGGTGATCGCTGCTCTCGCGAGAGCAGACGGTGGTGCCGTACGGTGGCGCGCCAGCGACGAGCTCGCGCGCCGGTGGTTGCGCGCGGTCCCCCTCCTCGATCCTCCCCCGTCCCGGGGGAGGCCGTGCCGGCGCGACGGCGTGCATGAACAAGGAGCACGACGTGACGATCGGCTGTCACCGCGGTCCTCCACCGCGGGACGTCACGGTCGTGTTGGTGCGTGCCCCGGCTCGGTGAGCCTCGATCGACGACGTCGTCAACGCCCGACTGCGCTCCGCCGCCACGCTGAGCGCCAGCCCGGCGATGCGCAAGATCCTCCGCCCGCCGCTCGCCATATCTGCACGGCCTCCCCCGGGACGGGGGAGGATCGAGGAGGGGGACCGCGCCCCCACCCCAACCCTCCACACCCGCCACCGCCGCCCTCCATGACGGCACCGCCACCTGCTCTCGCGAGAGCAGCGAACGCCGATGACGACGAGAGGCCAAGCCCCATCTTCTGCTTGTTCTGCCTGTTCTGCCTGTCCCGCCTGTTCTGCCTGTTCTCCGTGTTCGGCATGTTCTCCCCGCACTCCGAGTTCTCCCCCCGCGCCCTCGCCCCCCCCGTCTCCCTCGGCGCCACCAGCGAGGACCGTTAGGTGCAGGCCTTCGACCCGCGCCCCATCCGCGCCGCCACCTTCCAGGCGCTGTTCTTCCTCGCGGGCCCGGGCTCCCTCGAGGGCGCGCAGCTGTTGGCCGCGCGCGCCGGCGTGGCGCCGCTCGTGCCGCTCGTGCCCGCGTCCACGCACGCGATGTTGCAGCTCCTCGGCGGCTTCCTCACGCTCATCTTCGCGTTCCTGGCGCACGCCGAGACGCACGTGCTCGGCCTGGAGCGCGCCCGGAGCGTGCGCGCGCGCTGGCCCATCCGCGGGCTCGGCGCGCTGCTGGCGCTCGACGTCGTGGGGGAGCTGGCCCAGGCGCATGCGCTGGTCGTGGCCGCGCGCGCCCTCGTGGTCGTCGACGTGCTCGCGCTGCTGGCGCTCTTGTGGGCCGCGCGCATGGCGCGCCCGGTGAACCGCTGGCGCGCGCCGGTGCCCATCCTCCTGTGCGCCTTGGCGTGCGCGCCGCTCGGGGCCGCGCTGTGGTGCTGGGAGGCGCTCGGCGGCCCCCTCGGGCTCGCCAGCGACCTGCTGCTCTACGGCGCGGTGGTGCCCGTGATCCTCTCGATGGCGTTCTTGATGTTCGGCTCGCTCTTGCAGCTGCCCGCGCCCAAGGACGCCGTGTTCATCGTCGCGCTGGTCGCCTGGCTCGGCGGCGCGGCGCTGCGGGTGCTCGCGCGCGTGGCGCCCGTGGCCGTCGGCCTCCATGCGCCGTTCTTGTGTGTGGGCGCGCTCCTGTGGCTGGTGGCCATGCGCGGGCTGCGCCGACGGCGCGATCGACCGGAGCTGGTGGCGCCGCTCGAGCTGAGGGCGAGCGCGTCCGTCGCGGCGCTCGGCCTCATGGCCGGCGCCGGCCTCGGTGCGTGGCCGCGCCTGGGGGGCCCGCCGCTGGCGGACGACCTCGGGCGCCACCTGATCGCCATGGGCTTCGCCCTGGTGGTGACCATGGCCGTGACCCTGCGCGTGCTGCCGCGGATCTGCCGGGGGCGCACGACGTCGGGCGCGCCGACGCTCGTGGCGCTGGCCGCGGTGGTGGCCGCGCTCGGCCTGCGCGCCGGCGAGGTGGTTGGGGCCGGCTGGCACACGGCGGTCGCGTCCGCGCTGATCTCGTGGCTCGCGGTGCTGGTGTGGGCCCTGCAGCTCGGCGCCGGCCTGCTGCCGAGCCGCGGCGGGTTGCGCGATGACGCCGTGCACACCATACCGGAAGACCGCCCCGGACCTGGGGCGCTAGGATGACCTCATGTTGAACCGCATGTGCATCGTCGGGGTCGCGCTCGCCACGCTCGCGCTCGCCGCGGCTTGCCCGCCCGCCACCCCGCCGCCCGCCGAGTTCACGGCCAACGAACACCTGCCGTACTTCCCCATCAACGCCGGTACCACCCACGAGCTCGGCAAGGCCGTGGTGGGCTCGCCCATCACCGAGACCATCACCTGCGACGCCTGCCACAGCGGCGCCGAGCGCTTCGCCGACTTCAACTGCCTCAACTGCCACGGCACCACCGCCGGCTCGCTCGAGACGGCGCACGACCTGGTGCCCGGCTACCGGCGCGACAGCGACCGCTGCTATCGCTGCCACGATGACGGCCAGCGCGGCGTGCACATCGAGCCGCCCGACCCCGAGCCCGACCCCGAGCCGGGCGTCGACGCGGGGCCGGCTCCGGTGGGGTCGGATCACGACCGCGACGACTTCCCGTACTCCAACGGTACGCCGCACGGCCCCGACAGCCTGCGCTACATGGAGCGGGCGAACGCCGATGGGCTCACGCACTGCACCGCCTGCCACGCCAGCGGCGCCAACCGCACCCAGACCCGCTGCAACGAGTGTCACGCGGCCGACAACCCGCCCGCCGACGAGCTGCACACGGGCTCGGTGCTGAGCGGCGGGTTCGACGACGTGGCCGACTGCAAGGAGTGCCACTGGACCACGCCCTTGCCCGCGGCGCTGTCGATGGACACGCACGACACCGTGAGCTGCACCAACCACTTTGGCGCGCGCTGCTTCCACTGCCACGACCAAGAGGCTCGCCAGGGCGCGCCGAAGACGTGGGCCATCGACTTCGCCCCTGGGGGCGAGCCCGTGGAGTGCGCGCCGTGCCACGCCGGCGACCCGCGCAGCTACCCGCAGCCGTGTGACTGACGCGCGCGCGTCGCGCCGCGCCTACGCGGCCTTGCGCAGCGCCTCGCCGTCCACCTCGGCGGCGCGCCCCGAGAGCTCCAAGATCGCCTGGCGCACGTCCCCCATCAGCGCCGAGAGCTGCTCGGGCGCCACGCCGGCCGTCGCGATGGGCGCGCCGAAGCGCACCGTGCACGTACCGTCGTAGATCGCGCGGAACTGATCCGGCGGCACGATCTCGGCGGCGCCCTCGATCCACGCGGGGATGATGGGGATGCCGAGCTGCGTTGCCACGTGGAAGCCGCCCTTCTTGAAGGGCGCCAGCTTGCCCGTGCGCGAGCGCGTGCCCTCGGGCGAGATCCAGATCGAGACGCCCTTGCCCAGCATGCGCTTGGCCTTCTCGAGCTGCCCGATGGCCTTGTCGCGGTTCTTGCGATCGATGGCGACGAAGCCCGACGCGACCAGCGCCTGCCCCCAGATGGGCACGCGCGACAGCTCCTCCTTCATCACCATGCGCATGGACCCCGGCACCGCGCCCATGAGCGCGGGGATGTCGAGGAGCGAGCTGTGGTTCGACATGATGACGTAGGGCTGGCCCGGCGCGAAGTGCCCGCGGCCCGACGTCTGGAGCACGGCGTTACCCGCGCGGAAGATGCGGCGCCAGTAGCCGTCGATGAGCCGGTCGGCCGCCGCCACCGAGGCCTTGCCCACCATGAGCCGCAGCAGGAAGCGCGCGGAGATGTCGAGCGTGTACTGCATGGTCTTCCACACCGGCATGCGGTCGGCGCGGCGCGGCACCGAGGGCGGGCGGTCGCGCTCGAGGATGACCTCGACCTTCTCTTGGTCCTGTCGGGGGGCTGGGCTCATGCTCCAACCTTGGACACCCACTGTCATGGTTCGGTCACGAGAGACATCGGCGCGATGCGCGCGCGGGCAAAGGGCGACGACGTGGTCGCTCTTTCACCCATGGGCCGCTGTAGAGTGCCGCTCATGCGCACGCGCTTGCTGCTCCTCTCGCTCACCCTCGTCGCCACCGCAGGAGCCGCCGCGGCATGTCAGACGGCGGCCCCGGCGCCGCAGGCAACCGCGCCCCACCGACTGGTGGGCTCGCCGCTGTCCCTCGCGGTGGCCGACCTGCGCTCGAGCGGCGTGCTCGACCTCGGCGCGCTGCGCGGGCAAGTGGTGATCGTCGACTTCTGGGCGTCGTGGTGCGCGCCCTGTCGGCTGGCCGTGCCCTACTACCAGGAGCTGTACGCCGCGCGCGGCAAGGACGGTCTTCAGGTGCTTGGCGTCTCCATCGACGTCGAGCGCGCGCTGGCCGAGCGCTTCCTCGCCGAGGTGCCGGCGACCTTCGCCATGGGGTGGGACGCGGACCAGCGCTTCGCCGCGTCGTTGCAGCTCGACACCATGCCGACGGCGATCATCGTCGACCGCGCCGGCGTAGTGCGGGCCGTGCACCGCGGCTTCGTCAGTGGCGACAAGGCCGGCATCGACGAGCTGGTGACGCGCCTCTTGGCCGAGCCGGTGCCGCCCGCGGCCACGAGGTGAACGCTCTCTGGCTCACGGCCGCGGCGCGCGCAGCACGTGCAGCGTCGTGGTCAGCCCCGAGGTCGCGCCGACGCGGCCCAGATCGTCGACCACCAGGGCCTCCACGCCGGATAGCCGCTCGATCAGCGCGAGCCCACGCTCGCGCCCGAGCACCATCACCGCGGTAGAGAGCGCGTCGGCCAAGGTGGCGTCGGCGGTGACCACCGTCGCCGAGCGCAGGCCGCGGCTTGGCTGTCCGGTCTTTGGGTCGAGGATGTGGTGGTAGCGCACGCCGCCTTTCTCGAAGAAGCGCTCGTAGTCGCCGCTCGTCGACACCGAGGCGTCCTTCACCTCGATGACGGCGAAGAACTCGTCGGGGCCGCCGCGGGGATCGCGCACGCCCACCTTCCACGGCGCGGCGCCCTTGGTGCCGCCCGCGTACACCTGCCCGCCGGCAGAGAGCAGGAAGCTCGTGATGCCGCGCGCGCGCAGCATGGCGGCGGCGCGATCGAGCGCCCACCCCTTGGCGATGCCGCCCAGGCCCACCTTCATGCCGGCGCGCGCGAGCCGCGCGGTGCCGGCCTTGTCGTCGATGACGAGGCCGCGGTAGTCGATGAGGCGCGTGGCGGCTTGCAGCACCGCGGCGTCAGGCAGCGCCGGCTCCTTGGCCTTGAAGTCCCACAGGCCCCACAGCGCGGCCCAGGTGGGCTCGAAGGCGCCGTCGGTGAGCGCCGCCAGCTCCACCGAGCGCACGAGGAGCGCGCGCAGGTCGTCGGGCACGGCCACGGCGTTGTGGCCCGCCGCGCGGTTGAGCTCGGCCAGCGGCGAGCCCGCGCGCCACTCGCTCATGGTGGCGTCGACGTGCTGGAAGATGGCGAAGACGGCGTCGAACGCCTCGGGGCGCTCGGCGGGCAGCGAGACGTCGAACACCGTGCCCATGAGCGGCAGCGCGCGCGTGACCAGCGGCGTCGTCACCGGCGCGGGCTGCGCGGGCTCCGCGGCGGCGACCAGCAGGAGCAGCGCGGTGAGCACCACGGGCGCTACAGCGTCAGCAGGTACGCGATCAGGTCGTCGATCTCTTGCGGTGTCAGGTGGCTGGTTCCGCCGTGGGTGTCGACGATGCCGTCGCGCTCGTTGAAGCCGCGCTCGCCGTCCTTGAGCGCCGGGTGCCCGGGCGTGCACAGCACCTCGCGCAGGCTGGTGGCGCGCCCGTCGTGCAGGAAGAGCTCGGCCCGATCCCAGGTGCCGCGCAGCGTGGGCACGCCCATGCGTAGGTTCATGCGATCGTCGCAGGCCTTGGGATCGTCGGCGCACACCTCGGCGCCGCAGTACTCGGTGCACGTGTCTTGCTCGGTCATGGGGAACACGCCCATGAAGCCGGCGTTCAGCAGGTCGTAGTTCGTGCCGTCGGGGCCGCGCACGGGCGTGACCACCGGCGGGAAGCGCAGCGGCACGTCGAAGGGGTTGTTGTCCGTCGAGACCGCGAAGGTGGGCGCGGGGTGACAGACGCTGCACCCCGTGGCCGAGCTCTCGAACAGCGCCTGGCCGCGCAGCGCCGCTGGCGCCTTGGGATCGTACGGGTTTGGCAAGAGGCGCGGCGCCGCCAGCAGGAACAGCCCGAGCGCGCGCGTGACGCCGTCGAAGTCGATGAGCACCGGCGCGCGCTCGAGCGTGACGGGGTCCTCGAAGTAGATCCCGTCGCCGAAGCTCTCGGTGCGCCCCGTGAGCCGCTCGAAGGCGGCGAGGAAGTGCTGCGAGCGCGTCAGCGACGTGGTGGGGCGCGGCTGCGGGTACGGCGTGGCCGTGCGCGTGGGCTCGAAGCTGTCGACGGAGTTGGCGTTGGGCGCGCTGGTGCACTCGGGCGGCGGGTCGGTGGCGCAGCTCGGGGGCGCGCCATCGGGCCACAGGGTGTAGTCGGAGCAGCAGAAGTTCTCGATGCGCGCGAACTCGTTGGTGACCGGCAGGAAGTTGGTCTCGTCCATGGCCGCCTCGATGAACCACGGGCGCGTGTCGGCCGCGCCGCGGTACGCCTGCACCAGGCGGCTCGACATGGCCGGATAGCGCAGCAGCGGCATCGACAGCGCCTTCCTGATGTTCGAGTTCTCGCGGTGGCACATGCTGCACGACTGATCGCCGTCGATGGCGAAGGCCGAGGTCAGGTCGTTGACCAGCTCGCCGATCTCCACGTCGGTGGCGGGGAAGTCTCCGCGCGTGACGTCGCCCACCACCACGGTGGCGGCGGCGGCGCCGTCGAGCGCGCTATGGATGCCCACCGACTCCGAGAGCCGGTTGGCCACCACCAACCGGTCGCCCGTGAGCGCCAGCCCGCTCGGCGAGTGCCCGGTGGCCGGCACCACGAAGCGCGAGGAGAGCGCGCCCGTGGCCAGGTCGACGGCGAACGCCTGCACCTCGGATGACGACGAGTAGCCCACGAAGGCGCGCGTCTCGCCGCCCACCTCGCCCACCACCACTTGCTCGGGGTTGGCGCCGGCCACGATCCAGGTGTCTTGCGGCGGCAAGAGCTCGCCGTGGCGCGCGGTGTCGCGCGGATCGACGTCGCGGAAGTCCTTGCAGCAGATGGTGTCGGACGTGTAGCGCTGCACGATGGCGCCGTCGGACGACCGCAGCACGGCCAGCTCGTTTTGCAGGTCCTGGAAGTTCACGTTGGGCGTGCCGTCGCCCGGTCGCCCGTCGCCGTCGCCGTCGGGACCCTCGAAGGGCAGGTGGTGGCTCGACGCCGACAGCGTGGGCACCACCACGAAGTCGCCGGCGAATGCCACGTCGATGGCGGGGGCGCGCAGGTCCACGCGCGCGCGCTCGCTGAGCGCCGCGGTGTCGATGAGCGACACCGCCAGCGCGCTCTGCGACGCCACCGCCACCGTGGCGCCGTCGGGCGAGAGCGCTAGATCGCGCGGGTTCTGCGCCACGGGGATGGTGGCCACCTTGGTGAAGGCCAGGCCGCCGTCGAGCGCGAGGGTGTCGTAGACCACCAGCGCATCGAGCGCGCGGTTCGTCACGTAGAGCCGGCCGTTGGCGTCGAACAGCGCGTCGGTCGCGTACAGGTCGAAGGGCGGGCGGTGCAGCACCTGGTCGGTGGCGGTGTCGATGACGCAGGCGAAGTTGGTGAAGCGCGACAGCGCCACCAGGTAACGGCCGGCGGGGTGGAGCGCCAAGCCGAAGGCGCCCGCGCCCACCTCGACCTTCGACAGCAGCGCGCCGCGCTCCACGTCGACGACGGCGACCTCATGGGCCGGATCGTCGACCAGGCCGGACAGCGACACGTAGGCGCGTCGCCCATCGGGGTGCACCAGCACCTCCTGCGGTCGCTGACGGTGCGGCTGCTCGGCGAAGCGCGGGTCGCTCGGGCCGAAGGGGTTCGGGTAGGGTGCCAACGTGATCGGCTCGGCCACGTCGAGGATGCGAGGGTCGCGGCACGCGGCGGCCAGCGCGGCGACCGCGAGCGCGAGGGCCAAGGTGCTTCGGCGCGCGCTCATTCACCCTCGCCCTCGCCCTCGCCCTCGCCCTCGCCCTCGCCCTCACCTTCTCCTTCTCCTTCTCCTTCTCCTTCTCCTTCTCCTTCTCCTTCGCCTTCACCCTCACCCTCTCCTTCGCCTTCGCCCTCACCCTCGCCTTCACCCTCTCCTTCGCCCTCGCCCTCGCCCTCACCCTCGCCCTCACCGGAGCAGTCCAGGGCCTCACCGGTGTGCGTGCACTCGTTCTTGTCCACCAGCAAGACGCGCCCGGTGGCGACGCACAGCGCGCTCGGATGCAGGAGCGAGTCGGCCACGCGGATGCTGACGTCGGCGTGCTTGCCGACCAGCTCGGCGAAGGTGGAGGTGTTGGCCGGGAACATCAGGTCGCGCGAGATGCGGGTGCCGTCGGCTTGTGTGTTGGTGGCGATGGCCAGCGCCTGGCTGCCCGTGCGCGGCAGGCCCTCCACCTGCACCGCCATGAGCGCCTCGACGGTCGCAGGCGCGCTCTCCGTCATGCGCACGCGCATGACGAAGCCCGATAGGCCCTGGAAGCCGCGCATGAGCTCGGCCTCGCTGGTGTCGCCGACGGGGGCGAAGGTCTCGAAGGGATCTCCCGGCAGGCCGAGCTCGCACTCGAGCTCGGCGGGCGGCGGCCCCGCGTCGGGCACGGGGTCGATGGGCTCGCAGATCGACGCGGTGGTGGCGAGCACGAAGAGCGGGAGAACCACGATGAAGCTGCGCATCAGAAGCTCGCTCCTACCCCAAGCCCGGCGATCCAGGCGTCGCGCGCCGCGATGACGGCGTCGTGATAGCGAAACCACGCGCGGGCCACGCGCAGCTGCACGCGCACCCGCGCCGGCCCGATGGCCGGCAGGTCGAGCGCGCCCGCGCCGCCGGCCACCACGTCGTGCATGGTGCCCAGGCGCCGATCGGCGGTGCGAAAGCCCGGCGCGGCGCCGCCGTCGACGAGGTAGTCGCCGGCGAACGACGCCGGGCCCTGCGCGTACGCGCGCGTGTCGAGGCGCAGCGTGAGGCGCTCGCCAAAGAAGCTCTTGGCCACGGCGGCGTCGGCGGTGTGGCCCACCACTCCCCACGAGTCGAGGTAGAGGCGGTAGCCGCCGTGCACGGCCACGCCGGCGCGCACGCTCTGCGACAGGCGCGCGGCCAGCGCGCCGGTCGTGTGCGCGGCGGGGTGGCGCTCGGGCAGGGCGAGCACGGGCCCGCCCTCGTGCAGCGCCACGGGCACATAGCGGTAGGGACTGGCGCCGCACCCGTGCTGCTCCTCGCACAGCGCGTGGCCCACGCTGGCCAGCGCCGTGAGCGTGGTGGCGCGGCCGAGCGCGTGCGCGTAGCGCACGTCGACGCCGAGCTGGCCCTCCTCCTCGGAGTACGCGGGGTCGCCCACGCGGCCCACGCTCAAGAGGCCGAGCACGCCCGTGACCGTGAGCGTGCCGCGGCGCTCGAACAGCTCGGCCTCGGCGGTGACGTTGGCGCGGTGGCTCCAGAAGTCGGGCTCCTTGCTCGTGAGGTAGCCGCCGTCGAGGCGCAGGCCGGGCAGCAGCACGCCGCCGGCGCCCACGCCGCCCTCGAGCCGGGTCTCATCCACGCGCGTGGCGGTGGTGATGACGTCGGGCGTGAACGAGCGCGTGGCGCCCGAGATCACGTCGACGCCGTAGTGGCCGTTGGCGCGCAGCCCCTCCTCGGTCTCCACCGAGGCCACGCCGCCGTGATTGAACACCGTCAGCTCCTCGTCGGTGTAGAGGTTGACGCGGGTGTCGGCGGTGGTCTCGACCGCGTGCGCGGGCGCGGCGCCGACGAGGGATGCGACGAGCGCGGGGGCGAGCATGCCCGCGGGGGTCAGTTGCAGCCGCACGACACGCCTCCCGTGCCGCCGGCGCCGGCCGCCGTCTCGTGGATCGACGTGACGTGGGTGTCGAAGGCGTCGGCGTTCTCGTCGCCCGGGTCTTGCATGGCCTGCGACACCAACAGGCCGCGCTGCCACGCGGGCAGGGGCGCGCACGCGCCGGCGCCGGCGAGCAGGAGCGCGAGCACGAGGGCGCGCCTCATGGGGCTGCCCCTTGCACGGCGAGGTCGCCGGCGGCGGTGGCGTCGACCCACGCCTTGAGCGGCAGGTACGCGGGGTCGTCGCCGCGCGAGAAGATGGTGCCGCCGGCGTGTTGCACGCCGCCCTCCTCCACGGGCAAGGGCTTGCGCGCCAGGCTCGAGCCGTGGTCGAGGTCGTTGATGAAGCACGCGGCGCGCTGCTGATTGAGCGTGAGCTCCTCGTCGGAGATGGGCTCGTCGACGAAGATGTTGTCGACGTACAAGCGGTGGCGCAGCGTGGCGTAGATCTCGAGCGGGCGCGCGGCGCCGCCGTGGCAGCTCGGGTTGGCGCAGCGCTCGGCCAGGATCGGCTGCACCTCGGCGCGGAAGGTGGCGGCGTCGCCGAACGACAGCGGCACGGGCGCGCCCTCGGGGCCGCAGCCCGCCAGCGCGCCCACGAACGGCACCAGCGCCAGCGACGCGATGACGGGGGCGGCGAGCCTCACGGCGCCCTCCCGCGGAAGGTGGCGCCGAGGTCGATCCAGCGCACCAGCACCTGCAGCTCCTCGGCGGTGAGCGGCTCGGCCTGCTGATCGGCCGGGTGCGGCGCGGCGCCCGCCGGCAGCTCCGCGGGGGCGAGGAGCTCCTCGCCGCGCAAGCGCTCGATGAGGTAGCTGGCGCGCGCGCTGCCATCGTCGTCGTCGACGTAGCGGCGGCCGCCGCCGGAGCCCGCGCCGGGTGCCAGCAAGCTCTCGTAGGCGTCGGTGTAATGCGTCGTGGCCGCGTCGGTGAGGCTGAGCCCGCCGGCGGGCTCTGCGCCACCGTGGCAGCCGGCGCAGCGCGCGCTCAGGATGGGCTGCACGTCATCGACGAAGTCGACGGTGACGCGGGTGTCGTCGCCCACCGGCGTGGGCGGCAGGGGACGGCGCGGGTTCTTGCCTTGGTAGCGCGCCAGGGTCACCGAGGCGGTGGTGAGGATGTCGGGGCGTGTGAACACGTCGGCGGGATCACCGGCGAGCGCGCCATGGCAGGCGGCGCAGCGCGTGGAGTAGGTGTCGGGCTTGAACGACGACGCGCCCTGGGTCATCACCTGGCCCGGCGCCAGGTAGTACCAGCGGTTGTGCAGCGTGCCGAGCGCCATGCGGTCGGCGTCGAGCCCCTCGAGGCGGAAGGGCACCCACGCGGGCACCTCCACGTGGAAGGTGCCGTCGTCCTCGAGCGGTAGCTCGGCGAGCACGCGCGCCGGCGTGCGCCCGCGCAGCGAGGACGCGGTGGCTCCGTCGAGCAGGGCGCGCGTCTCGTCGGCGGGCACGGGCGCGGCGCCGCCGGCGGCGATGGGCAGCGCCTCCACGAGGCGCACGTAGCGGAAGTCGTCGCGCTCCACCTTGCTGCCCGTGGGCGCCAGACCCGTGATGATGGCGTCGATGAGGGGCAGCCCCTGGTGGCGCAGCACCCCGGTAGTCGCCGCTGGGTCCCACGTGATGGGCAAGAGCTCTGCTGGCTTCTTCACGAACACGGGCTCGGGATCGAAGTCGGCCACGCCCGGCTCGTCGACGAGCACCTCGCGGCTCGCCAGGCGCGCGCCCTGGCCGTCGAGGTCTTCGCTCACGGTCAAGACCTCGATGCGCAGGTCCATGGCCGCGCCGGGGTCGCCGAGGTCGACGGGCCCGGGCGCGCTGGCGACGAGGATGCGCCCATCGGGCAGGCCCACGGGGTCGCGGTAGTAGGTGGCCGTGACGCCGCTCGACGCCGCCTCGTCGTCGAGGCGCGCCAAGGGTGCGGCGTAGAACGGCAGCGCCGGCGGCTCGTCGGCGCGGCTCTGCGGGATCTCGGGGCCGAAGTTGCGATCGACCACGCCCAGGCGCCCGCCCGGCCACGCGTTGTCGAGGTCGCCGATGACCACGGCGTAGCGGCCGTCCGCCAGCTCGCGCATGTCGAAGAACAGGTCCTCGTCGGGCGTGATGCCGAACTGCTGGTGGTACTCGGTCTCGAGGCTCGGCGGGAAGCGGAACGGGTGCGCGCGCCGCTGCCGCCCCACGGCCTCGCGCAGCGCCGAGAAGCCGACCTCGTTGCCCGCCTCCTCGCCGGAGACGAAGAACACCGGCTTGCGCTCGATGTGCGGCGTGCTGGTGCGCCGCTCGATGGCGCCGGTGGCGGGGTCGAGCTCGTAGAGGTCGCCGTCCAAGCGCGGCCCGCGATCTTCGAGGACGCCACCGCGGGTGGACACGAACCACACGTGGCCGTTCGGCCCATAGGTGGGGTCGCGGTTGGTCACCAGCGCGCCACCGGCTCGCCCCGCGTCAGCGGTGAGCGGGCGCGCCGCGCCGGTGGCGAGGTCGAGCTCCCACAGGTCGTGCCCGCCCTCGACGCTGGTGCGCATGCTGAAGGCCAGGCGCGTGCCCGTGTGGTCGACGGCGGGGTCACGCACGTCGGCGGGCGCGGCGTGCAATGCCGCGGTCAGGTTGCTGATCTCCACCGGCGTCGACGAGCCCGCCGCCAGGCGCGCGTAAAACACGTCGGTGCCGGGCACGAACACGTCGAGGTCGAAGGGGTCCTCGGGCGCCACCGGTCCACGCACGAAGACGAAGCCGTCGATGAGCTGCTCGCCCTCGGCCGCGCAGGGCGCGCCGGTGCGCGCGGCGCGCTCCACGCAGGCCCACGCCAGGATGCGCTCCACGCGCGTGTCGAGCTCGGTGTCGTCGAACAGGAACGAGGTGTTGCCGCCCTTGTGCGCGATGCCCCCGCGGTGCAGCGGCAGCGCCTTCTTGAGCAGGCGCGACTGGCGTGGGTCGCCGTCGAGGGCCAACATGCTGCGCGCCTGCTCGTAGTTGGCGCGCGTCTGCGCCACCGAGCGCACGCCGTCGATGCCGGGGTCGAGGCGGAAGGGCACGGCCACCTGCACGCCGTGGCAGTTGGCGTTCATGCAGCCGGCGTTTTGCAGCACGGGCTCCACGGTGGAGGCGAACAGCGCCTCGTGCTCGTCGAGCGGCGGGGCCGTCTCGCCGCCGCCCTGCTCGCTCTTCACCCAGGCGAGCAGCGCCCGGTAGTCGGGGTCGTGGCGCGACGCGAACTGCGCGCCGCCCTGGTGCGGCTGGCCGCCGTCGGGCTCGGGTAGGGGCTTTCGCAGCAGGCTCGAGAACGCCGGCGCCGTGGGGTCGATGACGCGCTTGACGCTCAGGTACGCGGCGTCCTTGTCGAGCAGCTTGCCGCCGGCGTCGGTGAGGAAGAACAAGCGCTCCCAGTCGACCACGTCGCCCTGGGCCTCGCTGCCCTCGGGCACGCCGTGGCACAGGTTCGAGCTGCAACGGTGCTCAATGAACGGCACCACGTCGCGGTCGAACACCATGCGCGGCGTGACGAGCGGCTCGCAGCCGCAGCCGGCGCCGAGGGCGAGCGCGGCGCCCGCGGCCATCGCCGCGAACGTCCAACCCGGGCGCGCCACGGTGCAAGAGCCCATCCCAGCCTCGAGGTGGCGCCCGGCGACCGTGCCGAGCGCGATCAGCAGCGTAGCGAACGGAGCAAGGGGCGCGCCACAGGGCATGCGGCCCCCGCACCGTCAGCCCGCTGCCGGATGCGGCGGCGGCGCGCGCGCGCCACGGAATTCCACGATCGTGCGAGGCAGCGCCGTCGCGCGCCCTGTCCTCGGGCTACTTCTTGGCCGCCCTCTTCTTGGCCTTCAGCTCCTCGATGCGCGCCTTCACGCCGGCGTCGTTGGGCAGGAGCTTGCGTACGGCGTCGTAGCGCTTGAGGGCCTGGTCGAAATCACCCGCGCGCTCCGCGATGTCGCCGAGGAGCGCCAAGGCCTGCGCGTTCTTCGGGTCGACGTGGACGGTCTGCTCCAAGAGCCCCTTGGCCTTGGCGTCGTCGGTCCCCAGGCGCGCCAACGCGATGCCGAGGCCGGCCTTGGCGCGCGCGTTGTCGGGCTCCACCTGCACCACGCGCAGCCAGCCCTTGGCGGCCTCCTGGTGCTTGCCGGCGGCGGCGTCGAGGTGGGCGAGCTGCAAGAGCGCGGGCACGTGCGTGTCGTCGATGGACAGGGCGCGCGTCAGCGCGTCGCGCGCCGCCTTGGCGTTGCCGAGCCCGGCCTCGGCGCTGCCGAGATTGAAGAGCGCGTCGGCGCTCTCGGGCGCCAGCGACACGGCCAGCGCCGCCTGCTCCTTGGCCTCCTTGTGCTTGCCCACGACGACGAGCGCGTAGGCCGCGTCGGTGGCGAGCTCGGGGTCCTGTGGCGCCAGCTTGGTGCCCTCTACCAGCACCTTGGCGGCCTCGTCGTTCTTGCCCGCCTGCAAGAGCGCCATGCCGAGCTCGTGCTTGAGCGTGGGTGACTTCGGCAGCGCGGTCGTGCCCCTCTGGTAGGCCGCGATGGCCTCTCCGTACTGCTCGGCGCCGTCGTGGGCCACGCCGAGGAGCAACCAGGCCTTCTCGTCCTTCGGCAGCGACTCGACGGCGCGGGCCAGGTGCAGGGCGGCGTCGGCGGGCTTCTTCTGCTGCAGGAGCGCGAGGCCGTAGGCCTTCTCGGCGCGCCCGCGCTGCTCGATGGTGAGGTCGGCGGCGGCCAGGGCCTTCTCGAGGTGCGCGACGGCCTTCTTGCCGTCGCCGCGGCCGGCCAGCCCCTCGCCGAGCTTCACCAGGTCCTCGGTGGTGGGCGGCGCGAGCGCGAGCAACAGGGCCAGTGGTAGCGCGTGCATGGGGGCTCCGAGTTCACTTCTGCTTGGGACGGAAGGCGCGCACCACGGCTTCATGGGTCTCGAGGGACGGCCCGCCCACGAGGTCGATGCAGTAGGGGATGGCGGGCATGACGGCGAGCAGGCACTCGCGGATCGCCTTGATGCTGCCCGGCAGGTTGACGATGAGCGCGCCGCCGTCGGGCTCGGCGTAGCGCACCACCGCCTCTTGCCGCGACAAGATGGCCGTGGGCACCTTCTCCAGGCTCACCTTGCGCATGAGCTCGCCGAACCCCGGCATGACCTTGTGCCCCACGGCCAGCGTGGCCTCCACCGTGACGTCGCGGCGGGCGGGGCCGGTGCCCCCCGTGGTCACCACCAGGCAGCAGCCGACCTCGTCGACCAGCTCCTTCAGCGTGTCCTCGATGAGCTGGCGCTCGTCGGGGATGAGGCGCGACACCGCGTCGAACGGCGTGGCGATCATCTCGCGCAGCGCGGCCTCGAGCTCCGGCGTGCCCTGGTCGTGGTACTCGCCGCGGCTGGCGCGATCCGACGTCGTGACGATGCCTATCCGAGTCGCCATGGGCGCGAGATAGCAGGCCCGCGCGCTCGCGGGAACGCGCGCGCCCTGCTTGCGTAGCGGCGCGCGTCCGGTTAGCCCCCGGTGAGAGGTCCGCATGTCCGGCGTCGGGATGCTCGCTCTGTGGCTCGCCATCGCCGCCGGTCTGGCGGGCACCTTCACGCTGCTCGCCGGCCGCCTGTCGCCGAAGAAGCCCACGCCCGCCAAGGAGCGGCCCTACGAGTGCGGCGTGTCCGAGGCGCACCCCACGCAGGCGCGCTGGCCCGTGCGCTTCGCGCTGGTCGCCATGCTGTTCCTGGTGTTCGACGTCGAGGGCCTGTTCTTCTACCCGTGGGCCGTCCAGATCCGTGATCTGGGCTGGGAGGGCATCGCGGCCATGGGCTCGTTCTTCGCCGTGCTCGGCGTCGGCTGGATCTACGCGCGCGGCCGCGGCGCGCTCCGTTGGCATTGAAGTGAGGTGGCCCTGATGAAGCGCATCCTCCCGGTCATCGGCGCAGGCGCCGGCGCCGACAAGAAGGGCACGCCCGAGTGGCTGCTCACCAAGCTCGTCGACTGGGGGCGCGAGAGCTCGATCTGGCCGGCCAGCTTCGGCCTCGCGTGCTGCGCCATCGAGATGATGTCGACGGGCGGCTCCAAGTTCGACATCTCGCGCTTCGGCAGCGAGCTGTTCCGCGCCTCGCCGCGCCAGGCCGACCTGATGATCGTGAGCGGGCGCGTGTCGCAGAAGATGGTGCCCGTCTTGCGCGAGGTCTACGACCAGATGCCCGACCCGAAGTGGGTCATCGCCATGGGCGACTGCGCGGCGTGCGGCGGCGTGTTCCGCAACTACGCCGTCATCCAGGGCGTCGATCGCATCGTCCCCGTGGACCTGTACGTGCCCGGCTGCCCGCCCCGCCCCGAGGCGCTGCTCGACGGCATCCTCAAGCTGCGCGAGCGCGTCTTGGCCGGCCACGGCCGCAAGCAGAAGGGCACCTACCGCGACCCGCGCCCCGAGAGCCCGATCTTCTACTCGGAGTACGAGAAGGGCGGCGCCAAGGACGCGCTCATCGGCGACGACGGCGCGCTGCCCGAGGGAGGCAAGTCATGAGCCACGACGCCACGGGCTCCTCACTCGCCGAGCGCATGCGCGCGCACGTGGCCGAGGCCAGCGCCTTCGTCCCCACCCGCGTCGTCGACACCGTGCGCGACGGTCACGAGACCGTGCTGGTGCCGCCCGAGCGCTTCGCCGACGCCGCGCGCTGGCTGCGCGATCACGCGGGCTTCACGCGCTTCGTCGACCTCACCTGCGTCGATGACCCCGAGCGCCCCGCCGAGAGCGGCCCGCGCTTCGAGGTGCAGCTGGTGGTGTACTCCATGAGCGAGCGGCGCTGGGCGCGCCTCAAGGCGCGCACCGCGGGCACGCTGCCGTCGGTGACGCCGGTGTTCGCGGCGGCGCACAACTTCGAGCGCGAGGTCTTCGATCTCTTCGGCGTGGTGTTCGACGGGCACCCGAGCCTGACGCGCATCCTGCTCCCCGAAGGGTGGCAGGGCCACCCGCTGCGGCGCGACGCGCCGCAACCGCGCGAGCCCGCGGACTTCACCGTCACGCGCGCGCAGTTTCGGACCTGACGAGCGGCTCGCCCGATCGCGCCGCTGCGCTGGCGTGCCTACAGGGCCTTGGCGAGGCTCGCGAGGCCGGCGGCGTCGACGACGACGCCGTGGATGTCGCCGAAGCGGATGGCGTCGCCCGAGCGCACCGGTAGCGGCGCGCCCTCGCCCTGCTTGGGCACCGGCTGCCCGGCCACGAAGGTGCCGTTGGCCGACCGCACGTCCTGCACCACGAGCCCGCCGTCGGGCAGCTCGCGCAGGAAGGCGTGGAAGCGCGACACGCTGGGGTCGGGCAGCACCACGTCGTTGCCGTCGTTTCGGCCCACCGAGACGAAGTCGAAGCGCGAGCGCGGCGCGCGCTTGACCCGGAAGACGAAGCGCGGGTCGCTGGTGACGCCGATGAAGCTGCCGCTGGGCGTGCGCCGCAGGTGCGTGTCGAGGCTGTTGGTGGGGTCCTCGAAGTCCGGATCGCGCTCGGGCATGGCCACCGGCGCCGCGGCGCCTGACGGGCGCGGGCGCAACACCAAGAACCAGCGCGCCAACGCCGACGCGCGTGACACGTCGATGAGGCGGTAGGCCTCACCGGGCGCGCCGTTGCCGAATCCCATGGACACCTCGGGGGAGCAGTCTCGCCCCGATGCCGTGCCGGCGCAAAAGCGCGCCGCACCTGTCCATCGCTTGCGCGCGGATCGGGGTGGAGGTAGGATATCCGCTCACAGTCTTTTGACCGGAGTCACACATGAAGATCTATGGCAACCAGAAGTCGGACCGCTTTGGCCTGTATTGCGCGCTCATCGGCGCGCTCTTCGGCCTTGGCGCCATGGGGATGACCGAGGTGTCGGGCCTGTTCTTGCCGGTCGGGCTGACGGTTTTCGCGGGCCTGGTGGTGGCCATGGTCCTGGCGCTGCGTCGCTGGGACGTCATGAGCGAGGCCCCGGCCCCGGTGGATGCGGGCACCGGCGTGCCCGTGCGCCTGCCGAACTTCCCCGTGGCCGCGCAGAGCGACGCCGCGCCTCAGGCGGCCAAGCCGGCGTGGACTGCGGGCGCGCTCTCGAACGAGACCATGCTGCCGCAGACGGTGGAGGGCCCCAAGCCCGCCGTCGAGACCAACGCGCTCACCGTGTGAGGCGGGCGCAGGGCTGCGCAGCCCCCGGCGACGGGGGCTTTTTCGTGTGCGCGCCTTGAGGTCCAGCGACCGATCGGGCAGACGAGCACCATGAGCGACGCGTCCATCGACGCCGGCGACGGCGAGCTGTTGAAGGTCAACATGGGCCCGCAGCACCCGTCGACGCACGGGGTGCTGCGGCTCGAGCTCGAGCTCGACGGCGAGATCGTGCGCTCGTGCAATCCGGTGATCGGCTACCTGCACACGGGGATGGAGAAGACCATCGAGCAGCTCACGTACGTCCAGGCCGTGACCATCACGGACCGCATGGACTACCTGAACCCGCTCGGGAACAACCTGGCGTACTCGCTGTCGGTCGAGCAGCTGTTCGGCTGCGACATCCCCGAGCGCGCGCAGCTCGGCCGCGTGCTGCTCGCCGAGCTGACGCGCATCAACAGCCACCTGGTGTCCATCGGCTCGGGCTCCATCGACCTCGGCGTCACGTCGGTGTTCCTCTACTGCCTGCGCGAGCGCGAGAAGGTCCTGGCGCTGTTCGAGGAGCTCACCGGCCAGCGCATGATGTCGAGCTACATCCGCCCGGGCGGCCTGGCCTGGGACATGGACGAGGGCTGGCTCAAGAACGCCCGCGCCTTCGTCGACGAGATGCCGAGGCACATCGACGAGTACGAGGGCATCGTCACCGACAACCCGTTCTTCCGCGAGCGCACCATCGGCATCGGCCCGCTCAAGGCCGACGACGCCATCCGCCTGGGCGTGTCGGGGCCGCTGCTGCGCGCCGCCGGCGTGGCCCACGACCTGCGCAAGGTGCACCCGTACTCGGGCTACGAGCGCTTCGACTTCAAGGTCGTCACCGACGACGCGGCCGACTGCTACGCGCGCTACAAGGTGCGCGTGGGCGAGCTGCGCGAGAGCGTCAAGATCTGCGACCAGGCGCTCAAGCTCTTGGCCCGCGTCACCGGCCCCGTGAAGACCGCCGATCGCAAGGTGATGCCGCCGCCCAAGGCCGAGCTGGCGACGTCGATGGAGTCGCTCATCCACCACTTCAAGCTCTTCACCGAGGGCATGCGGCCGCCCGCGGGGCAGGCCTACTGCCCGGTGGAGAGCCCGCGCGGCGAGCTTGGGTTCCTGGTGGTGAGCGACGGCACGGGCAAGCCCGTGCGCGTGCGCGCGCGCACGCCGAGCTTCGCCAACCTGCAGGCCATCGAGCTCATGGCCAAGGGGCAGCTGGTGGCCGACCTGGTGGCCATCATCGCCAGCATCGATCCCGTCATGGGCGACGTCGACCGGTAGGGCTTGGGGTCCACGGACGAGCGGGTGCGCGTCGTGGGTGACGGGCGCCGCACACCCTCCCGATTTCCGATGTCGCGCGGGCCGGCGTGACGGCACCATGGGCCTGCCATGCGGTACTCGTTTCACGGCCATGAGAGCAGCCTCGATCTGAAGGACGTGGTCGCGTTCGTGCCCGAGCTCGCCGAGCAGGCGGCGCGCGCGCAGGGCGAGGACAGCGCCGAAGACGCGGTGTCGTTCGTGCTCGACATGTTCGGCGCGCAGTACGTGCAGGAGCAGCGCGCCCTCCTCGAGGTCATCATGCGCCGCTGGGCGCACCTGGCGCCGTTGGCTCGCAGCACCAACGATCAAGAGCGCGTGCGCGCGGTCCCCGAGCGCCTGGCGTGGCGCTTCGACGCCGTGTGGCCCGAGGGCCGCGCCGCCCTGCACCTGATGTTGCGCGCGGTCATGCACCGCACCGGCTGCTCCATGCGCTACGCGCCCTTGTGCGTGGAGCTGTCCGACGTCACCGTGCTGCTCGACGCGCTGCTCGACGGCCTGCGTGCGGGCTTCGCGGCGTCGGTGGACGCGCAGCTCGCCGTCGATCTGCTCGAGCGCGCCGCCGGTGACGACGAGCGCGCGGTGATGGCGCCGAGCGACCGGGGTGGCGAGCTCGACTGGGCCGCCGAGATCACCGGCCCGTAGGCTTTCCTCGTTTGCTGCGCTTGCCGCCCTTGCCGCCGCGCTGATCGCGCGGGCCGCCGCGCTTCTCGTCGAACATCCGCCGCAGATCCTCGGGGCCCCGGATGCGCGGGCGCTCGCTGGGGCCCGGTGGCGCGCCGCCGCGCTGGCTGCCGCGCGCACGGTCGCGCTCGCCACCCCGCCCGCGAC
>CAZONM010000005.1:0-36749 GCA_964580865.1 uncultured Myxococcales bacterium | reverse complement strand
GACCCCGCCCGCCAGGGGTTGCCGCCCGCGCCCGCGGCGCCGCCGGGAGCGCCGGCGTTCGCGATGGTGAAGCGCTGCTTGCTGGCGGCGGCGGCCGCATCGACGTCGTCGATGCGGATGTCCATCACGGTCCTGGCGTTGGCGCGCGCGTCCTCCTCGCCGACCAGCATGGACGCGTCGACCACGGCGGTGCCCGGACGCGCCGGGGCCTTGGCGGCCTCGGGCGCCTTGGGCTTGTCACCGCCCTTGCCCTTCTTGTCGTCGTCACCGGAGGGTGCCAGGCGCACGGTCTTGGCGTCGATGCCCGTGACCTTGGTGTTGAAGTACGCCTTGATCTTGCCTTGATCGATGAGCGCCTTGATGTTGTCGCGGTTCCTCGGCTTGCAGCGCGAGAACGCCCCCTGCCGATAGGAGATGCTCACCTTGGCGGTGCTCTCCTCGGCGAGCTGCACGGCGGCCTCGACGGCGGAGTCGCCGCCGCCCACCACGAGCACGCTGCGCCCGTGGTACTGCTCCGGGTCCACGAGGCGGTAGGTGACCTTGGTCAGCTCCTCGCCCGCGCACTCGAGCTTGCGCGGCGAGCCGCGCAGGCCGATGGCCAGCACCACGGCCGCGCAGCTGATGCGCTCGCCGGCGGCCGTTACGGCGGTGAGGCGCGGCGCGTCGCCCTCCACGCCCACCACCTTCTTGCCCTCCTCGACGGTGAGCTTGTTGGAGGTGATGACCCGGTGAATCTCGTCCATCAGCTCCTCTTTGGAGAGGAGCTGGCGGCCAAAGGCGCCGAAGTTCGGCATCTTGACCTGCTCGGTCATCACCACCTTGCCGCGCGGGTAGTGAGCGATGGCGCCGCCCACGCTCTCCTGCTCGAGGACGCGCACGGACAGACCTTGCTCCTGGCACGAGATGGCGGCGGCGATGCCAGCGGGGCCGGCGCCCACGATGACGACGTCGGTGAAGTTGGCGGCGGCGCTGCTCTTCTTGAGCTTGCCCTTGATGAACTTGCCCGCCACCAGGCCCTGATGGAGCGCGTTCTTGATCAGCCCCATGCCGCTGATCTCGCCCACGATGTACACGCCGGGGCGGCTCGACTCGAAGTTCTCGTCGGTCTCGGGCAGATCGATGCCGCGCTCGGAGGTGCCGAACACCAGCTTGATGGCGCCCACCGGGCACTCGATGTCGCAGCGGGCGTGGCCGATGCAGTCGGCGGCGTCCACCAGCGTCGCCACGCCGTCGACGACGCCGATGATGTCACCCTCGGGACACGCCTTGATGCACGAGAACGACCCCACGCACAGCGTGGGGTCGATGACCGGGTGCAGCGACAGCGGCACCAGCTGGCCCTCGGCCACGGCCAGGCGCAGGCGCTCGGCGCCCTCGCGCTCGGACTTCTTGCGCTGCAGGAGCAGCACGATCACGGCCGCGGCCATGATCGCGAGCACGATTCCGGAGATGATCAGCTCGTACATCGGGTCTTTCGCCTGGCGGGATAGTGCGGCCGGAGGGTCTCCGGGAGAATCTCAGAGCGTGCCGGTGACGGACAAATCGGCCATGCCGACGGTGGGCGTGGCGCGCACCTCGCCACCGAAGGACGGCAGGGCCTGCGAGCCGTAGAGGCGGGTACGCACCGAGAGCCACGGCAGGATGGGCGCGTCCGCCCACACGCTCAGCCCGAGCTCGCGGTACCAGTCACGAGGCGCCTCGGTCTCGTAGTAGGAGGCCCGAGAGGAGAAGCGCAGGAAGGGGAAGCGCAGCCGCGCCGACAGCCAGGCGTTTCTGCCCGGCCAGCCGCCCGGCACCTCGACGCCCGCCTTGTCCTGCGTGAGGCCGAACTCCTCGACGTAGCCGATGGCCATGCCGCCCGCGTCGCCGAACATGGTGGGAAGCTCGAGCTGCGGGCCCACGAAGGCGCGCGTGGTGTCGGACATGGTGTCGTACGCGATGCTGCCGCTGGCGCCGAAGCCGAACCACGGGATCGGGCGGTAGCCCGTGAGCGCGCTCAGGTCGTGGCCGCCCTGGGCCCGCGGGATGGCGGCGCCGTCGAAGTCGAGGTCGAGCGGGGGCGCGGCGTTGTAGCGGTAGCCCGTCCACAGCGTGAGCTCGGGCAACACGTCGAGCCCGGCGTCGACGCTGGCGGCGTCGACCGACGGCAGCATGTCGGCGGTGCCGCCGATGCCGGTCTTGATGGAGCCGCCCACGTTGCCGATGCCGCGCCAATACACCTGGGTCTGGGCGTGGGCCTCACCGCGCAGGTACTGGAAGTCGGGCGAGCTGATGACGCCGAGCCGCGCGCGCGGCACCACCGAGACGCCCTCCACCGGACGCAAGTTGACGCCCACGTAGGCCCCGCCGGCCAGGCGATCGAGCGACGGCATGATGGTGATGAGGTCGGGGATGGCGCCGGCGTACAGCCCTACCTCGGTGGTGTCGTCGAGGAGGCGCAGGCCGGCCTGGGCGCCGTCGAGGAGCAGCACGCCGGGGACGTTCTCGGCGTAGAAGCGCCCGAGCTGGCCCACCACCAGGCCGTCGCGCATGCCCACCGACAGGCCCCAGACGTACAGCTCCGCCAGCTCGCCGGGACGCGACCGTTGGTTGTTGGGCGCGATCAGGTCGCTGACCACTCGGAACGAGGCCGTCGTGAAGAACTGCGGCGCGGCCGAGAAGCCCACGTTCAGGTACCCGTCGAGCGAGGTACGCCCGTGGGTACCGTTGGGGGTGGTGGAGGCGTGCCAGAGCTCCTGGCGCAGCGTGGTGCGCCCCATGAACACCAGGCCCGCGCTCGACACGTCGTGCTTGACCCGCTCCACGGGGAGCTGGGCGAGCTGCTCGCGCAGCTCGCGCTGCTGGCCGGCGCTCATGAGCGGCGGCAGCACCTTGGGCTCGGGCTTCGCCACGTCGGCGGACGGGGTCCCCGTGACGGTGAACTTGTCGCCGGGCGCCGCGCGCTCGCTCTTGCACACGGCGGTGCCGGGGGAGACCTCGACCACCTGGCAGGGACCCACCGGCTTATTGCGGCGGGTGAGCTGCAGCTCTTGGCCCACGGTGACGCCCTGCTTGGCGCCGACGTCGAGATAGGCGTCTTTCGCGGTGGTGTAGGTGACCTGGCCGTCGGTAGCGGCGGCCAGGGCGCATAGGACGAGGGATCCCACGACGGACGTCAGCACCAGGGGACCTCTGGGCCCGCTTCAGCTGCGCGGTTGGTGGCTCCCGAGATTCGCGGCTTCACGTGGCCTGCTTAGCACGGATCCTGCGATGTCGGCTCGCAGCCGGGGTCGTGGTTGTGGCAGGTGGTGCAGTCGTGGGATTCGAAGTCGATGGCCCACGACTTCGGTTCGGCCTGCATGGTGCTGTGGCAGTGCTTGCAGCCGGTCGCGGGCGTGATGGCGTTGAAGTGGACGGTTCCGAACCCACCCGAGGGGCCGCTGACGGCGTTGTGATTGGAGAAGGGCCTGATCGCTGGGTTGATGGGGGTGGCGGCGTGACACTCGAGGCAGCCGGCCTCGGTGTTGTGCGCGTCGTAGATCTGCACGAGCCCCGGGTCCGAGTGATCTGCGGAGCCGTGGCAGTTCTTGCACGAGGTGAGCGTTGGGTCGCCACCATTGTCGGCGTGGCATTGGCCGCACCGAAGGCCGCTGTGCGTGTCGCTCGTTGCTGGATCGATCGGGAAATACTGCCCGTGCTCGGCAGGCGAGATGTTCCACGCATCCCCCTCGCCCTCGCCCTCGTCACCGCCGCCACTGGCGAAGCGCTGGCCGGTTGGATGACAGCGGTAGCAGTAGTTGTCGTCGAGGCGGAACGCGGCGTCATAGTCGGCGTGGATGTCCTTGAGCGCGTCCTCGGCCGAGGTGTTGCGCGCATGGCAGCCAAGGCAGGTGAAGCCCTGAAAGCTGTCGAAGCCGTCGTGGCACGCGTTGCACGTGATGGTGCCGGAGAGCGCGTGCTTGGCGGTGGGTCCGATGGGGAAGTAGTCCTCGTGCTCGGTGGTGGCGAAGTCGTCGCCAAAGCCCTTGGTCATGGGCGGCGGTTCGCCGGGCTCCGGCGTGCAGGCGACGACCGCCATGGCGCCGGCCAGGAGCCCAGCGGTGGCGACGAGCAGGGAAGAGCGCGCGCGCATCACCAAGGCTTTAGCACGCCCATGGCGCCCGGGGCACGCCCTGGTCCGGGGCGCCGGTCACGTCGCCGGCCCGCGGATCCGCTCGATGACCGATGCGCTCAGGTATGCGTGCGCCGTGTCGCTCACACCGAGATGGATCCCTTGCGGAAGTCGGTGGTGCCGATGTGCACGTTCACGACCACCGGGTAGCCCTCGGCGGCCCAGGCCTTGGCCTGGCGCAGCGCGGATCCGCACTGGTCCTCGTGGGTGATGGCGATGCCCTTGCCGCCGAGCGCCTCGCACACCTTGTGGTAGTCCGAGCGCGCGAGCACGGTGGCGACGTCGTCCTTCAAGAGATCCACCTGGTCGCGCGCGATCTGCGTCCAGCAGGCGTCGTTGCCGATGACGGCGATGACGGGCAGGCGCTGGCGCACCAGCGTGTCGAGCTCGGCCATGGACCAGCCAAACGAGCCGTCGCCGAAGATGAGCCAGTGCTCGCGCTCGGGGCGCAGGGCCTTCGAGCCGATGGCGAAGCCGGCGCCGACGCCGAGGGTGCCGAACACGCCCGGGTCGAGCCAGGAGAGCGGCGCGCGCGGCCGCAGGATGTAGGCCGCCGTGCCCACGAAGTCGCCGCCGTCGGCGATGAGCACGGCATCGGGGGCGAGCGCCTCGTCGAGGGCGCGGCAGAAGGCCAGCGGGTTGACGCCGCCCTTGCACGCCGCCGAGGCGTCGGCGGCGATCTGGCGGTCGCGCTCGCCGTCGCGGGCCTGGAGTCGCTGGCGCCACGGCTGGTAGCGGTCGGCGTCGCCGAGCTCGGTGGCGAGCCCCACCAAGAACGCGCCCGCGTCGCCGGCCGCGGCGATCTGCGGCCAGCGGTTCTTGTGCAGCACGCGCGGATCGCGCCCGGCGGCGACGTACGTGGCCTTGCGCGCGATGTGCATGCCGTAGTCGAGGCGGAAGTCGGCGGGCGTGCCGGCCAGAATGACGACGTCGGCCTCGCGCAGCGCCTCCTTGCGCTTGTGACGCACTTGCAGCGCGTGGCCGCGGCCGAGCAGGCCGCGCGCCATGCCGCTCAGGAACACGGGCGCGCCGATGCGCTCGAGCGCGCGCGCCACGTCGTAGGCGCGGGCGGGCTCGGCCATGGTCTGGCTCCCCACCACGATCACCGGGCGCTCGGCCTGCTCGAGCGCATCGGCGGCGGCCTTCACCTTGTGGTGCGGCGGCACGCGCACCTCGACGTGGTCGGGGCGCGCGCGCACGGCCGCGGCGTCGCGCGGCACGTCGGCGAACACCCCCTCGAGGTGCCGCTTGAGGTAGAGCCCGAGGGCCCGCTCGGGGATCGTCTTGCCCTGGCCCTTGGCCAGCGTCCACGAGCGCACCGTCTCCTCGGGGTAGAGCAGATCGATGGGCAGCTCGAGGAACACCGGCCCGGGCACGCCGCTCCGGGCGCGCGCGAACGCCTCCACGAGGAGCGGGGCGATCTCACGCACCTTGGTGGCGCGGCCGCACCACTTGGTGCAGGGCTGAAAGAGCGCGAGCTGATCGATGTCTTGCAGCGCGCCGCGCCCCTTCAAGAGCGTGGCGGTGGCGCCGCCGAGCACGACCACCGGCGACTCGGCGAGCTCGGCGTTCTTCACGGCGGTGATGACGTTGGTGCAGCCGGGGCCCGCGGTGACCGCCGCGACGCCGGGCACGCCCGTGAGGCGCGCGCTGGCGTCGGCGGCGAACACGGCGGTCACCTCGTCGCGCACGTCGATGACCCGAATGCCGCGCTGCTTGGCGCCCACGAGGATGGGCGAGATGTGGCCGCCGATGAGCGTGAACAGGTTGCGCACGCCGTGCGCCAGCAAGACCTCACCAACGATGTCGCCGCCGTGCATACTCGCTCCTGGCTCGCGCGCACCGCATGGGGCGCTGCGCGCCCCAGGGCAATCGGGTAGCGTGACGGGCGTGGACCCACGACCGGCGCGCTCGCTCGCCGCGTTCTCGCGGCGCGGCTTCTTGGTCGGCTCGGCGAGCGCGCTGGCGGCGCTCGGGGCGGGCGCCGCGCTCGTCATGCGCGGCGATCCCGCGGCGTACCGCGCCCTCGTCGCCGACGCCGACGGCACCGTGCCGACGCCCGCGCGGCTCACCGTCAAGGAGCTGGCCGTGTTGACGGCGCTGTGCGATCGCCTGGCGCCCGCGGCCGCGGGGCTACCGTCGGCGCGGGAGCTCGGCGTCGCGCGGCGCATCGATCGCGAGCTCGTGTTCCTGCGCGGCAAGCTCACCGACGACGTCAAGGGTGCCTTGTTCGTGGTCGAGCACGGCGGCCTGGCTCATGGCCACGCGTCCCGGTTCTGCGCCCTCGACGAGGGCGGACGCGACGAGCGCTTGGCCGAGATGTGGAGCGGCGGCGCGCTCGAGCGCTCGTGCGTGGGCGGCATGCGCATCCTGGCGCTGTTCTTCACGTATGTCGACGAGCGCACGTGGCCGGGCATCGGCTACGCGGGACCGCTGGTGGGTCACCGCTCGCCGCCCGCCGCCGACTCCTCGAGTGTCGCGCTCACGCGGGCGGCCGGATGAGGCCCGAGCTCGTGGAGCGCATCCTCGAGGGAGACCGCGTGACCGGCGACCGGCGCGAGGACGTCGACGCCGTGGTCATCGGCTCGGGCTGCGGCGGCGCCGTGGTGGCCAAGGAGCTCGCGGGCGCGGGGTGGTCGGTGCTGGTGCTCGAGCGCGGCGGGCTCTACCTGGCCGAGCGCGGCGACTTCGATCAGCGCGAAGACGACATGATGGCCAAGCTCGGCGCCGGGCGCGGCCTCGACACCACCACGGACGGCGGCACCGCCGTGCTCGGCGGCAACAACGTGGGCGGCGCCAGCGTGCATTATTGGGCCGACTCGCACCGGCTGCCGCGCGATCGCTGTGAGCTGTTCGCGCGCGAGCACGGCGTGGAGCACCGCTCCTATGACGAGCTCGTGCCGTGGTTCGAGAAGATCGAGCGCGACCTCAACGTCCATGAGGCGCCCGACGAGCTGCGGAACCGCAACAACTGGCTGTTCCTCGAGGGCGCCTCCAAGGTCGGCCTCGAGGTGGAGCGCGTGCGCCAGGCGCGCAAGGGCTGCGTGCGTTCGGGCTACTGCATGCAGGGCTGCGCCTACGACGCCAAGCAGAGCCAGCTCGTCACGTACGTGCCCGAGGCGCTGGCGCGCGGCGCGCGTCTGTTCGCCGACTGCGAGGTCGAGCGCGTCCTCGTGGAAGGCGGCCGCGCCGTGGGCGTGCGCGCGCGCTTCCTCGATCGCGCGCGCAACGCGCCGAGCGGCCGCACGCTGACCGTCACGGCGCGCCGCGCGGTGGTGGTCGCCGCGGGCGGCTTCTTCACCGCGCCGCTCTTGATGCGCTCGGGCATCCCCGACCCGTCGGGGCAGCTGGGCCGGAACCTGCAGATGAACCCCGGCATGCGCACCCTGGGCCTCTTCGACGACGACGTGGTGCAGTGGCGCAACATCCCCGCGGCGGTGGGGTGCTTCCAGCACCGCTTGGCGCGCTACGACGAGCAGGGGCGTTACCTCGACGGCGGCTTCCTGCTCTACCCGGACCAGCTACAGCCAGCGTCGATGGCCGCGTGCCTGCCGGGCTTCGGCGAGGGGCACCGCGACCTGATGGCGCTGGCGCCGAAGATCGCCGCGGTGACGTCGTGGATCGACGAGCGCTTTGCCGGCACCGTGGCCGTCGGCGCCGACGGGCAGCCGCTGTGGGACTTCCCCCTCGTGGGCGAGGACGCCGAGAAGTTCCGGCGCTCGATCACGTGGCACGCGCGCATCCTGCTGGCTGCCGGCGCGCGCGAGGTGATCATCCCCGACCGGACCCTGCGCCGCGTCGACGGCAGATGGGTGGTGGGCGCGCGCATCAGGGACGAGCGCGAGATCGACGCCGCGGTGGCCGCCGTGGACCTGTCGCCGGGCTCGATCTTCTACGCAGCGCCCCACCCCGCGGGCGCCGCGCGCATGGGGGCGTCGCCCGAGACCTCGGTGGCCAACAGCGACGGCGAGGTGTGGAGCACGCCGGGGCTGTACGTGGCCGATCCGAGCGCGTTCCCCACGGTCGTGTCCGTGGATCCGAGCGAGTCGATCATGGCGTGGAGCTATGTGACCGCGCAGCGCATGCTGGCGAAGCGCGGGTAACGCGCGCTCACGGGCCGCGCGGCGCGACCTCGTCGGGCGCGGGCCACCCCGGGCTCGCGTCGAGGGGCCGGGCGGTGAGCGCGGGCAGGCGCGCGGGATCCCACGCGCCCTCGCTCTTCGCCACCAGCGTGACGCAGGTGAGATCGCCGAGCACGTTCACGGTGGTGCGCGCCATGTCGAGGATGCGATCGACGCCGAGCACCACGGCGATGCCCTCGCCTGGCACGCCGAACATCGCGAGCACGCCGATGAGGAGCGGGATGGAGCCGCCCGGCACGCCGGCCGCGCCCACGGCGGTGATGACGGTGAGCATCACCACCAAGCCCATCTGCGCCACCGTGAGCTCGACGCCGAACACCTGGCACAAGAACAGCACCGTGACGCCCTCGAACAGCGCCGTACCGTTCATGCACAGCGTGGCGCCGAGCGGCAGCACGAAGCCCGCGATCTTGGCGGGCACGCCGAGCTGGTCCTCGGCCACGGCGATGTTGGTGGGCAAGGTGGCGCTCGACGACGACGTGGAGAAAGCGGTCACCAGCGCCGACCGCACGCGCCCCAAGAACACCGCGGGCGGCAGGCCCACGAGCCCGCGCACCACCACGAGGATGAGGAGGGCGGCGTGGAGGGCCAGGCCGGCGAGCACCAGCGCCGCGAACGCCCCGAGCGGACGCAGGAGCGCGAAGCCAAAGCGCGAGGTGACGCCGAAGATGAGCATGGCGACGCCGGCGGGCGCCAGGCGCATGGCCAGCGCCACCAGCTTCACCATGACGTCGTTGACGCCGCCCAGCACGTCGATGAGCGGCCGCGCGCGCGCCTTGTCGATGAGCGTGAGCGCGGCGCCGAAGGTGAGCGCGAAGAAGATGACGCCGAGCATGTCGCCGTCGACGGCGCTCTTGAGGGGGTTCTTGGTGACGATGCCGACGAAGGTGTCGATGCTCACGCCTCCCGACTTGGCGGCCGCCACCTTGGCCGACGCGTCGCCCGCGTAGGTGGCCATGAGCTCGAGGCGCACCGCCGGATCGAGCCCGGCGCCCGGCGCCACCAGGCGCGCGAGCACCAGCCCGAGCGTGCCCGCGACCGCCGTGCTCACGAGGAAGTAGCTGAGCGTCTTGCCGCCGAGGCGGCCCACGCGGCGCAGGTCTCCGATGCCGGCGACCCCGAGCACGATGGAGGCGAACACCAGCGGCATCACCACCATGAACATCAGGCGCAGGAACACCTGGCCGATGGGGCCCGCGACCCACGTGTTGAGGAGCACCACGGCGTCGCTCTTGGGGCCGAGGCCGAGGTTGGCGGCGGCGCCGAGCGCCGCGCCCACGAGGAGGCCGAGGAGGATGCGGGTGTGCAGGGGCATGGGCGGCGGCACGGTACACCGCACGGTGTGGAGCCGGGAGGCAGTGTGGGGACCGGCGGCGCCGTTGACCCCGTGCCAGGGGACTGCGATTCAGGTCCATAGGTGCACGGAACGTCGGCGGATGCCGACGGCGCACCCCCCGCCCGACGGCGTGCCCGATTGGCGCGCGCGGCTTGCCCGTCGTCGTCGACACATCACCGGAGCTGCCATGAGCAAAACGCTGCTGATCCTGAACGACCCCCCCTACGGCACCGAGCGCAGCTACAACGGGCTGCGCCTGGCAGGCAGCCTCATCAAGGCCGAGGGCCAGGAGGTGCGCGTCTTCCTGATGGGCGACGCCGCCGCGTGCGCTAAGCGCGGCCAGAAGACGCCCGACGGCTACTACAACATCGAGCGCATGGTGCGGTCGGTGGCCACGCGCGGCGCCGGCGTGGGCATCTGCGGCACGTGCATGGACGCGCGTGGCATCACCGAGGCCGAGCTGGTCGACGGCACCAAGCGCAGCACGCTCGACGAGCTCACGGCGTGGACGCTGTGGGCCGAGCGCGTGCTGGTGTTCTGAGCGAACCCGCGGGGAGGGCGACCACATGACGGAACAAGTGATCCAATCGGTGCTGTTGGCGCTGCACAACATCGCGCTGGTGGGCTGCGCGGCGGCGCCCTTCTACAACCGCGCGCTGGTGGTGCAGCGCGGCCAGTACGGGCCCAAGCTCTCCTACCAACTCGACAAGGTCGTGGAGGACACGCTGCAGGGCAACGCGCCCTACTGCATCGCGTTCATGACCACGCTGTGGCTCACGGGCATCGGCATGCCGCTCACGCACTATGCGTTCCACGGCGCCGTGCGCGAGGTGCACGTCGTGGCGCTGGTGGCGCTCGTGGCCAAGCTCGTGGCCATCGCGGGCATGATGGTGATCATGGGCGTCATCTTCTTCCGCTTGAACCCGCGCCTGCGCGTGCTGTTCGCGGGCTTCGCGCCCGACATGGCGCCGCCCGCCGAGCAGGAGAAGGAATTCTTCGCGAAGCGCGCGCGGCGCAAGGCGCTGTGCGAGACCTGCCTCAAGCTCGCGGTGGTGGTGCTGGTGGCGAGCGCGTTCTTGCGGTTCGGAGCTTGAGACGCGCTACCCGAGCGCGAACCGATCCGTCGCCTCCACCAGCGCGTCAACGATGCCCACCTCGCTCGACGCATGCCCGGCGTCGGGGATCATGCGCAGCTCGGCGGCGGGCAGGGCGCGCTTGAGGTCCCACGCGCTCTTGGCCGGGCACACCACGTCGTAGCGCCCCTGCACCATCACCACGGGGATGCCGCCGAGCTTGGCCTTCGCCTCGTCGAGCAGCCAGCCGTCTCTCTCGAAGAAGCCGCGGTTGACGAAGTAGTGCGCCTCGATGCGCGCGAGCTGGCGCGCGAACAGGTCGCCGGCGCAGCGCAGCACCAAGCCCTCGTCGGGGATGAGCTTGGAGGTGGCGCCCTCCCACGTGCTCCAGGCGCGCGCGCATGCGGCCTCGACGCTCGCGTCGCCGCTGGTGAGGCGCCGGTAGTAGGCCGACAACAGGTCGCCGCGCTCGTCGACGGGGATGGGCTCGAGGTAGCGCTCCCACGCGTCGGGGAAGATCCACGACGCGCCCTCTTGGTAGAACCAATCGATCTCGGCCTTGCGCAACAGGAACACGCCGCGCAACGTGAGGCTCCTGACGCGGGCCGGGTGCGTGACGGCGTAGGCGAGCGCCAGCGTGCTGCCCCAGGAGCCGCCGAACACGTGCCAGCGCTCGATGGCGAGGCGCTCGCGGATGGCCTCGGCGTCGGCCACCAGGTGCCAGGTGGTGTTGTCGTCGAGGCACGCGTGCGGCGTGCTCTTGCCGGTGCCGCGTTGATCGAAGAGCACCACGCGGTAGCGCGCGGGATCGAAGTAGCGACGGTGCATGGGATCGAGGCCGCCGCCGGGGCCGCCGTGAAAAAACACCACCGGCGTGCCGTGCGGGTTGCCGGCCTGCTCGACATAGAGCTCATGCAGCGGCGACACCCGCATGCGGAACACGTCGAAGGGCTCGGTCGGCGGGTAGAGCGTGCGCATGTGCGCAGCAGTATGGCGCATCCGCACAGGCGGAGTGCGTTTCGACGCTGGGGTGTCGACGCGGATCAGTCGCGCCCGCTTGACGCTGCGCCGGCCATCGCTAGCCTGGCGCACCATGGCCGACGCCGCCGCGCCCCTCGCCGCGCCCTCCATCGCCGCGCCAGCGCCCCGCACGGCGGCGCCCGCCTCCGCGCTCGTCGACCTGCTCGCGCTCACCAAGCCGCGCATCACCGCCATGACCTTGATCGTCGGCGGTGGCGCCATGTTGCTGTCGCCCGGCGCCATCGCCCTCGCCGACGCCGCGCTGGTGCTCTTGGGCATGGCGCTGGTGGTGGGCGGCGCGGGCGCGCTCAACATGTGGCTCGAGCGCGACGTCGACGCGCTCATGGAGCGCACGGCGTCGCGGCCCCTGCCGGCGCGCCGCCTGCCGTCGGGCGCGGCGCTGGCGCTCGGGCTCGCGCTGTCGTTTTCGTCGCTGCCCCTGTTGTGGTTGCACGGCGGCCCGCTCACGGCGGGCCTCGCGGCGTTCTCGCTCTTCGTCTATGTGCTCGTGTACACGCCCATGAAGCGCACGAGCCCGTGGGCGCTGGTGGTGGGCGCGGTCCCCGGCGCGATGCCGGCGCTCCTCGGGTCCACCGCGGTGGCGGACAGCTTCGAGCGCGTGGGACTGTCGCTCTTTGCGGTGGCCTTCCTCTGGCAGCTGCCGCACTTCCTCGCCATCTCGCTCTACCGGGAGCGCGACTATGTGAACGCTGGGCACCACGTGCTGTCGGCCGTGGCCGGCCTCGAGGTCGCGCGCTTTGCGCTGGTGGCGACGTCGATCGCGCTGGCGGTCATGGGCGTGGCGCTGTGGCCGCTCGGCGTGGGCGGGCCGGCGTACGCGGCGGTGGCCGTGGTGCTCGGCGCGTGGATCGTGGCGCTGGCGCTGCGCGGCGGCGGCCGCGGGCGCGCGCGCGTCGACGAGTGGTCGCGGCGCGTGTTCCTCGCGAGCCTCGTCTATCAGACCGTGCTGTTCGGCGCCCTCGCGCTCGATCGGCTCGCGTTCTCGTGAGGTTGCTCACATGTCCGACGCCGCCGCTCCCGCCGCCCGCCGCCCGCCCCCGTGGCGCAACCCGTGGGTGATCGGCTTCGTGGTGGGCGCCACCGCGCTCACGGTGCTGCCCCTGTTGCAGCGCGCGTCGCTGCACGCGCCCGAGCCCATCACCAGCGTCGGCAACTTCGAGCTCACCGACGAGGCGGGCCGCGCGTTCTCCAGCGCCGACCTCAAGGGCAAGGTGTGGGTGGCGAACTTCTTCTTCGCGCGCTGCCCGAGCATCTGCCCGACGCTGCAGGCGGAGACCGCGAAGATCCTGCCGCAGGTTGAGGATCTCGGCGACGACGCCGGCGAGACCCCCGTGCTGCTGGTGTCGTTCACCGTCGACCCCGAGCACGACACGCCCGAGGTGCTGGCCGCCTACGCGCGCAAGCTGCAGGCCCCCGGTGGTCGCTGGAAATTCCTCACCGGCGATCGCGAGCTCATCAAGGAGATCGCGGTCAAGCGCTTCCTCCTCGGCATGGGCGACCGCGAGCGCGTGGGCGGCGACGTCTACGACATCGTGCACTCGGGCAAGCTCGCGCTCGTGGATCAAAACGGTGACGTGCGCGGCTATTGGAGCGCCGACGATGGCGGGCGCACGGCGCTGGTGTCGGCCGCGCGCTTGCTCGCCAAGCACGGCCCGAACCCCTGAGCAGGCGCGGGTCCGCCGTCGAAGTGCGGCAACTTGCCGCGCGCGCGGCAGACTGGCGCGGGGTCGCCTGACCCACGCGACCGCATCCGCAAGCACCGCTGATCGACCGACCGTAGGTTCGTCCTTGTGACGCGCCGCGACTTCGGGTAGTCCGCGCGCGCCCGGCCGCACCTTCGGTCGGGCACGCGCGACACGCGCGCTGCACCGGAGCCCCTGCCATGGCCCAGATCTTCCGCCGATGGACCAACTCGCTGCCGCAGATCGGGACCGCCACGGTCCTTGGCGGTGGCGTGCTCGCCACCTTCGTCGTCTGGTACTGGTTCGCACCCGCGCACACCGACGTCGGCTACGCGCCCGTGCAGCCCATCCCGTACAGCCACAAGCTGCATGCGGGCGAGATGCAGATCGACTGCCGCTACTGCCACCACACCGTCGAGAAGAGCGCGCATGCGGGCGTGCCGTCGACGCAGGTGTGCATGAACTGCCATCGCCACGCGCGCAAGGACTCGGCGGCGCTCAAGCCGCTGCGCGACAGCTGGGACAACGGCACGCCCGTGGGCTGGAAGCGCGTCCACAAGGTGCCCGACTACGCCTTCTTCAACCACTCGGCGCACGTGCAGCTCGGCGTGGGTGACAACCGCGCGGCCATCGGCTGCGTCACGTGTCACGGGCGCATCGACGAGATGGCCGTGGTGGAGCAGCGCGAGCCGCTGTCGATGGGGTGGTGCCTCGACTGCCACGACAACCCCGCCGCCAACCTGCGGCCCACCGACAAGGTCACCGACATGCTCTGGCGCGGCGACGACGCGTGGCGCCTGAAGGCGATCCAGATCGCCAAGACGCTGAACCCGCCTGGCAGCCGCACCCAGGCCTTCAAGTGGCGCGAGGACGGCACGCTCGAGACGCGCGCCACGGCGTCGTGCAACGGCTGCCACCGCTGATCACCCACCGGATCACCCCCTTCATCGCGAGAACACCATGAGCGAGCGAAACGATCCCAAGGCCACCGCGAGCGAGCAGCGCACGGCGTGGCGGTCCATCGAGCACCGGCGCGGCGACGAGGCCGTGCTGGCGGGCATCGGCGACGAGTTCAAGCACGGGCCCGCGCCGCAGGGTGAGGCGCTCGCGATGCAGCGCCGCGACGTGCTGAAGCTCGCCGGCGCCTCCATGGCGCTGGCCGGGCTCGGCGCCGCATGCTTCCGCCGGCCCGAGGAGGAGATCCTCCCGTACGCCAAGCAGCCCGAGGAGATCATCCCCGGCATCGCCAACTACTACGCGACGGTGCAGCCGCGCTCCGAGGGCGCCATGGGCCTCGTGGTCGAGGCGCACGAGGGCCGCCCGACCAAGATCGAGGGTAACCCGCTGCACCCGGCGAGCCTCGGCGCCACCGACGCATGGGCGCAGGCCGAGGTGCTCAAGCTCTACGATCCCGATCGCAAGGGCGCGCCGCACAAGGACGGCAAGGCGGTCACGTGGGCCGATTGGGACACGTTCGCCAAGGCCACCAGCGACGCGTTCGCCGGCAAGGGCGGGCAGGGCTTGGCGTTCCTCGTCGAGGACGCCGAGGCGCCCACCTTCGATCGCGTGATGGCCGCGGCCCTCGGCAAGATGCCGAACGCGAAGGTCTATCGCTGGGATCCCCTGGCGCCCGATCGCGCGGCGCAGGGCGCCGAGCTGGCGTTCGGCGCCGGCGCGCGCGCGCATCACGACCTCGAGGGCGTGAAGGTCGTCGTGGCCGTGGACTCCGACTTCCTCATCGAGGGCCCCGATCACGTGCGCCTCGCGCGGCAGTTCGGCAAGAACCGCCGCCCCGCCCACGGTGACGAGGTCGGCCTGCCGGGCAACCGCCTCTATGTCGCCGAGGGCGTGTTCTCGCGCACCGGCGCCACCGCCGACCATCGTCTGCGCCTGGCGTCGGGTCAGGCGCCCGCCTTCCTGGCAGCGCTCGCCGCCGAGCTGTCGGGCAAGCACGGCGTGGCGCTCGGCGACGCCGCCGTGCAAGGCGCGCCGCCCGCGGGCTCCGAGAAGTGGCTCGCGGCCGTGGCCAAGGACCTCGCCGCCAACCGCGGCAAGGGCCTGGTGTTCGTGGGTGAGCGGCAGCCTGCGGCCGTGCACGCGCTGGCGCACGCCATCAACGTCGCGCTTGGCGCCGTCGACAGCGGCGCGCTCAAGGTGACCGTGGCGGCGGGCGCCGCCCCGCGCGTGTCGCACGCCGACTCGCTGGCCGCGCTCACCAAGGAGCTCGGCGCGGGCAGCGTCGACACGCTGGTGATCTTCGACGCCAACCCGGCCTACACCGCGCCCGGCGCCAAGGCCTTCGCCGAGGCCATGAAGAAGGCCAAGGTGGTGGTGCACGCGGGCGTCATGCTCGACGAGACCGGCGCGGCCGCCACCTGGCACGTGCCGTTGGCGCACTTCCTCGAGAGCTGGGGCGACGCGCGCGCGTGGGACGGCACCGCCGCCATCGTGCAGCCGCTCATCCTGCCGCTGCACGGCGCGCGCGCCGCGGTGTCGCTCTTGGCGCAGCTCACGGGCAGCGCCGAGACCAGCGACCGTAAGCTGGTGCAAGAGACCTGGGCCAGCCTGGGTGACAAGGCCTGGCGCAAGGCGCTGCACGACGGCGTCATCCCCGCCACCGCGCGCGCGCCCGGCGCGGCCGTGGTGCAGGGCGCGGCGGTGGCGACGGCGTTCGCCGCCATCAAGGCGAGCGCGCCCACCAAGGACGCGCTCGAGCTGGTCGTGCTGCGCGGGCACCTGCTCGATGGTCGCCTGGCCAACGTGTCGTGGTGCCAAGAGCTGCCCGACAGCATGACCAAGCTGTGCTGGGACAACGCCGTCATCATGGCGCCGAGCCTGGCGGCCGACCTGGGCGTCACCGCCGGCGCCGCGGCCAACGGCTACGGCACCGACGTGGTCGAGGTGAGCGCCGGTGGCGCCAGCTTCAAGGCGCCGGCGTTCGTGTTCCCCGGCTTCGACAAGCACACGGTGGCGCTGGCGTGGGGCTACGGCAAGCGCGCCGGCGGCGAGATCGCCAAGGGCGCGGGCCTCGACTCGTCGACGTTCCACCAGCCCGACCCCAGCGTGCCCGTGGGCCATGGCGTCGACCCGGCGCCGGTGCTCGCGGCCGACACGCTGCTGGTCACGGGCGTGAAGCTGTCGCGCACCGGCACGCGCGCGCAGCTGTGCACCACGCAAGAGCACTTCACGGTGCCCGGCGATCCGTTCAACGAGCTCACCTTCGTGGCCGCCGCCAAGGCGCAAGGCGAGGGCCGCAAGCTCGGGCAGGCGAACCGCGCGCACTTCCGCAGCACCACGGCGCCGGCGTTCGCCAAGGACCCGGAGGTGGTGCGCAAGGGCGACATCCCCGAGAACCTCATCGCCATCACGCCCAAGGGCAGCACCGCGCCCGGCAAGCCGCTCCAGCCTACCAACGACGTCATCTATGACGGCCAGCAGTGGGGCATGGTCATCGACCTGTCGGCGTGCACCGGCTGCGACGCGTGCGTGGTCGCGTGCCAGGCCGAGAACAACATCCCGGCCGTCGGGCGCACCGAGGTCCTCATGGGCCGGGAGATGCACTGGATGCGCATCGACCGGTACTTCGTGGGCGACGTCGACGAGCCGCAGGCCGCGCACCAGCCGGTCAACTGCATGCAGTGCGAGATGGCGCCGTGTGAGTCGGTGTGCCCCGTCAGCGCCACCGTGCACGACGAAGAGGGCCTCAACTCGATGGCCTACAACCGCTGCATCGGCACGCGCTACTGCTCGAACAACTGTCCGTACAAGGTGCGGCGCTTCAACTACCTGGACTTCACCACCACCGGCAACATCTACCGGAACGAGCCGATGGCGCAGCGCGTGAAGACCCTGGCGCTGCAGCGCAACCCCAACGTGACCGTGCGCTACCGCGGCACCATGGAGAAGTGCACGTACTGCACGCAGCGCATCGAAGAGGCGAAGATCGCGGCCAAGCGCCGCGGCGAGGATCGAAAGAAGCTCCCCGACGGTGCCGTCACGCCCGCGTGCGAGCAGACCTGTCCCACGGGCGCCATCGTGTTCGGCAACATCAACGATCCGACATCGCGCGTGGCCAAGCTCAAGCTCGCCGAGCGCAACTACGAGATGCTTCAAGAGCTGAACGCGCGCCCGCGCACCACGTTCCTGGCCCGAATCCGCAACACCAACGAGGAGCTGGGCTGAGCCATGGCCAACGCAGCACCATCCACGAGCCTCGCGCTCCCCGACGACCCGAACGTGCGCGGCGACATCGTGCTCGAGGACCCCATCGAGGGGCGCGAGCCGCTGGTCCGCGGCGATCGCGACTTCCACTACATCACCGAGGCGGTGTGCCGCGGCAACGAGCTGCCGCTCATGAAGACGCCGAGCACCTTCGTGTTCGGCCTCTTGCTCGCCTTCGCCGGCTTCCTGCTCTTCGGTGGCTACGTGGGCTGGCTGTTCTGGGAGGGCCCGGGCATCTGGGGCAACAACAACCCCGTGTCGTGGGCGTGGGACATCGTCAACTTCGTGTTCTGGGTCGGTATCGGCCACGCGGGCACGCTCATCTCCGCCATCCTCTACCTGTTCCGGCAGAAGTGGCGCATGGGCGTGAACCGCTACGCGGAGGCGATGACGATCTTCGCCGTCATCTGCGCGGCATCGTGCGTGGTGCTGCACACCGGCCGCATCTGGCTCGACTACTTCCTGTTCCCCATCCCGAACCAGATGCAGCTGTGGCCGAACTTCCGCTCGCCGCTCGAGTGGGACGTGTTCGCCGTCAACACGTATTTCACCGTGTCGCTGCTGTTCTGGTTCACGGGTCTGGTACCGGACTTCGCCACGCTGCGTGACCGCGCCACGGTCAAGTGGCGCCAGCTCTTCTACGGGGCGCTCGCGCTTGGCTGGCGCGGCTCGGCCCGTCACTGGGTGACCTACGAGAAGGCCTACCAGATCCTGGCCGCGTTCTCGGCGCCGCTGGTGCTCTCGGTGCACTCGGTGGTGAGCTTCGACTTCGCGGTCTCGCAGCTCCCCGGCTGGCACACCACGATCTTCCCGCCCTACTTCGTGGCCGGCGCGATCTTCGGCGGCTTCGCCATGGTGCAGAACCTGATCATCCCGGCGCGCGCGTGGCTCGGGCTGAAGGACATCATCACCATTCGGCACATCGAGAACATGAACAAGATCATCCTGCTGACGGGCAGCCTGGTGGGCTACGCGTACGGCATGGAGTTCTTCGTCGCTGCCTACTCGGGCAACGAGTACGAGGGCTTCACGTTCATCAACCGCGCCTTCGGCCCGTACTGGTGGGCGTACTGGATCATGCTCGGCTGCAACGTGCTCTCGCCGCAGCTCTTCTGGTTCAAGAAGCTGCGCACCAACCTGTGGCTGAGCTGGATCGTCGCGGCGCTGGTCAACACCGGCATGTGGTTCGAGCGCTTCGTCATCACCGTGACGTCGCTCCACCGGGACGCGCTGCCGTCGTCGTGGGAGTACTTCGTGCCCCGCACCGAGGTGCTGTTCTTGGCGGGCACGTTCGGCCTCTTCCTGTTCCTGTTCTTGCTGTTCATCCGCTTCTTCCCGGTGATCGCGATCTCCGAGGTGAAGACGATCCTGCCGCAGGCCAACCCCCACTGGGAGGGCTACGCCCACGCGAAGGGAGGGCACTGAGATGTCGTCATTCGGATTGCTCGCCGAGTACGAGAACCCGGCGCAGCTGTACGCGGCGTGCGAGCGCGTGCGCGACGCGGGCTACACCAAGTGGGACGCGTGCTCGCCCTTCCCCGTGCACGGGCTCGACCGAGCGATGGGCTTGAGGCCGTCCACGCTGCCCTGGTGGGTGCTGGGCATCGCCGTCTCGGGCAGCATCTTCATGTTCTTCTTCCAGATCTGGGCGATGGTGTACGCGTACCCGTTCATCCTCGCCGGCAAGCCGCTGTTCTCCATCCCGGCCTATGTGCCGTGCTGGTACGAGGCCACGGTGCTGTCGGCGTGCTTGACGGCGTTCTTCGGCAACTGGGTGCTCAACGGCCTGCCGCGCTACCACCACCCCGCGTTCTCGTCGCGGACCTTCGCCCGCGTCACCGACGACAAGTTCTTCATCATGATCGAGCGTCGCGACCCGCAGTTCGATCCGGCGGCAGCCGAGGCGCTCCTGAAAGACACCGGGGCCAGCAGCGTCGAGGAGCTGGAGGACTGACATGAACCGCACCGACCTGAGCCGTGCTGGCTTCCTCCTCTCGATCGGCGTGCTCGCGCTCGGCGCTGTCTCGCTCGCGGGCTGCCGCGGCTGGACGTCCGACAAGCCGCCCGTGCACTTGAACCCGAACATGGACACCCAGGACAAGGCCAAGGCGTTCACCAAGAACGCGTTCTTCGCCGACGGGCTGTCCATGCGCCTGCCCGTGGAGGGGACGGTGGCGCGCGGCTTCCTGCACGAGGACGACGCGTTCTCGCGCGGCCTCGGCGCCGATGGCCAGCCGACGCAGGACTTCCCCGCGGCGTACACGGCCAACGCGGCCGCGGCCGAGCGCGGCAAGGACCGCTGGATGGTGTACTGCGCGCCGTGCCACGGCCGCGCCGCCGACGGCAAGGGCACCGTGACCACGCGCCCGGCGCCGGGCAACTATCCGATCCCCGCGCCGTCGATGCTCGACGCGCGCCCGCGCAGCATGGCGCTCGGCCAGCTCTACGCCGCCATCACGGTCGGCGTGAACAACGACAACATGCCGGGCTACGCCGCGCAGCTCTCGGAGGAAGATCGCTGGAACGTCGTCGCGTACATCGTGACGCTGCAGGCGAACAACCCTGACCCGCAGGCGGCCAAGGGCGCCCGCGGCGGCGTCGACCTGTCGAAGCTCAGCCCCGGCGAGAAGGTGTACAACGCCAAGGGCTGCAACGCCTGCCACTCCGTCGACGGCTCGCCCAAGCTCGGCCCGACCTTCAAGGGCCTGTGGGGCAAGACCGAGCAGACCGACAAGGGACCCGCGCCGGTCGACGAGGCGTACCTCAAGGAGTCGCTGGCGGCCCCCATGGCCAAGGTGGTCACCGGCTTCCCGCCCGTGATGCCGCCCGTGACGCTCTCCGATCAGGAGCTCGCCGACCTGATCGACTACCTGAAGACCCTGAAGTGAGCGAGGTGACGACGTGAGCCATCACATCGAAAAGCCCACCGACATCACCGTCCCACCCACCAGCCTGTGGACCAAGCTGCCGATGATCGGCGGCGCCATGGCGGTGGTCGGCCTCGGTGCCACGCTGGGCAGCGCGTTCGGGCACGACAAGTCCCGCGCGATGTTCTCGTACCTGTTCGCCTACGAGCTGGTGCTGGGCATCGCGCTCGCGTCGCTCGGCTTCGTGCTCATCCAGCACCTGGTGCGCGCCGGCTGGTCCATCGTGGTGCGTCGCGTGGCCGAGACGGCCATGGCCACGCTGCCGCTGTTCGTGCTCCTGTGGCTGCCCATCGGCCTGCTCGGCTTCCACGACCTGTACCCGTGGACCCACGAGACCGACGAGATCCTCGAGCGCAAGCGCTGGTTCCTGTCGGACGGCTTCTTCTTCGGCCGAGCCGCCATCTACCTGCTCGGCTGGAGCGTGCTCGCGGTCTTCCTCTACCGCGCGTCGGTGAAGATCGACTCGCTCGTCGACCTGGGCGAGAAGAAGAAGGTCATCCACACGATCTGGAAGGTGTCGGCCGCCGGCATCTTCTTCTACGCCCTCACGCAGAGCTTCCAGGCCATCGACTGGGTGATGGGCCTGACGCCGCACTGGTACTCGACCATCTTCGGCGTGTACTTCTTCGCCGGCTCGATCCTCTCGATGTACGCGTTCGTCTCGCTCGCCACCATGGCGCTGCAGCGCGCGGGCATGATCAAGAAGGCGGTGAACGCCGAGCACTACCACGACCTCGGCAAGTTCGCGTTCGGCCACACCGTGTTCTGGGCCTACATCGCGGTCTCGCAGCTCATCATCATCTGGTTCGGCAACATCCCCGAGGAGACCGAGTACTACATGGCTCGCGTCGTCGGCGGCTGGGAGTACGTCAGCTACGCGCTGCCGGTGACCAACTTCTTCATCCCCTTCCTCTACCTGGTGTCGCGCCACGTGAAGCGCAACCGCACGGCCTTCGCCGTGGGCTGCATCTACACCTTGGTGATGCGCGTGGTCGACGTGTACTGGCTGGTGCTGCCCTCGTACGGCGCGCACGGCGAGGGCGCGCACGAGCCGCACCTGGCGATCCACTGGCTCGACGTCACGGCACTGGTGGGCGTGGCCGGCGCGTTCTTGGCCGTGTTCGGCTGGCTCATGAACAAGAACAAGGTCATCGCCATCGGGGACCCGCGACTCGAGGAGTCGCTGGCGCACGAGAACTACTGATCGCGCTCGCTACCGTGACCGATCGGGCGCCGGGCGCTCGAGCACCTCGCGCACGCGCTTGAGCAGCTCGGCGTTGCTGAGCGGCTTGTTGACGAACTCGACGTCGCCGTCGAGCAGGCCGTGGCGCACGATGGCGTCGTCGGTGTAGCCCGACATGTAGAGCACCCGCGCGCCCGGGCGCAGCTTGCGCGCGCGCTCCACGAAGTCGGGCCCGCTCATCATCGGCATCACCACGTCGGTGAGCACCAGGTCGATGGCCTCGGGGTGCTGCTCGCACGCGAGCAGGCCCTCGCCGCCGTTGGCAGCCGCGATGACGCGGTAGCCCGCGCCCTCGAGCACGCGACGCACGAGGCGCCGCACCGGCTCGTCGTCCTCCACCAGCAGCACGGTCTCGGCGCCGCGCGGACCCACCGCCTGGGCGGGCAGCGGGCGCGCGCCGACCGCTGCCTCGACACGTGGGAGGTACACGTTGAACGTGGTGCCGTGGCCGAGCTCGCTGTACACGTGGATGCGTCCGCCGCTCTGCGTGACGATGCCGTACACCGTCGACAAGCCGAGGCCCGTCCCCTTGCCGATTCCCTTGGTAGTGAAGAACGGCTCGAAGATGCGGGCCTGGGTCTTGGCGTCCATGCCCACGCCGGTGTCGCTGACGGCGATGCGCACGTGCGGCCCGTGATCGAGCCCGCCGTGGGCCGCGGCGAACTCGGCGTCGATGTCGACGTCGTCGGTGGCGATGACGAGCTGACCGCCGCTCGGCATGGCGTCGCGCGCGTTCACCACCAGGTTCATGATGACCTGCTCGATCTGCCCCGAATCGGCCTTGATGACGCCGACGGTGGGCGCGAGCCTCTCCACCAGCTCCACGTCTTCACCGAGGATGCGCTCGAGCATCTTGCGCATCTCGGTGATGACGTGGTTGACGTCGAGCGGCTCGGCCTTGAGCGGCTGGCGTCGGCTGAACGCGAGGAGCTGCCGCGTCAGCACCGCGGCGCGCTCGCCGGCCCGCTGGATCTCCAGGAGGTCCTCGCGCAGCGGGTCGCTCTCGCGCAGCGCGTCGAGCACGAACCGCGAGCTGCCCAGGATGACCGACAGTAGGTTGTTGAAGTCGTGCGCCACGCCGCCCGCGAGGCGCCCGATGCCCTCCATCTTCTGGGCTTGCTGGAGCTGCGCCTCGAGCGAGAGGTCGCGCGTGATGTCGCGCTTGAGCGCGAAGTACCCCGCGGTGTTGCCGGCGCTGTCGCGCACCGGCGCGATGATCGAGTCCTCGGTGTAGTAGGAGCCGTCCTTCTTGCGGTTGATGAGGCGGCCCCGCCAGGTCTTGCCGGCGGTGATGGCGGCCCACATGGCGCGGTACTGCTCGGGGCTCTGGGCGCCGCTGCGGAGGATGCGCGGGTTTTTCCCTTGCACCTCCGCGCGCGTGTAGCCCGTGACCGCCTCAAAGGCGGGGTTCACGTACTGCAGCGCGCCGAGCTTGTCGGTGACCATCACCATCTCGGTGGCCTGCTCGACGACCGCGGCCAGGAGCTCGCGCTCATGCTCGATGCGGCGCCGCTCATCGAGCTCACGACCGGAGCGCTCGAGGAGGCGCGCGTTGTGCATCATGAGCGCCGCGCGGTCTGCGAGGTCTTGCGCGAACGCCAGGTCGTCGGCGGTGAAAGGAGCCTGGCCGTCGCGGTAGCGGGTGAGGGCGAGGCCGCCCACACAGTGCCCCGCCACGCGGAGCGGCAGGATCATGAGCGAACGCTGCGGGAAACGCCGCAGCGTCTCGTGGTAGTCGGCCGGGATGCGCTGGCGCAGCGCGTCCTGATCGACCACGGGCATGAACAGCGGCTCACCGCGCGTCACGACGCCGGCGGTGAGAGAGTCGCCGCCGACGCTCAGCGGCCGCTTCTCATCGTCGACGCGCAAGGCCTCCGCCACCTCGGCATCGCGCGCGGCCACGCTGACCAGGCGCAGCCAGCGGGCGTCGTCATCGATGATGCGCACCTGGCAGCTATCGGTGAGCGCATCGGTGACCCGGCGCGCCAGCTCGTCGAGCACGGCGCGCTCGTCGTGGCCGGCTTCCGCGAACGCGCGCGACGCTGCGGCGAGCAGCGCCTGGCGCTCCGCGATCCGCGCTGCCGCCTGCGAGGCGCGCCGCACCGCGGTGACGTCTCGCAGGATGACGTAGCCGAGGTCGCCCTCATCGGGCTCGCTCGACAGCTTGCCAGAGGTGAACTCCACCGTCAGCGTCCCGCCGTCGGGGCGCACGATGGAGCGCTCGCCGCTCACCTGGCCCTCGGCGAGCCACCGAGCGAGGTGCTCGCGGACATACTCGTCGTCGTCGATGAGGGAGGCGCGGCCGCCTTCCCTGAGCTGGCCCTCGCTGCGTCCGAGGATCCGGCACGCAGACGGGTTCGCCGTCACAATGGCGCCGTCCGAGCGGACAATCAGCACCCCGTCGGCAGAGTGCTGATAGATGCGCTCGTACCATTCACCCCGGCCCACCATGCAGCTCCCAACCGGATCCGCGCTGCACGGACCCGATGGTTCGATTCACGGTTCGCCGGCGCGTTGCGCCGGCGGGTCTGACCGCGTCGCGGCTAGCGGCGCCGTCGCCGCCCGCCGCGATCCCGCCGGCGCCCGCCCCCGCGGTCATTGCCGCTCACGTGGGTGGCCGCGCGCATGCGCGGCGTGCGATCGCTCAGGCGCGGCTGCTTGTAGGGGGCGCTGGCATTGGCGGCCATGACCTTCCACAGGCCCACCTCGTCGAGCGACTCGCCCGCGGCCCACAGCCGCAGCGTGAGCAGCAACAGCGACTCGCGGAACGACGGACGGTGCGTCGTGGAGCGGCCCGCTTGGCCTCGGCGCCGGGAGGGCACCAGGTCGTGCTGGCCCTCGAGGATCTGTGGCAGGCGCTCCTTGTCGTGGCGGGTCAGCCGCAAGCGCTCCGTCCAGGCCTGCAGGGTGTCGGCGAGCCACGTGTCGAATGACGACGTGGATGGCGCCATGGCCTCCCACACGGGGGCCAGCAGCACGGCGAAAGCGGTGGCGCTGGTGACATCGAGGTCGCGGCCGCGCGCGCTGTCGAGCGCCTCGAGGAGCTTCTTGGCGCGCGCGCGCCGCTCGGTAGGCGTGGGCAGCGGCACGGTGCGCGTCTCGACGACGGCCACGGGCGCCGGCGGCTCGCTCGCGGCCTCGCTCGAGGGCTCGTCGGCGACGGAGTTCGGCGGCTCGGGCAGGACGGGCGGCTCGGTCGCCGCGATGGCCGCGGGCATGGCCACGACCACGGGGCGCGGCTCCAGCGCCTGTTCGAGCGCGGTCTCGAGCTCGGGCAGGATGGCGGCGTTCACCCCCACGTCGGCGCACAGCTCCATGGACGCGGCCGCGTGCCCGGACGTGAGCAGGCGCAACAGCTCCTCCTGCAGCCGTGCGGGCGCGCACCGCACCAGGCCCCCCACGGCGGCCCGCATGCCGGCGAGGGTCTGCTCCTCGATGGCGAAGCCGAGGCGCGTAGCGAACTTGATGGCGCGGATGATGCGCACCGGGTCTTCCTGAAAGCGCACCTCGGGCGTGCCGATGGTGCGGATCAGGCGCGCGTCGAGATCGGCGCGTCCGTCGACGAAGTCGAGCACTTTGCCCTTGAGCGGGTCGTAGAACAGGCCGTTGATGGTGAGGTCGCGGCGGCGCGCGTCTTGCTCGACGGTGCCGAAGACGTTGTCGCGCGACACCAAGAGGTCCGACGGCAGGTCGTCGAGCTCGTCGATGGGGTTGGCGCGGAACGTGGCGGTCTCGATCACCTTGCCGGACGGGAAGAAGACGTGCGCCAAGCGGAAGCGCCGCCCCACCAGGCGGCAGTTGCGGAACACCGACTTCACCTGGTTCGGGTGCGCGGCGGTGGCCACGTCGAAGTCCTTGGGGGTGCGCCCGAGCAACAGGTCGCGCACGCAGCCGCCCGTGAGGTAGGCCTCGAAGCCCTTGGCTTGCAGGCGCCGCACCACCCATAGGGCGTCGGCGTCGACGAGGTCGAGGGGGATCTCGGGGGGCTCGCTCGACTCCGGCTGCGGCGGCAGCGCCTCGTCGGGCTCGGGGTGGGCCACGGCCGAGAAGTGCATGGGCACGTCGTCGTCGTCGTCGTCGTCGTCGTCAGCGTCGGTGAACTGGCTCTCGTCGACCAGCGCGGGGCCCTCGCCCTCGTCGCCGGAGGCGTCGCGGTCGTCGCCCTCGCGGTCAGGGTCGTCGTCGTGCTCGTCGTCGTCGTGCTCGTCGTCGGCGGCGGCGGCGTGGTCGTCGGCGCCCTCATGGGCGGCCTCGTGCTCGCGGGCCTCGTCGTCAGTGGTGGACTGGTCGCGGCGCGCGCCGCGGTCGGTGTTGGTGGGAACGGACATGTCGGTTCAGCTTCTCGTGGTGGGCGCCGCGCGTTTGGCGGCAGCGCGCTTGTCGGCGGCGCGGTTCTCGGAGGAGTGCCCGGGCGCGCCGTGGTTGAGGTTATAGAGGATCCGCAGCCCGTCAAGCGTCAAGAACTCGTCGTAGCTCTCGATGGTGCGGGACACGCCCTCGAACAGGAACGCGAGCCCCCCGGTGGCGAGGACGCGGGTGGGGGTGCCGAGCTCGTCCTTCATGCGGTCGACGAGGGCGTCCACCAGGCCGGCGTAGCCGAACAACAGCCCCGACTGGAGCGCCTGGTGGGTGTTCTTGCCGATCGCGCGCTCGGGGCGCTTGAGCTCCACGCGCGCGAGCTTGGCGGCGCGCGCGAACAGCGCGTCCATCGAGAGCTCGAGGCCGGGCGCGATGGCGCCGCCGAGGTACTCGCCCTTGGCGCTGACGACGTCGATGTTGGTGCCGGTGCCGAAGTCGACGATGGCGACCGCTTGGTGGTGCCGCTGCCAGCCCGCCACGGCGTTGGCGATGCGGTCGGCGCCGAGCTCGGCGGGGTTGTCGACGACGAGCGGCATGCCCGTCTTGACGCCCGGCCCCACGATGATGGGCGCCTTGCCGAGCAGCGCCGTGAACGCCTCGGAGAACAGGCGGTTCAGCGGCGGCACCACCGAGGCGAGGATGGCGCCCTCGATGTCGCTCGGATCGAAGCCGCGCCGCTCGATGAGCGACAGGATGAGCTCGCCGACCTCGTCGGCGGTGGTCTGGCGCTTGGTGACGATGCGGAAGTGGTGCGCCAGCGCGTCGGCCTGGTACAGGCCGATGACGGTGTTGGTGTTGCCGACGTCGATGGCGAGGAGCACCCACGCGGACTAGCAGGCTTTCCCCGGGGTGCGAAGGCCCCGGTTGACGACGTCCGCCCCGGCCTGTGTCCTCGGGCCGTGGCCTACCAGAGCGTCCGGATCGAGAGCCTCGCCGTCGAGCTGCCGCCCCACCGGGTGACCTCCAAGGCCATCGAGGACGAGCTCACGCCCACCTATCGGCGCCTCGGCATCCCCGCCGGGTGCATCGAGACGCTCGTGGGCATCCAGGCGCGGCGCTTCTGGGACGAGGATGCGCCGGGAGCGGGTCCGCCCGGGCGCATCGGCGAGTGCGCCGCCCGCGTGGCGCGCGCGGCGTTCGACAAGACCGGGCGCGCGGCCGAGCTGATGGCGCGCGCCGGCGTGGTCATCTCCACCTCGGTCTGCAAGGACTACATCGAGCCCTCGGTGGCGGCCTTGGTGCGCGGGCAGCTCACGCTCCCCGCCGACTGCGAGGCCTTCGACGTCGGCAACGCGTGCCTCGGCTTCATGAACGGCATGGACCTGGCGGCGCTGTGGATCGAGCAGCGGCGCGTCGACGTAGCGCTGGTGGTGGCGGCCGAGTCGAGCCGGCACGTCACCAAGAAGACGGTCGAGCGGCTCTTGTCGCCCTCGTCGACGATGCAGGACTTCAAGGAGGCGCTGCCCACGCTCACCCTGGGCTCGGGCGCCGTGGCCATGCTGCTCGTGCACGAGTCGCTCGCCACCACCGGGCACCGCGTGACGGGCGCCGTCAGCCTGGGCGACGGCGCGTCGTCGACCATCTGCATGGGCACGCCCGACGCCATGCGCACCGACGCGCAGCGCCTGTTGCACAGCGGCGTGGCGCTGGCCCAGCGCACCTGGAAGCGCGCCGAGGACAAGCTCGGCTGGACGCGCGACAACCTCGCGCAGCTCATCTGCCACCAGGTGGGCGCCACGCACATGGCTACCCTCTTTCAGAAGCTCGAGCTCGACCTCGAGCGCGCGTTCCTTACCTACCCCGAGCTCGGCAACATCGGGCCCGCCGCCGTGCCGCTCACCCTCGGCCTCGCTGTCGACGCGGGGCGCGTGCGGGACGGCGATCGCGTGGCGCTCATGGGCATCGGCTCGGGGCTCTCGTGCATGATGATGGAGGTCCTATGGTAGCGGCGACCAAGCTCGACCTCGACGCCACGGCGCGGCAAGGCGCTCACGACGGCGTGCTCGCCGACGAGGCGCCGGGCGATCGGCCGTTCGCGCCCGCGGCGCGCGTGATCCCCGCGCAGACCTCGTGGGCCGCCGAGTACCCCTTCCGCTCGCGTTGGCTCGGGCTCGGCGCCGCCTCGGGGCCGCGCCTGTGGATGCACTTCCTCGACGAGGGCCCGCGCGACGCGCCCGTGGTCGTGGCGTTGCACGGCAACCCCACCTGGAGCTTCTACTGGCGCACGCTGGTGCTCGCGCTGCGCGACCGCTACCGCGTCATCGTGCCCGACCACATCGGCATGGGGCTGTCGGATCGGCCGCAGCAGTGGCCGTACCGCCTGGCTGGGCACGTGGGCAACGTGCAGGCGCTCCTCGACGCGCTCGGCGTGCGACGGTTCTCTCTGGCCGTGCACGACTGGGGCGGCGCCATCGGCATGGGCGTGGCGGTGGCGCGGCCCGCCGACATCGACAAGCTCATCGTCACCAACACCGCGGCGTTTCGTAGCAAGGACATCCCGGCCTCCATCGCGTCGGTGCGCATCCCCGTGTTCGGCAGGCTCGCCGTGCTCGGCCTGAACGCGTTCGCGCGCGCCGCCACCGTCCGCGCCGTCGAGAAGCCGCTCGCGCCCCTCGCCAAGGAGGGCCTGCTCGCGCCCTATGGCAACGCACACGATCGCATCGCCACGCTGCGCTTCGTCGAGGACATCCCCATGAAGGACGCGCACCCGACGTGGGAGACGCTGGTGGACATCGAGCAGAAGCTCTCGCTCCTCGGCGACAAGCCCATGCAGCTGCTGTGGGGCGACGGCGACTTCTGCTTCACGCCCAAGTTCCGCCGCCGCTGGATGGAGCTGTTCCCGCGCGCCGCGGTGCACGCGTGGGAAGACGTTGGCCACTACGTCATGGAAGACGCGCCCGGGCGCGCGCTGCCGCTGATCGCGTCGTTCCTCGACGGGAAGGCCTGAGCGATGGTCGCCGCCGAACGGCGCACGGCCACGACGGCGCCGCTGCAGAACGTCTGCGCGTTGGTGCGACAGCACGGGGTCCTGCACCCGAGCGTCGGCGCCATCGATGACAAGAAGACGGGCGTCCGCCGCACGTTCGGCGAGCTGTGCCGCGACCTCGACGAGACCGCCGCCGCGCTGCGCGCCGCGGGGCTCTCGCCGGGCGATCGGGTGGCCCTGTTCGTCGCCACCGGTCCCGAATTCGTCACGCTGGTGTTCGCCTGCTTTCAGGCAGGGCTCGTGCCCGTGCTCATCGACCCCGGCATGGGCGCGAGGAACGTCCTGCAGTGCGTTGGTGAGCAGGCGCCCAAGGGCCTGGTCGGTGTCGCCAAGGCGCACGTCATCGCTACCGTGTTCAGGAGCGCGTTCTCCTCCGCCAAGGTGCGTGTCCTCGTTGGTGGCTCGTTCTTCCCCGGCGCGCGCTCCCTCGACAAGCTCAAGCAGCCGGGCGCGTCCTGTCCCGTCTACGAGGCGGGCAAGGACGCGCTCGCCGCCATCCTCTACACCTCGGGCAGCACGGGGGCGCCCAAGGGCGTGCAGTACACCCACGGCATGCTCGCCGGCCAGAGCGAGGCCATCCGCGCGATGTTCGACATCCAGCCCGGCGAGGTCGACGTCGCGTGCTTCTTGCCCTTTGGCCTCTTCTCGGTGGCGATGGGCATGTGCGCTGTGTTCCCGGACATGGACTTTCGCGTTCCGGCCAAGGCCGACCCCACCAAGGTGCTGGCCGCGTTGCAGGGCGCCACCAGCGCCTTCGCCTCGCCCGCGCTGTGGGAGCCGTTCTCGAGCTTCCTCGTCGACACCGGCACCACCCTGCCGGCGCTCAGGCGTGTGCTCACGGCGGGCGCGCCCGTGCGTCCGCAGCTGCACGAGCGCTTCCTCCAAGCGCTCCCCAACGGCAACGTCTTCACGCCCTACGGCGCGACCGAGGCGCTGCCGGTGGCCTTCATGGACGGGCGCGGCATCGTCGCCGACACCGCCGCCAAGACGCGCACCGGGCAGGGCACGTGCGTGGGGCGCCTGGCCCCGGGCGTGAGCGTGAAGATCATCGCCGTCACCGATGAGCCCATCGCTACCATGCGCGACGCACGTGAGCTGCGCCTCGGCGAGGTGGGTGAGATCGTGGTGCGTGGGCCATGCGTGACGCGCAGCTACGACACGGGCGCCGCGCCACGCGGCGCGCAGGCGAACGCGCTCGCGAAGATCGTTGACCCGTCGGTGCCCGAGGGCTTCTGGCACCGCATGGGCGACGCCGGTCGCCTCGACGAGCAGGGCCGCCTGTGGTTCTGCGGGCGCAAGGGCCACCGCGTCGAGACCGCCACGGGGACGCTGCACTCTGTCCCGGTCGAGGCGCCGGTCGAGACCCACTGGCCCGAGCGCGCGGCGCTGGTGGGAGTGGGCGAGCGCGGGCGCCAGCGCGCCGTCGTGATCCTCGAGGCGGTCAAGGGCACACCGCGTTTCGATCGCGACCGCATGCGCGAGGCCGTCCGCGCGCTGCCCGGCTGCGCCGCCATCGACGACGTGCTGCTGCACAGCGGGCCGTTCCCGGTGGACCGCCGCCACAACGCGAAGATCGAGCGCGAGCAGCTCGCGCGCTGGGCGGCGGATCGCCTGTGATGTCGGAGGGGGGATGAGAGCGCTGGTCACCGGAGGCGGCGGGTTCGTCGGCAAGGAGCTCGTACGCATGCTGCTCGCGCGCGGCGACGGCGTGCGCGTGCTGGCGCGGGGCGACTACCCCGAGCTGCGCGCGCTCGGCGTGGAGACCGTGCGCGGCGACATCGTCGACAAGGCGGTGGTCAAGCGCGCCGTCGAGGGCATGGACGTGGTCTTCCACGTCGCCGCCAAGGCGGGCATCTGGGGCGACCCCGACGAGTACGAGCAGAGCAACGTGCAGGGCACGCAGCACGTCATCGACGCGTGCGTCGAGGGCGCGGTGGAGCGCCTGGTGTACACGTCGTCGTCGTCGGTGACCTTCGCGGGCACCGACGCCATCGACGCCGACGAGTCGATGCCCTACCCGGCGAAGCACTACTACGACTACGGCCGCACCAAGGCCGAGGCCGAGCGCCGCGTGCTCGCCGCCAACGGCACGCCGCACCGGGACGGCAAGGGCCACAAGCTCCCCACCGTGCTGCTCACGTGCGCCCTGCGCACGCCGCTCGTCGTGGGCGCGGGCGATCCGCACCTGGTGCCGCGCATGGTGCAGCGCGCGCGCGCCGGCCGCATCGCCGTGCTCGGCCGCGGCGACAACCTGGTCGACATCACCTACGTCGAGAACGCGGCCCACGCGCACCTGCTCGCCGCCGACGCGCTCGCGCAACCGAACCCCAAGCCAGCGGGCAAGGCGTACTTCATCGCCAATGGCTCGCCCGTGAACCCGTGGCAGTGGACCAACGCGCTGCTGCGCGAGGTCGGCGTCCCCGAGATCACACGGCGCGTGCCGCTCGCCGCCGCGGTCGCCATCGGCGCCGTGGCCGAGCTCGTGTGGCGCGCCTTCAAGCTCAAAGGCGAGCCCGTGATGACGCGCTTCGCGGCGCTGCAGTTGGCCACCTCGCGCACCTACACGCTCAAGGCCGCGCGCGCGGATCTTGGCTACGAGCCCATCGTCGACGACGCCGAGGGCATGCGGCGCGTCGTGACCTGGCTCAAGGGCGAGGTTGCGGCGGGGCGGGTGTGACGCGCGGCTCCTCGATGGGGCTCAACAGCTCCGGCTTGGTCACGAGCTCGCGCACGCCGTGGCCGTGGCGCTCCTGGTACTTGTTGGTCGCGCACCAGCGGGCGAAGTCGTGGATGTTGAGCGGCGTGCACGTGGGGCGCACGCTCCACGTCACCTGCAGCGGCGAGCAGTGCTTGTTCGAGTACTTGGGGCCCGTGGTGGAGCCCGTGTAGCGCACGGCGCCCTGGTCGCTCGACACAGGCGCGGTGCCCGAGAACCGCGTGGTGCCGTTCTCGGCCAGCAAGAAGACCTGCGCCTCCACGCGCAGCTGCGGGTTCGCGCACGACTCGGTCATGCAGGCCTGCAAGCCCGCGCCGAGCGGCTTCACGCCCTTCGCCGTGAGATCGCACGTGGTGTACACCCAGTGCGTCTCGATGGTGTCGCCGGGCGCGATGCCCGCACAGCCCTCGAAGGCCTCGTGCTCGTCGCGCGGTCCGTGCCGCGGCGGCGGCTGCTGGCAGGCCCAGCCCGAGTGATCGCGGTCCTCTACGAAGATGGAGTACGCCGCGGCGCGGTGCTCGGCGAAGCGGTGGAAGTGCACGTTGCACAGCTGCATGTTCGCGAGGTCGGGCGTGGTGCCGAACAGCACCTTGTTCTTGCCCTCGCGCTTGGAGATGTCGCGCGGCGCCTGCGGCCCGGCGGCGACGCACTGGTTCTGCGCGGCGGCGTCCGTGGGGGTGGTGTCGTGCTTGGCGTCGTTGCCGTGCTTGGTGTCCTTGCCGTGCTTGGTGTCGTCCGCGAGGGTGGCGCCGGAGCAGACGAGCGCGAGCAGCGGCGGCGCGAGAGTGAGCGTTCGGGGCATGGCATTCTTCCTGGTGCGTCGCCGGTCCATAACCGAGCGTCGAGGTGGCGGCGCATAGCACATTCGCGCGCGACCCTCGAGGCACGCGCTCGCTGCACGCACGGATCCCCCTGGCTCGCGCTCGACCACGGCGGTAGCCCCGCTCATGCCGCTCGATGTCAAGCACAAGGCAGACCAGAACGGGGTCGGGATGATCGACGAGCGCGTCCTCGTGTTCGTGCGCGGAGGGCGGCTGACCTCTGCGGCGCTGGACACGGTGGTGGCGCTCGCCGGTGATCGCGCGCGCCGGGCGACCGCCGAGCGCCCGGTGGGTGCGCTGGCCGTGGTGAGCGGTCAGGCGGGGCTCTCCGAGAACCAGCTCCTCGAGCGCCAGCGCCTCCTCTTGCGCGATCTGCGCGTGGCGCCGCACGTCTTCTTCGCGTTCTGCGTGGAGGGCGAAGGCGCCCAGGCCATCGCCATGCGCGCCGTGGTGCGCGTGCTGATGCTCGGCAGCTCGAGCATGCGCATCTTCACCGAGCGCGACGCGGCCGCGCGCTGGCTCGCGGAGCGCGTCGGCATGGCGCCGGCAGAGATCACGACGGCCCTCGTGGCGCTCTCGAGCTGACGCCGCGCCCGCTCCGCCTACAGCGGAGGTCAGTTGCGTTGATGGTCGCCCGGCTTGGTCCTTGTCACGATCCCTGCGCCGCGTCCTCGGCGCGTAGCACGAGGTACGCGCGTGCAGTGCTCCTAGGCCTTGCGACAAGTCCCTTCGCCGGGCTCGATCAGCGCGCCTGACCTCCGCTGGAGGGATCCGCGCCTCGGGACCGCAACACCTCGTCGACCCACGCCTCGAGTCGCCGGTAGTCGTACTCCTCCGCGCTAGTGAACACGTCGACGTCGGCATGCCCGGAGAGCGGCTTCACCAGCAGAAGCGAGTCGCGTGCGTGCGGGACATCGACCGTGAACAGCGCGGCGCGCAGCAGGTTCAGTCGCAGCTCCTCGTCGGTGAGCGGCGCGTCGACGTGGGTGTCACCAGCATCCAGGCGGTACCGGCGCACCGCGAACACTGCCAGCGGTCGCTCACCTGTTCCGTGACAGCTCGGGTTGGCGCAGCGGGCCTCGAGCACTGGCTGCGCCTGGTCGACGAACGGCGCGAGCTCCGCGCGTGGCAGGTCCTGCGGGGCAGGTGCGTCGAGGCAGCTGGCGCACGCGAGCAGGGCCAGGACGGCGACTCTCATTGGTCACTTGCACCGCGCTCGCCGCCGCCGACGAACGTGGCGCCAAGCTCGATCCAGCGGACCAGCGTGCCCAGCTCGTCGTCGGTGAGGGGCGTCGCGCCCACGTCGGCCGGGTGCGCCGTGTTGCCCATGAGCACGCCCGGCGCGTCGAGCTCGCGCCCGAGCAGGTGCTCCACGAGGAAGCTGGCGCGCGCGCGGCCCTCGGCGCCGTCGACGAGATCGCGGCCGCCGCCGGAGCGCGTGCCCGTGCGCAGCAGGCTCTCGTAGGCGCGCGTGAAGCGCTCGGTTGGCCTGCTCGTGAGGTCGAGCGCGCTGTCCCCTTCGTGGCAACCAGCGCAGCGCGTATCGAGGAGCGGCGCCACGTCTCGCCGGAAGTCGATCGCGAGTCGCGTCGCGTCGCCCACCACGGGAGGGTCGAAGGGGCGACGCGGGTCCTGGCCCGCGAAACGGGCCAGGGACAGCGAGGCGCTGGTGATGGCATCGGGCGTCTCCATGTCGGCGACGCGCGCGGCGCCGGTCGGCTCACCATGGCAGGCGGCGCACAGCGAGCCGTAGCGCGCGGTGCCGGTCGCCACCGAGACGCCCTGCGTGAGCACCTGCCCGGGGAGCGCGTAGTACCAGCGGTTGTGCATGGTGCCGATGGCCATGCCGTCGGCGTCGAGCGCTTGCAGCCGGAAGGGCACGCCCGCCGGGACCCGCGCCTGAAAGCTCCCGTCGGCGGCCACGGGCAGCTCCGCGAGGATGCGCGACGGGCCGAGCGCGCCGAGGCTGGCGCCGTCGCGTTCACGGGGCGCGCGTGGCAGGTGCTCCACCAGGCGCACCATGGCGATGCCCTCGAGCGGCGCCTTCGGTCCCGCCGGTGCGAGGCTCGATAGGAGCGCGTCGATCATCGGCAGCCCCTGGTGACGAAACACCGCGGTGCCCTCGTCCGTGGCCTCGAGGGCCGGCTCGTCGAGGCGTACCGGCGCGCGCACCCACACCGGCTCGGGCTCGGTGAGCGCCTCGCCCGCGAGCTCGAGGAGCACGGTGCTCGAACGCACGCGCGGCCCCGACCCGTCGCGCGCCTCCTCGAGCGCCAGGAGCTCGATGCGCGACACGAACGGCGAGGACTCGTCGGTGAGGTCGATGTCGCGGGGCTCGTGCGCGGCGAGCACGCGACCGTCGGCGAGCGGCGCCGGGTCGCGCCACGCGCCGTCGTCGTCGAGGATCACCATGGGCGCGTCGTAGCGCTCCAGCGCCGGCGCGCTCGTGGCTGCCCGCTCGTTGATCTCGGGGCCGAAGTTGCGCTCCACCACGGCGAGCGCGCCGGCCTCGAAGCGCGTGCCCAGGTCGCCCACCACGCCCAGGTAGCGCCCGTCGGGCAGCTCGCGCAGGTCGTAGAGCAAGTTCTGCACCGGTGTCACGCCGAAGTGCTGGTGGTACTCGGTGCGCTGGCTCGGCGGGAACCGGAAGGCGTGCGCGCGCGCCTGACCGGGGAGCGCGTCGCGCAGCGCGCTGAACCCGACCTCGCCGCCCGCCTCGGCGCCAACGTCGAAGAACCCCGGCTTGCGCTCGATGTGCGGCGTGAACGTCCAGCGGCGCACGGCTCCTCCCTCTCCCGCGAGCGAGTAGAGGTCGGCGTCGAGCAGCTCGCCGTGATCGGCCACGGTGCCGGCGCGCGTCGAGGCGAACCACACCTCGCCATCGGGGCCAAACGTGGGATCGCGGTCGGTCGCCACGCCGCCGCCCGGGAGCTCGGCGTTGCCGAACGTGAGCTGCCGCGCGGCGCGCGTCGCGAGGTCGAGCATCCAGACGTGGTGCCCCTCGGTCGCCGCGACGCGCATGGTGAACAGCACGCTCCGCCCGTCGCGCGACACGGCGGGATCGCGCACGTCCGCCGGCCCCTCGGGGTGCAACGCCGCGGTCAGGTTCTCGAGCGCGCTCGGCGTCAACGACCGATCCTCGACGGCCGCGAGCCACAGGTCGCTGCCGGGGTTGAACGTGTCGAGGTCGAACGGCGGCGCGGGCGCGACGGGCCCGCGCACGAACACGAACCCGCTCATGGGCGGGTCCTCGTCGCCGGCGCAGTCGGCGCCCGCGCGCGCGCGCCGCTCGGCACACGCCCAACGCGTGATGGCCTCGACGCCGCCGCCGGGATCGCCGAGGAAGAAGTCGAAGTTCATGCCCTTGTGCACGATGCCGTCGCCCAGCGGCAGGGACTTGCGCACCAAGCGCGATTGACGTGGGAAGCCGTCGAGCGACAAGGCGCGAAGCGCCTCGTGGTAGTTGTGGCGCGTGGCAGCTGCGGAGAACACGCCGCGGTAGCCCTCGTCGAGGTGAAACGGTGTGCCCCCGGCGCCGGCACCATGGCACCGCGACGTCATGCAGGTGGCGGCCCTGAGCACCGGCTGTACGGTATCGGCGAACTGCTGCTCGAGCGCGTCGAGCGGCGCGGGGTCCTCGCCACCGATGTCCTCGAGCTCGATCCAGGAGCGCACCGCGACGAAGGACGGATCACGCGGGCTCGCGAAGCCAGCCCCGCCGTAGTGACCGAGCCCCCCGTGCGCCACGGCGAGGGGCTTGCGGAGCAAGGTCGAGAGCTCGGGATCCTCGAGCGTGTTGATGACCCGCTTGGCCGTCGCATAAGCAGCATCGACATCGGCGATGGCGCCGTGCCCATCGAGGCGGAAGAAGAGCTGCTCCCAGTCGATGCGCTCGCCCGCCTCCTCTGCCCCGGGCGCGACGCCGTGGCAGGCCGCGGCCGCGCACGATCGCTCGAGCACCGGGAGCGCGTTCGTCTCGAAGACCTGCCGCGCCGTGGGCGGCGGCGCGCATCCGACGAGCACGACCGCGATGACCAGGGTGAGGAGCCGCA
>CAZONM010000004.1:5816-38077 GCA_964580865.1 uncultured Myxococcales bacterium | reverse complement strand
CCGGTCGCGCTCGCGCCGCTCGACGCGGGCGCCGCGGCGTTCGTGGAGCGCGCCGCGGCGCCGGGCCCGATGCCGTCGCCGCCGCCGAGCCCTGCGCCGCCCGTGGCGGTGGAGCAGGAATCCGCCAAGGATCGTCCGGCCCCGAAGCCGAAGAAGATCCAGCTGCGCGCGCCCGCCGGCGTGCGCTGGTCGACGTCGAAGGGCAAGCCCCTGGGCTCGGGGACCACCAGCGCCGAGGTGCCGGGCGACGTCGGCAGCGTGGTCGCGCTCGACGTCAAGCGCGGCGCCAAGACCGTGGTTCGCCTCGACGACGGCGTGGCCGACTACGAGCAGGCGCCGCGCGGCAAGCTCGATCTGCGCGCGTTCCCGTTCGCCGAGGTGTTCTTGGGGCGGGAGGCGCTCGGGGTCACGCCGCTTGCGCCGGTCAGCGCCGTCGCCGGTACCTACAAGGTGCGCTTCGTCTACAAGGGCCGCGAGGAAGTTCGCACCGTGGTGCTCGGGCGCGATCGTATCGAGCGCGTCGTCGTCGACTTCCGCTGACGGCGGGCGCGCGAACCACTCAAGGCCCGACGTCGAACGCGAGCACGGCGCCGCTGCCGCCGAACAGGAGCACGCCCGCGCCGAACAACGCGGTCGCCGCCACCACCTGCACGTCGCGATCGACCTGGGCGCGCGCGGCGTCGTCTTGAAACGCCTCGGGATCGTCGATGACGCCCTTGTTGGCGATGGCCAGCCCGGTAGCCACCGCGCCGGCGATCACGCAGAGCGCGCCAAGCGCGCCGATCCCGCCCGCCAGCACCCAGGGGTCGCCACGGTTGGGCGCAGCCGGTGACACCGCGGGGTGTGGCGGTTCATCGCTCGAGGCAGGGGCGCTCGGCGCTGCCGCCGCCGCCAGCGCCGCGCGCACCGCCTGGAACTCAACCTCGATCTTCGGCGACACCTCCACGGGGATCGCGATCTGAGCGTCCATGCGAAGCGCGTCCTCGAACGAGCGCCGCGCCGCCGCGCTGTCGCCGACGCCCGCGTACGCGAGCCCGAGCCACATGAGCGCGCGCGCGCGCTCGGGGGCGGGACGATCGGCCACCAGCGCGGTGGCCTGGAAGCGAAACACCGCCTGCTCGTACTCGCTCGCCTGGTAGAGCTGTCGACCTTCTACGAACGCCGGGTCGTCGTCGAGCGGCAACGCCAGCGGCATGGCGAGGAGGAGCGCCGCGACGATCACGGCCGCCCCCGCACCAGCACCTGGAGGCGCTTGACCACGTAGCCGTCGGCGTTCTCGGCGAAGGTCCAGTCGGCGTTGCCCGTGGGTTGGCTACCGATGCCGAGGTCGCTCATGCCCGGGTTGCCCGACGCCGCGCCCCAATTGTTGTAGGCGAACAGCGTCTCGTGCGTGTCGTGGTTGTGGAGCTGCATCGACCCGTAAGTTCCGGCGGTCGGGACGTCGCCGTCGTCGAACGCGGCCGCGTCGGCGCCGGCTATCGGGAGGGCGTTTCGCTCGGCGTAATTGGTGGGCCAGAACTCGATGTTGAGCGACGCCAGCGCGGATCCCTCGGTGGTGACATTCGACGCCACCTCGCCGTCGGTGAGCACGTGCTGGTAGAAGGCCCCGGTCGACGACACCGGAACGCCGAGCTTGCCGGCGTCGACGGTGAAGGCCGCGGCAGCGACCCACACGAACTCCAGCGGGCCGCCGCTGCGCTGCAGCTCCACGTACCACGCGACACGATCGAACGACCCTGGCGGTACCAGCGCCGCGTGATCCTCGAGGTACGACGGCCCGGCCGCGGCGCCGTAGAGCGCCATGTCGGGGATGTCGAGGTCGTAGACCAGCCGGAACCCCGCCGTCACCGCGCCGTCGACGTTGGCGGCGATGTTGGCGGGCACGCCGGGCACCGCGGCGTCGACGGTGGTGCGCTGCGGCAGGGCGTTCACGACCACCACGAGGTTCTTCGCGGTGTAGCGCCCGGCGCTGTTCGAGAAGGTCCAATCGGGGTTGCCCGTGGGCTGATTGCCGATGCCGAGCTCCAGGTCCTCGGCGGCGTTGCTGCCGCCCCAGTCGCTGATAGCGAAGACGGTGCGGCCCTCGACGCGGTTGTGGATCTGCATCGAGCCATGCCCGCTGGCCATGCTGGCGCCGCCGTCACCGAAGTCGAAAGTCGCGTCATCCGCGTTGGCGGGCGAGAGCGGCGCGGCGTTGTTGTCGGACCCGTAGTTGCTCGGCCAGAACTCGATGTTGAGGTCGGCGAGGTCCTCGCCCGCGGTGACCCCGGGGTGGTTGGTCACCACGCGCGCGTGCGCGAGGTTGCGCTGCAACAGCACGCCCACCTGCGAGGTGGGGAAGCCCACCGACCGCGGGTCGGTGGCCAGGGCGTCGAGCTCCACGTAGACCCACGAGCGCACGCCGCCCTCCTCGAGCTCGAGGTAGTAGCCGACGCGCGTGAACGGCGCTGTGAGCGCGTTGGCGCCATCGTAGCTGTAGGGCGGGCCGGTGCTGTTGAAGCGCGCGCCGGTGGTGGGGATCTGCATGCGATACACCACGCTGTAGCCGGCGAGCCCTGGGACGTCCTCGAGGATCTCGCCTTCGCCTTCTCCCTCTCCCTCTCCTTCTCCTTCTCCTTCTCCTTCTCCTTCTCCTTCTCCTTCTCCTTCGCCCTCGCCCTCGCCTTCGCCCTCGCCTTCGCCCTCGCCTTCGCCCTCGCCTTCGCCCTCGCCCTCGGCGGCCCCCGCGACCTGGCACCGGCCAGCCACGCAGTCGAAGCCGTCGAGGCACGGGTGCACGTCGTTGCAGCGATGGCCCGCGAGCGACTCCCGAGGGCATGCGCCCGCGAGCAGCATCAGGATCACCAGGGCGGGCGCACGCATGGCTTGGTGCTCACAATCCTACCGTGGGATCTCGGCGCGTGTCTGGCCGCGCCGGGCGGCGTCGCGCGTGACGTCCTTGATCAACCTCGCGCACAGGGTGCGCGGTGCTGCATGCTGGTGCGCCGCCGCTGCCCACATGGACGGGTATCGCACACCGAAGCTACCGAGCATGCGGCCCGTGGCTGCCGAGCGACGGTGCAGGAGCGACCGAGATGAGCGACCCCACGGACCCCGCCACCGACGCCGCGCCCCAGGGCGAGGTGGTCGACGTGCGCGACCTCTCGGCCGCCATGCAGCTGTTGATGATCAAGATCGCCATCGCGCAGCACAGCGCCGACGATCCCGATCACCCGGCGCTGGACCGCTGCGCGCGCATCGTGAAGGTCTGCGAGCTCGGGAGCTACGGCGCGTTCATCGCCGTGCTGCTAGCGGCGCTCGCGCTCGGCGGGCGCGTGGGCGTTGCGTTCGGCGTGCTGTGGGGCATCGCGGCCATGGTGGTCACGGCAACGGTGGCAAGCACGGCCGCGTTCCTGGGCGTGCAGCGGTTCGAGCTGGCGCGCCTGCGCGCGATCCTCGCGGAGCTCGAGCGCGATCTAGGTGTGCCCGCCGGACCGCTCACCACGCCGCGCGACGCATCGCGCTGACGGTTGGCGCCGTGGGCGCGCGACGCTCACGGCAGCGGCACCACGCGCTGTGTGCCGCCGGGCTCCACCACGCGCACGACGTCCTTGCTGCGCACGATGGACACGGAGTCGGCGGCGCGCGCCGGCACGATGGCGACGACGGCGAAGCGGTCGCCCGCGGCATCGTACACCGCCAACGCGACCTCGCCGGTGCGACCCGGGTACACGTAGAGCGGCATGCCGACGACGTCCGCGGCCTCCCACGCGATGGGCCGCGCGAACCGCGCCAAACGCTGAATCTCCCAGCGGCCGTCGGGCAGGGCGCGCCACGCGCTCTGCTGCGGCACCGGCTTCCCCGGGAGCCAGCGCAGACCACCAGGGTTCGGCCCCACGCCCCACGCGGCGTGTGCGGGGTTCCGCTCGTCGTAGGGCGCGAAGCGCGCCCAGCGCAGCAGGTTGTCCCGCTCTGCCGCCGACGTGGCGCCGGCCACCAGGAGCTGCGCGGACTCGGCGCCGTCGCCGGCGGGGGACACGGCCAACACGACGATGCGGCACGTGGCCGGGAAGATCAGCAGGTAGCCGACCTTGCCGTCATGGTGGTCGAGCACCTGGTAGGCGCGCTCGCCTCGTCCGTCGAGGTGCGTGAAGCGCAGCTCCTCGAAGAAGTCGGGGCGCGCCACGAACAGGCCGCCGCGCTTGATGCACGAGGCCACCTCGGGCGGCGCGCCCGCCGGGACGCCGTGGGGGTGCGCAGCGAGGGCCAAGAGCAGCGCCAGCATCGAACAGAGCGGTAGCACATCGGCCGCGCCCTCGGCGCGGCCAGCTCGCGGGCCCTCACCCTGCCAGCTTCGCGCGCACCTCGAGCACCAGCTGCCGCCCGCGCGCCCACACGTCGTCGCGCGTGAGCGCACCGCTGGCGAGCTGCTTCAACACCTCGCGCTGGGCCCTGTAGTCGAGGTTGGTCACGCCGGCGCGGCTTTGCAGCTGCCGCCATGCCTTGCGGCGCTCGACGCAGAACAGCACCATCTGCCGCGACAGCGCGTACCAGGCGAGCGCGCCCTCCTCCTCGGTCACGAGGTACACGCCGAAGTCGGGCACGAAGGCGCGGTGACTCTCGTCGAGGAAGCGGCGCCACACCAGATCGTCCATGGTGAGGCCGGCGAGGATGTCGTCGAGGTGCACGAGCTTCTTGGCCTGCTCCTCCTTCAGGGGCTTCAGGTGCCTGCGGAAGCGCGCCTCGGTGGTGGCCCAATGGGCCACCGTGTACCAGTGCTTGCCGCCGTCCTTGGCGCGGCGGATCTCGCGCCAGTCGCGGTCCACCTCGAGGTTGCCGGCGAGGTCGAGCACCTCGGCGCTGGTCTCGCCCTTCTGCGGGTCGTACACGAACTGCGGCACGCCGCGCGAGTCGCGCGCGCGCCGCGCCTGCGTCGACGCCATGTCGTCGCCCACGCCGTGTTCGGGTTGGCAGGTGGTGAACGACTGGAAGAACGCGGTGCCGCGATACTCGAGGGCGCGCAGGATCGACTCGTAGAGCTTCTGCTCGTCGGCCATGGAGAGCTGCGCGATGAACGGCGAGCCGTGACCCACGGTGAAGGTCTCGGCGGCGGACTTCTTCTCGGTGAGCTTGCCTTGCGTGGCCGGACCCATCTGGTTCATGTCGAAGCCGCCCGTCAGCACCGACGAGTCGGAGTTTTGCCCGCCGGTGTTCGAGTACACCTGCGTGTCGAGCATCAACAGCTTCACGTTGGGGCGGTTCTGCAGCACCACCTTCGACACGTTCTGGAAGCCGATGTCGCCCATGCCGCCGTCGCCGCCGATGCACCACACGCGCGGCAGCTCGCGGATCTCACGGTCGCTCATGCGCGTGTCGTCGAGGTGGGCCAGCTCGAAGTAGCCATCGGCCGTGAGCGGTCGCTCGGGGCGCTCGAGCAGCGCGTCGCACAGGCGCTCGGGGATCACCGAGCGGCGCGCGTGGTCCATGATGAAGCTCTCGCCCATGAGCCACGAGATGGTGGCGCCGTCTTGGAACAGCGAGTTCATCCAGGGGTACGGGTGCGGCGTCGCCGGTGACGTCGAGCCGTACACGGTGTTGCAGCCGGTGTGCGCGCCCATGGCCATCACCGCCATGCCGTTGGCCAGGCGCCCGTCGACAGCCTGCAGGTGGCGGTGGTTGAAGGCGTCTTGGCGCAGCACCGTGACGAGCGCGTCCACCAGCTCGCGATCGCTCTTCTTGGGCGCGGCCGCGATGCGCTTGCCGGTGTCGGCGTCGCTCTCGCCGCCGAGGCCGAGGACCAGGTGCGCCACGGCGCGCGTGTAGCGCGCGTGCGCCTCCGGGTCGTCCTTCGCGAGCGCACCGAGCAGCTCGGCGCCGCGCTCCTTCAGCGCCGCCGCGCGCTGCTCCAGGCGCGCGGCGCGCGCGTGGAAGATGGGCCGCAGGTAGGCCTCGGTGATGGAGGCGACCGCGTGCAGCACGGTCTTTTCGCCGCAGCCCGCGCAGGCGCCGTCGCCGCACACGAGCGCCGCGTAGTTCTTCTGCACCATCAAGTGGTTGCGCAGCGTGGCCGCGCGCGACTTCTCGGGCGCGCTCTCGTCGTACTTGCCGAGGAACTTGGTGGGCGTCTGCGGCAACAGCTCGAAGAACGCCTGCGCCGACAAGCCGCGCGCGTTCAGCTCCTCGGAGTCGCTCGTCATCCTGAGCGCGTCCTTGTCGCCGCACTCGACCACGCACTCGCCGCAGCCCTTACACAGGTCGTTGACGACGATGGAGAAGACGCCGCCCGCGCCCGGCTTCTGCTTCTCGAGCAAGCTGAACACGGGCTTCACCGCTTGGAAGGCCACCGGCACCGCCGCGAGCGCGGCCTGCAGCTGCGCGCGCGAGGCGTGCGAGATCTCGGCCAGCCCCTCGACGAGCGGCCGCAGTACGTCGGCGAAGGGGTCCTTCTTGCCGGCGGTGGCGATCTCGCTCATGCGCGCGCGCGCCGCGCCCTCGAGCGCGGGCAGCGCCGCCTCGAGCTTCGTGCGATCGGCGCCGTCGGAGACGTAGTGCCGCACGGCGGTGGCGAGGATGGTCGAGAGCTCCTGCGAAGTGTTCAGCAGCGCGGAGTCCGGGCACGCCGTGATGCAGGCCATGCACTGGGTGCAGTTCTCCGCGATGAACACGGGCGTGGCGCGGCGCGCCACGTACTTCGACTGCTGCGCGCCCGTGGCCGCAGCGATGACGCCGACGGACGCCAGCGCCGAGGCGGGCTGGTCGTAGCCGAGCCCGGCGCGGAACTCGGCGTCGAAGTAGGCGCGCGAGGTGAGGTTGGGCCGCGGCGCTTGCTCGAGGGGCTTCGGGATGGAGCCGAGGACGTCGACACCGTCGAGGGAATCGACGATGGGCAGGAGCGTTGTGCCGCGCATGGCGGAGCGGTCCTCCGCATGCAGCTCGCCGTAGGGCACCGGCCGCACGAGGCTGAAGCCCTCGTCCATCACCTGCATGTTGCTCGCGACCACGGCGTCGCCCAGGCGGCCGAACTTCTTCACGTACTGCTCGCGCACCAGCTCGCGGAACTTGTCCTTCGAGATCTGGTAGTCGGCGAGGAAGCTCGACACCGCGAAGAACGCGCCCAGGAAGGCGTTGCCCTGCATGCGCAGCTGCAGCTCCACGCGATCGGTGGCGCGCTTGGCGATCTCGAAGCCCGGCAGGATGAAGAGCCGGATGTCCTTCTCCACGATCTCTCGGCGCAGCCCGTGGGGGATGCGTGTCCACGCCTTCTCGGGCGTCTCGTCGCTCTCCCACACGAAGGCGCCGCCCGCCTGCATGCCCTGCAAGGGGTTCGAGTGCGTGAACGCCTTGGGGTCGCAGCACAGCACCACGTCGACGTGGCGCAGGTCGCAGTTCACGCGGATGCGCTCGGGCGCCACCACCAGGAAGTAGGCCGTGGGCGCGCCCTTCTTCTCGGAGCCGTACTTGGGGTTGGCGCTGACGTGCAGCACCTCCGCCGGCAGGCCGCGCTCGTCGACCAGGCCGCGCTCACGCGCGATGGCCTCGCCGAGGTTGCCGACGATCATGCCGAGGTTCTTGCCGGTCGTGATCATCCCCCAGCCGCCGATGGAGTGCATGCGCACCGAGATGGCCTTCTCGGGCAGGAGCGAGGGCGCCGACGCCGACACCACCGCGTAGGGGTGCGGCACGCCGAGCACGAACGAGCGCTCACCTTCCTTGGCGTTCCTGCCGTCGGTGCGCGCGAGCTTGCCCGTGGCGTACTGCCAGGCCCCGAGGATGTGCTCGGGGCGGAAGTCGCGGGAGCCGAGGCCATAGCTGCCGCGAAAGAGCGTCGGCAGCTCGTCGGGCCCGATGGGCGGCACGTCGCCGGTGCTGACGCTGCCCCCGCTCTGCGCGCGCCAGGCCTCGAGCGCCTTGCCGAGGGTGGTGCGCACGTCGCGCGCCAGGGCGTTGTCGCCGCTCAGGGAGTCGTCGACGCGCTCGAGCACGATGACGTTCTTCTTGCCGCAGAGAGCGCGTGCCAGCGCGGCCTCGGGGAAAGGGCGCACCACGTTCAGGTGGATGGAGCCGACGCGCTCGCCGTGGGTCTTGTGGATCCAGTCCACGGCGCACTCGATGTTCTCGGCGGCGGAGCCGAGCGAGAGGAACACGGTGTCGGCGCCGTCGCAGTTGTGCTCGGTGAGCACGCCATAGCGGCGCCCCGTGAGCTCGGCGAAGCGCGCGTAGCTCTCCTCGAGGAAGCCCAGGATGGGCTCCGAGAAGTTGTCGCGCCGCGCGATCACGCCCTGCATGTAATGCTCCTGGTTCTGCACGGGGCCGATGAGCGCGGGGTTCTTCAGGTCGATGATCTCGGGTACGCGGCGCCGCGTGGGGCCGAACAGCTCGCGCTGCGCCGGCGTGGGGCAGGGAATGACGTCGTCGGCAGCGCCGAGGAACTCGCGGATCAGCTCCGCCTCGTGCATGAAGAACGTGCGCTCGAGGTGGCTCGTGAGGAAGCCGTCCTGCACGTTGATGCCGGGGTTGAGCGCGAGCTCGGTGACGCGCCGGAGGATCAGCGCCTGGTCCGCCGCCTGCTGCGCGTCCTTGCCCACGAGGATGATCCAGCCGGTGTCGAGCGCGGCGTAGAAGTCGTCGTGGCCGCAGTGGACGTTGAGCGCGTGCTTGGTGAGGGCCCGGGCGGCGCACTGCACCACCATCGTCGAGAGCTTGCCGGGCGCGTGGTAGTACTGCTCGAGGCCGTAGACGAGGCCCTGGCCCGAGGTGAAGTTCACCACGCGCTTGCCCGTCACCGACGCCGCGATGGCGCCGCCCTGGGCCGCGTGCTCGCCCTCGGTCTCGATGGCCAAGGTGCGCTGGCCGAAGACGTTGAGCTTGCCCTCGGCGAAGGCAGCCTGAAAGAGCTCGCCCATCTCGGTGGAGGGCGTGATGGGGTAGAACACGCCCGCGTCGGCCACCCGCGCTTCGGTCATGGAGGCGATCAGCTGGTTGCCGTTGGCGACGACGCGGATGCCGGGGTAGCGCGGGGACGTGGACATGGGAGCCTCCCGAGGCAGGGCTTAGCAAACATTCGGCCCCGGCGAAGAGGCAGTTCTCCCCGGGATCGGGCGCTTTTCGCCGCGCCGGGCCGCACACGTCGGCGCGCGTCGCGGCCGCTTCGGCGCCCCCGGCCTGATCCGCCCCCCGGTCCGCGACCGCGACGGCCAGGAACAACCGCGACGGGACGGGGGGTTACCGACGACCGGCGCGGCGCGTCGGGCGCGCGGTCGGGTCACGGCAATTCCAACCTGCATCCAAAGTTCTCATCGCCCGCGTCTGCGCGGCATGGGACCACGCGCTCCATCGACGCCGCCGCGGGCCGGGGCCCGGTCGTCGGGAGGTGACGACCTCGCATGAGCCTCATCGAGCTGACCGGCATCGAGAAGACGTACCGCATGGGCGACAACGCGGTGCACGCGCTGCGCGGCGCGTCGCTGACCGTGGAGCGCGGCGAGATGGTCGCCATCATGGGCGCCTCGGGCTCGGGCAAGTCGACGATGCTGAACGTCATCGGCACCCTCGACCGCCCCGATGGCGGCTCGTACGTGCTCGAGGGCGAGGCCATCGAGCGCTACGACGAGGTGCAGCTGAGCGAGCTGCGCAACCGCAAGATCGGCTTCGTCTTCCAGGCCTTCCACCTGCTGCCACGCGACAGCGCGCTCGAGAACGTGGCGCTGCCCATGGTCTATGCGGGGGAGCGCGCGTCGGTCCGCAAGCGGCGCGCGGCGCAGGCGCTGACGCGCGTGGGGCTCGCCGACCGCATGGATCACCTGCCCACGCAGCTGAGCGGCGGGCAGCAGCAGCGCGTCTCCATCGCGCGCGCCTTGGTCAACGATCCCGTGCTCCTGCTCGCCGACGAGCCCACGGGCGCGCTCGACTCGGCCACCACCGCGCAGGTGATGGACCTGTTCACCGAGCTGCATGCGCAGGGGATGTCGATCGTGATGGTCACGCACGATCCGAACATCGCGAGGTACGCCAAGCGCGTCGTCACGTTCAAGGACGGCGCCGTCGTCTCCGACGAGAGGAGCTCATGAGCACGCTCATCGCCGCGGCCGCCCTGGCCACCGCGCTCGCGCTCGGCGCCGGCCCGCCGCGCCCGCTCACGCTCGCCGAGGCCATCGATGTCGCGCTGGCGTCCGCACCCGAGGTGGCCGCGCACCAGGTCGCCGCCGAGCGCGCGCGCCTGCAGACGTTGCGCGCCAACCTTGAGCGCATCCACGTCAGCGTCGACGCCACCACGAGCGCGCTGGCCGTGAGCCCGCCGTTCCTGACCACGAGCGGCGGCGCGGCGAGCCACGGCGCGTTCCTGCCGCTGGCGAGCCTCGAGGCCAGCGCGGGTGCGCCCTTGTTCTCGGGCTTCCGCATCAGCGCGAACGTGGCGCGCGCCGAGCACCTGGAGAGAGCCGTGACCGCGGACCTCGCCGCCGAGCGACTGGCGGTGGCGCTGGCAGTGGCGCGCGCCTACTGGGGCGAGCGCCGCCTGGCGCTCCTCGAGGGCGCGCAGCGCGCGGCGGCCGAGCAGCTGCACGAGAGCGAGCGCGTGATCCAGGCGCGGGTCGCCGCTGGCCTGGCCGCGGGCCTCGACGCCGACCGCGCGGCCGCGCGCCGCGTGCAGCTCGAGGTGGAGGCGGCGACCTTGGCGGCCCAACGGCGCGAGGCGCGCGCGCGCCTCGCAGTGCTGCTCGGCGTCGATGACGACGTGGAGCTGGTCGACGACCCGGTGGCGCTCACCGGTGAGCACGCCGTCGACGAGGGTGCCGACGCGGCCGTCCAGCGCGCGCTCGACGGGCGCCCCGAATTGCGCGCCGCGCACTGGCGCGCGCGCGCCCTGCACGAGGAGCAACGCATGCACGAGAGCGCCTACTGGCCGCAGCTCGATCTCGGCGCGCTGGCGCAGCTCGGCAACAACCCCGCGCTCGCGGGCGTGGGCTCGCGCGCGGTCACGGGCGTCAACGGCGACGCGCAGGTGGGGCTGTCGCTGCGCATGAACCTGTTCGACACGTTCGCCACCACCCACGCCGTCGACGACGTGGTGCACCGCCAGCGCTTGGCCGAGCTGGAGCGGCGCGCGCTCGCCCGGTCCATCGAGAGCGACGTGCGCGTGCCGCACGCGCGCGTGACGTCGCTGGCCGAGCAGCGCGCGGCGCTGGTGAAGGCGCGCGACCTCATGGCCGGCAACCTGGCCACGCTCTTGCGCGTGTACGGCAACGGCGACGTGCCGTTCACCGAGGTGCTGGACGCGCAGGTGGCGCTGGCCGACGCCGAGCGCCACATCGTCGGCGTCGACGCCGAGCTGGTGCTCGCGCGGCTCGAGCTGGCGGCGGCCACGGGCGCGTGGGCGCCGTGGGCGGCGGGCACGGCGGCACTCGCGGACGTTCGAGGGAAGGCGGGCAACGCATCATGAAGAAGCGCAGGTGGATCACGCGGCTCGTCGTCGTCGTCGCGCTGGTGGGCGCGGTGTCGGCCCTGGCCATGACGCTCAAGGGCTCCGACGCCACGCCGGTGGATGACGCGCTCGTCACCAAGGTCAAGCGCGTCGACCTCGCGGTGGAGGTCATCGACACCGGCAAGATCGAGCCGCGCGAGCGCGTCGACATCAAGTCGAAGGTGGCGGGTGTGGTGCTCGAGGTGCTGATCGACGAAGGCCAGGCCGTGAAGGAGGGCCAGACCCTGGTGCGCCTCGACCCCGTCGACTACGCGCGCGAGGCAGCCCGCGCCGACGCCGAGCTGGCACAAGCGCAGCAGGCGCTGGCGTTCGCCGCGCTCGCGCTGGCGCGCACGCTGGCGGCGCTGGCCGAGCGCGCGGTGGCCGCCGCCGACGTCGAGGCGGCGAGCCACGAGGTCGCCATGAGGAAGGCGTCCGTGCGCATCGCGGAGGTGGCGGTGAGCGCGGCGCGCGACCGCTTGCACGCGTGCGAGATCAAGAGCCCCCTCGACGGCACCGTCATCGAGCGCGGCATCGAGCCCGGCGAGCTGGTGTCGCCCGGGGTGCAGGCCACGTTCGAGGGCAAGCCGCTGCTCACGGTGGCCGACCTGTCGACGCTGTTGGTGCGCACCGAGCTCAACCAGATCGACGTGGCCCGCGTGCAGCTGACGCAGCCGGTGAAGCTCACGCTCGACGCGCTGCCGGGCACGTCGTGGGAGGCGGCGGTCACCAAGATCGCACCCGCCGCCGTCAAGGCGCAGGGGCGCGACGCCGAGATCTTCCCCATCGAGGCCACGCTGCGCACGGCCGACCCCGCGATCAAGGCGGGCATGACGGCGGACGTGCGCATCCTCGTCGAGACGCGCCCGCAGGCGCTCGTGCTGCCCATCGAGGCCATCGTCAAAGCTGAAGGGAAGAGCTGGGCCAAGAAGGTCGCCCGCGCCGACGACGGCACGCGGACGGCCGACAAGATCGAGGTCACGGTGGGCATATCGAACGATCGCGAGCTGGAGATCGTCGGCGGCCTCGCGGAGGGCGACGAGGTCGTCATCGACCCCGCGTCGGCGAAGGACAACGAGGCCAAGCTCTGACCCTGCCATGCGCCGCCTCACCCTCGCCTGGGCCTACGTACGGATCGCGGCGCGCGTGCTGCGCGCGCACAAGCTACGCTCGCTCTTGACGGTGGTGAGCATCACCATCGGCGCCTTTAGCATCGTGCTGATGACGTCGCTGGCCGATGGCGGCCTGCGGACCATCATGAGCGACGTCGAGGAGCTGGGCGGCGCGCGGCTCTTGCTCATCACGCCCGACGAGCCCGAGCGCATGAAGGACAAGCGCGGCCTGGCGCCCGGCTACTTCGAGAAGGCGGACCAAGAGGCGCTCGCGCGCGCGCTGCCGCACCTGGCGGAGCGGACCTGGTACGCCGAGGTTGGGGAGCAGGAGCTCACCACCGAGTCGGGCCGGGTGCTGATGGCCGACGGCCTGGCGGGCGACACCGGCTTCTTGTCCGCCTTCGAGTTCACCATCGCGAAAGGGCGCCCCTTCACCGACGACGAGGACCGCACGCGACAGAGCGTGTGTGTGGTGGGGCACGAGGTGGCCGACCAGCTCTTCGACGGCGCCGCCGTGGGCCGCCGGCTCACCGTGATGGGCACGAGCTGCGTGATCGTCGGGCAGGCGGCCAAGGCGGGGCGCGTGGGCATGAACTTCGGCTTCGACTGGGATCGCTTCGTGCTCTTGCCGCTCGAGACCTTGCGTGACGTGAGCCGCAGCGCCAGCTACGGCGCCACCCTGGTGGCCAAGACCACCGACGCGCGCCACAACGACGTCGTCAAACGCGTGGCCAACGCGGTGATGACGCACCGCCACCATGGCATCGACGACTTCGAGATCTGGGACTTCGCCGGCGTCATGGCCGAGTTCTCGATGATCTTCATGATCCTGAAGCTCATCGTCGGTTTCGTGGCGAGCATCTCGCTCTTGGTGGGCGGCGTAGGCGTGATGAACATGATGTTCGTCAGCGTCAGCGAGCGCACCAAGGAGATCGGCATCCGCAAGGCGCTCGGCGCCTCGCCGCGCGCCATCGAGGCGCAATTCCTTTGCGAGGCCATGGTGCTGTCGTCCATCGGCGGCGCGCTCGGCGTGGGCACGGGCATTGGCGCCGCGCTGGGCGCCAACGCGCTGGTGGCGTCGCTCGAAGACGCGTGGGTGGGCACCGTCAGCACGCCGGCGGTGGTGGTGGCGCTGGTGGTGGCGCTCGGCATCGGCGTGGGGTTCGGCGTGGTCCCCGCCAAGCGCGCGGCCGCGCTCGACGCGGTCGACGCCATGAGGCGGTGAGACAGGTATGGCGATCCGCACCATCGACCTGGCGCGCTCGGTCCGACACACGTTCTCCACGTCGCGGCTGCGTGTGGCGCTCACCTTGCTCGGCATCATGATCGGCACGGGCGCCATGGTGCTGCTCGCCGGCATGCTGGTGGCCGGCGAGGAGGCGCTGGTGCGCCTGGCGCAGGACGCCAACGAGAGCGACCTGATCGAGGTGTCGTCGGCCGACACGCCGCGCAAGGACGCCAAGAGGACCACGCGCGAGCTATCGCGCTACGACGCCGCAGCCCTCGACGACAGCGCGCTGCTCGACGGCGCGCTCATCAACGCCGCGAAGCGCACGCACACCACCGCGCAGTGGCGCGACGCCGACGGCCGCGCGCGCGAGCAGCGCACCACGTTGTTCGGGGGCGAGCTCGACTCGCCGTCGCTCTATCGCATCGAGGTCGAGCGCGGCCGCTACTTCACCGACCGCGACTTCGCCGAGCGGCGGCGCGTGTGCGTGGTGGGCCAAGAGCTGTGGACCGAGCTGCTGCAGCGGCGCACGGACCTCGACGAGCTGCGCGTCACCGTCGACGGCGTGGTGTTCGAGGTGGTGGGCGTGTTGCGGCACAAGCCCGTGATGGGGCGCGGCTCGGGCACGTGGATGTGGAACCGGCGCGTGCTCATCCCGAGCACCACGTACCAGGGCGTGGTCGAGCACGGCCGCGGCGTGCGCGCGATCTTCGTGCGCCTCCGCGATGTGGAGCGCGCGGCCGAGCGCATGCGGCAGCTCACCGACGTGGTGGAGCGTACCATCCTGCGGCGCCACCATGGCGTGAAGAATTTCGAAGTGGAGAGCGACGCGCGTGGGCAGGATCAAGAGCAGCTGATCTTGCGCATCATCGAGGTGCTGTTGTTCGGCACCGGCGTCATCGCGCTCTTCGTGGGCGGCATCAACATCATGAACATCATGCTGGTCACCGTCACGGAGCGCACCAAGGAGATCGGGCTGCGGCGCGCCGTGGGTGCCGCGCCCGACGAGATCGCGCGCCAGTTTCTTCTCGAGGCGGCGACGCTGGCCGCCGCCGGCGGCGCCTTGGGCGTCGTCGGTGGCATCGGCGTGACGTTCGTGGCCTCGGCGGTGCTGACCGCGGTGCTGGCGCCGTGGCGCTTCGTGGTGGAGCCCTGGGCGGTGGCGCTGTCGCTCGGTATGGCGGTGGCGACGGGCGTGGCCTTCGGGCTGTTCCCGGCGCTGCGCGCGGCGCGCCTCGACCCCGTGGTGGCGCTGCGCAGCGAGTAATGCTCGCAGCCAACGTCCGCGCAGCTCCGGTGTTCGGTGGCGACGCCTGGCGCCGTGTGAACGGCGTCAACTACCTGTGCCGGTCGTTGCCTGGGTGAACCGCTGGGTGTGCAGACGCTCGAGCTCCTGCCGCTCGCCCCGTACGGGCAGGGCACGACCTCCCCGACCTGAAGGGTGCCTCCGTGGACGCGCCCTGCGGCGTCGTGACGAGCGCGGCGCGCTGGCGTTGGTCGCGACGTGGTTGGCCGGCTGGATACCATCGTGCGCTCTGATGCGCGGGCCGCGTCTGCCGGTGGATCCGCCGCAGGACGCCAGCGTGCGACTTGACCATTCGGTCACTCGAGGTCCCGCGGTCGCGCTGCAGGTCACGCGTCGGGGCTGCGGTGCCCAACGTCGGCGCGCATCAGACCTCGGCCAGCCACGACCATACTCAGGATGCGCTCGTCGTCGAGGGGATGCGCCGTCCTTCGTTCCCGGACCGAGATCCCCTCGCGCGCCGCCGTCCCACACCCCGGGGATCCAAGCCCCGAACGCGCGCCTCGGATGGTGCTCCTTGGGTCGCGGAGACCCGCGTCCTGCCGCCACGGGCGACTGCGCGGGACCTCAATCGGCGTCCTGCCGGGTCGATGGATGACGACCAGCAGGTGCGGGTGGCGGCGCCGGCTCGCGCCCGCTCGCCGCGACCGTCTGGCACGCGAGCGCGAACAACCCGCCGACCACGACGGGCACCGGCGCGCGCATCACTTGTCTTCGCAGTCGGGCTGCGAATCCATGCCCGGACACTGGCCGTCCACGTCTCTCGGCAAGGACACCTCGCAGTTGTTGCCGACGCCGTCGACGCTGACGCCGGGTCCGAGCAGGCTGCCCGTGCCGGACCAGCCCTGCACGATGCCGCCGCCGGCCGACGACAGAAACGAGCTCATGGTGATGAAGCTCCCCTGCGGCAGCCAGTTACGGACCGCGAGCAGCGCGTCGTTCGCCGCGGGGCCGCAGCCGAAGCCGTTCGAACCCGAGGGCGCGCCCGCGTACTCGACGGTGACGAAGCTCCACACGTTTCCGAGCTGCGGGCCTCCGCCCCAGTCGATGCCGCCCCAGTCGCCCGGGAGGCGAGTCTCGTTGGCGGACGTGATGAGGATGGGGTTGTCGACGGTGCCGGGCGCGACCACGCGCGTCGGCCACACCTGCTCTGGTGTGTTGCCGGTGCCACCGCCGAGCGTGATGAAGCCGTCGCTGCCGCCGCTCAGCTGGATCTCAACGCCCGCGTCGATGTTGAGCGTGGCAAGCCCTCCATTGGCTTCGCTGTCGAAAGGTTCGACGTCGAGCGAGGTCTCGATCACGTACGGCACGGCGCGGTCATGGAACGTCACGGAGGTGCCGACCCCGTAACGACTGGAGACGAACACGCGCGCGTTGTCGTTCTCCTGGTAGTCGCCCGTCGGCAGCGTCTCGACGTTGGCGGGCTCGGCGAACACCGCGAACGTGGTGTCGAGCGCGCCCGTCGGAGCCTGCGCGCCGCTCCCCGTGATGACGAGGTCGCTGGAGGTCGCGGTGAACCCGCCGCACGACGCCATCCGTACGCCGTACGCGCCCGCGTTCGTGATGGTGACGGTCTGCGCGCTGACCATCGCCACAGGGCCCTCCTGGTTGTCGTCGCCGACGATCTCGAGCGCGCCCGGGTCGGAGTCGATGGTGACGTCGCCTGCCGAGTCGATGGTGAGCTCCGCGAGGTCCGCGCGTCCGGAGGTGTCGACGTAGACGCCGCGCCAGCGGCCGCCGCCGGTCTGCGGCTCGAAGCGGATGGGCTTGTTGTCCTCACCGCGCGCGACGAGCCGCGCCTCCGGTGTGCCGGGCGCGTCACCGATCTCAAGACCGCCGTCGGGCGCGAACTGGACGACCGCGCACGCCTCGATCGTCAGCGTCGCGCCGCGCACCAGCAGCATCCCGGTGACGACATGTGGGCTGTCCTCAGCGGACCAGCTCTGGTCCGCGTCGATGGTGCCGCTGTGCGCCGTGGGGCCGCTGCCCTCGGGGCAGTCCTGGTCCGGCGGCGGCCTGTCCCCGACGTTGGGCGGGCATGCGGGCAGGGCGAACACGAACACGGCGAGCGGCAGCGCGCGAGCGTCACGACGGATCATGCAGCGCTGTGTAGCAGACGCCTCAGCAGCGCGCGACGCTCTCTGCGCTCTGCTCGACGGCCTCCTCGCTGGCGGCCCTCTCGTCGCCGTGCGGGTCGTGCTGGGCGAGCGCGCGGCGACCTGCGCGCTCAAGGTCGGCGAGCACGTTGCGATCCGCCAGCGCCTCGGCCTCGGCGCCCGCGGTGGATAGGCTCTCGAGCTCGTCCGCCTGCCAGCTCACCTCGACGGCGCGGCGCTCGAGTCGCTGGCGCGGCGCTGCGCGATTGCGAGGCGCACGCGCTCGAGCAGCGCTGCCTGCGCGTCGCAGGTGGCTTCGGCGCACTGGCGGCCGACCTCGAGCCAGTCGACGGCGGCCCTCTGCGACGTCAGATCCTGCGCGGCGCGCTGCAGGTGGCCTTGCGTGACGCCGTCGGTGGGCGCGGGGCGCCGCTTCGCTGGCTCCCTCAGCCAGTCGTCGAGGCAGGCCGGTCGCGGGCTCGACCGGTCGCCGTAGATCTGCTTCCACGTCCGCTCGGGAAGGCAGTGGCGACGGGCGCGGCCTTCGTGGCGCCACGCTCGCCTCCACGTGCAGTGGCACACGCCTAGCGCACCGAGGAGCGCGAGCAGTCCGCGGACGGAGAGCGCTCCTGCGGCTCACGGGAGCTGGACGAGGTGCACCACACCGGCGAGGTCCGCGTACGCGGGCCGCTCCGCGAGCGCCACGCCGGGCGCAGGGGTGAGCAGCCTGCCCAGCGCGAACGGCTCGTCGGTGAAGCCCTCGGCGGCGAGCGCGAGCGTGGCGCACCCACCGCCTGGGCAGTCGTCCCACGCTCGCTCGACGATCGCCGCCGCACCACCCACCAGCACGGCGCGCGCGCCCACGTCGGTCGCGAGCAGCGTGGCCGCACCATCGGCGTCGGCGATGCTCCACAGCTCGCAGCCGGTGGCACACCCGGGATCGTCGTCCGCGGCCACCCAGGCGAGCGCGCGCGTGCCGGTGGTCCCGGGGACGGCCACGAAGCGCACGGCCCCGGGCACGCGCAGCACCGGGACGCCGGACGCCCCGGAGGCGCTGTAGAGCCCGGCGCTCCCCCGCCACAGCACGACGTCGCCGTCGGCGTTCTCCACCAGCGCGGCGTCGCCGGCGGCGCCTGGCGGGAGCCAATCGGCCGGCTCCTGCAGAGGAACGCCGGCGCGCAGCAGGCGCGGCGGGTCGGCGGGCAGCGCGCCCGCCTCGACGATCACGGCACCGCCGTGCGGCGCGAACGCGAGCGCTGCGCTGCTGAGCTGCGTGGCCGCGGCGGTGTCGATGCGCCAGAGGTTGCACGGCGTGAGGTGGCCCGTGGCCGCCCCGCAGGCCGCCGCGTCGAAGCCGTAGAGGTTCGGCTGGGTGGCCTCTGCCTTGGCCTCGAACAGGAGCGGCGCGTTGGCGATGTTGAGCGAGGCCCCGTACGTCGCGCAGTTGGCGCCGCTCGACGTGCTCTGTCGGTGCACCGTGAAGCTCTGGTCGACGTTCTTGTGCCAGACCCACGCGAACCGGCACTGCAGAGGGCTCGAGGAGTACACGGCCTGGTACGCGTCGCTCTCCACGCTCTGCGCGGCGGTCCCCGCGTCGGGCTTCTCCAACAGCGTCACCACGTCGCCGTCGGCGGCGCCCGCCCGCTCGCCATAGACCGCGTTGCCGACGCGCGAACCCACGCGCGCGAGCGGGAAGTCGCTCGCCAGCTCCTCCGCGCCACCGCTCGTGACCCGCGCCAGCGCCGTGCCCAGGTTCAGGTAGAGCGCCGCGCGCCCCGCGACGCTGTCGAGCCGGAGAGGTGCGCCGCTCAGGCCCGACCCGACCGTGGTGCCCGCGCCGTCGACGGCGTGGAACGCGAGCACATCGCCGCCGTCGGCGACGACGGTGAACACGCCGGCGGTTCCGAGCAGGACGGCGTCGGCCGGGGCGTCCGTGGCCGTGATCACCAGCGTCGGCGTGCCGAGCAAGACGAGGGGCACCGGCACGGTGCCGCCGCCGGTGCCGTCGACGACCGCCGTCGCCGACAGCGCGCCCGCGGTGGCGGTCACCGTGACGCTCCCCGCCGGCATCGCCGGCAGCGTCGCGCGGCCGTCGGCGTCGGTCACGGCCGACACCGTGCGCGCTCCGTCGGTCGCCTCGACGAGGATCCCGCCGTGCTCGGCCCGCCCGGCTGCAAGCGCCGTGACGGCTACGATGACGGTGTCCGCGACGATGTCATCCACGGGACGCAGCGCGCCGTCGGGGACCAGCGCCGGATCCGCCGCCGGGTCGTCCGCGACGCTCGGCGGGATCGGCAGCGGCAACCGCTTGAAGGTGAACGTCAGGCCGCTCGGAAACGTGTCGGCGCTGAGGGCGAGCAGCCCGTCCGCGTCGGCGGTGGGCTCGGCATCGAGGACGAGCACCGTGCGCGGCGTGCAGCGGCTGCTGCAGTCGGCGCCTTCGGCGATGCCGGCCTCGCCGATCTCGCATGCGTCGCAGGTGACCGGGCTCTCGATCGCGAGGGCCCCGACACCAGCCGTGAGCGCGCCGTCGAAGACGCCGGTGAAACTGAGGACCCCGAGGTCGGCGTCGTAGTCGACCAGCAGGCCGCGGTGCGGATGCGAGACGGCGGCGCGGAGCACCGCAGGGCGATCCGCGACCACGGGCACCGGCTCGCCCGCGAAGGCGACGCCGTCGCGCGCGCGAAACAGCGTGCACGTGCCGTTGGTGCTCGCGGTGAAGGTGAACGCCTCGCTGGTCCCCGACCTGCTGAAGCAGTCGAGGGTCACCTCGCCCGGCACCTCCATCGCGTCGCCGACCGCGCTCCACGTGCCGCGCTGCACACGCTGCACGACGACGGTGCCGTCGGCGCGCTGCCCGACGAGCGCGACGTCGTCGCCGCCGGCGGGTCCCAGGCGCGCCGCGCGCATCCCCGCGGGGAGCGCGAGTGGCACGAAGCGCCCGTCCGCTGCGCTCCACGCGAAGACGGTGCCGAACGCGCCGACGAGCACCTCGTCCGCGGAGAACACGCGCACGACCAAGAGGCCGAATCGAGCGGCATCGTCGATGCTTTGCGGCCGGTCCGACGAGAACAGCGCGCGCGAGGCCCAGCCATCGCCGTCCTGCACGTACAGCTGCACGACCCGCCCACCCACGGGCTCGTCGAAGAGGGCGACGGCGACGCCGGCGGGTGTCGGCGAGAGGAACGCGCGCGCGCGGCCGAGCCCAACCGGCTCCGGCAGCGGCGGCAGCACCGTCACGGTGTTGTCGGCATCGATGGAGAACACCTTGGCCACCGGCGGGTGCGCGACGTCCTCACCGAAGCGGCGCGACAGGGAGTGGGCCACGAGGGCGAAGGCGCGCCCGTCGGGATGCTCGACCACGCTGCCCAACGTCGGGCTCGCGAAGCCGTCGACGTGATAGAGGGCCACGCCGAGCCGCGGGTCGCCGGGGCCGCCCACCGACGGGCAGCCCGCGATCGCGGCGAGGACCGCGAGGGCCCAGGCGCGCGAGGCGGCGGTCATTCGACGAGCTCGCAGAGGCCGCGCAGGTCGAGCGAGCCCCCGCCGTGCTCCTGCGCGCCTGTCCCCACGAGGTGCACGTTGAAGCCGCCGGCGCCCCCGTCGGCGCTGGCGCCCGTGACCTCCACGTCGACGCGGCCGGCGAGCTCGCGGTTGCGGTCCAGATCGAGCGGTTGGCCGCTCACGTCGGCCTGGTAGCGCATGCCAACGAAGACCGTGTCGGGGATATCGAAGTCGAAGTCGTGGTAGCGCGCCGGCTCGAGCCAGGGAGAGATGCTGCACATGCGATCGACGCCCTCGAAGGCGTCCACGACGATGAGCACGAGGCAGCCGCCGGCGAGGTCCGTGAACACACCGCTCGCGGCGGGCCGACCGCACGCCTCGCCAGCGGAGCAGCCCGCCGCCGGCGCCAGCGCGCCGAGGGCGAAGGCGAGCAGGGCCGCGCGGCTCACGGCACCTCCTGCGGGAACGCCGTTCCGAGCAGCTGCGTCCGGATCTCCTCGCGCTCGCCGAGCTGCTCACGCGCCACGAGCCCGACCTCCGATGCGTAGAACCGAGTCGTGGGATCGCCCTCCTGCACGTCGAGCGAGTCCACGCGCGCGCAACGAAGGCGCCCCGCGGGCACCTCCAGCTCGACCTCCGCCGTCACGGCGAACGTGAACCGCTCCGGGGTGTCATCGTCGCCCGTGGTCCAGCGGCGCCCGAGCCTCAACGGGTAGGAGAGGAGCACGGCCGGTGACGAGAAGCGGCCGACGCCCGCGGTGGTGCCGAAGCCGTGCACCAGCATCCCGTCGTCGCGGTGCTCGACCCAGACGACGTCGCTCCCTGCGACCTCGCGCTGCACCGTCACGCCGTCGAGGACCGTGGTGCCCTGGAGCACGACCTCCGACGTCGCCACATCGTCAGCGAAGTCCCTGCGCAGGGTCTCGACGCCGTAGAGCCATCGGCTGCCGTCCTCGTGCGGCAGCGCCTCGAGGAGCGCATCGCCCTGGCCCTCGTCGAGCAGCGCGAACACCGGCTCGGTCGTCGCGGCAGGAGCGCAGGCGACGCACGTGAGCGCGATCAGCGCGCCGCGCGTCATGGCCCCCCTCGGCTCGCGCCGCGTCCCAGGTCGTGCGCGACATGGCGACGATCACGTTGCCATAGAAGAGCGAGAGCCCGCCCGGGTACACGGCGGAAGCGTAGATCATGTCCGCGCGCGTCACGGGGGCCACCAGGAAGCGTCCGTCGAGCGCTGGGCCCTGTGCGGTGATCGGCGGAGCCCCCACCAGCGCGCCGTCGCGCTCGCGCACGACGATGGCGCCGAGGCGGTCGAGGTAGAGCTCGCCGTCTGGCCCGGGGCCCACTGCTCCCGCGACGTCCGTGAGCACCACCGAGAACTCCCCGGCGCCGACGCGCACGTGGAGCGTGTTGTCGCCGAGCACGGAGAGCGTGTCGTCGACGAGCGCCGCCCACTGCAGGTCGTTGAGGTCGGCGAACAGCAGCTCCTGCTCGCCTGTCGGCGTCACGCGCCACTTCTCGCGGCTCGTGGGCGAGGGGCGCACGATCGCGTCTGCCGTCCCGTTGATGACGCCGACGATCTGGGGCTGCGCCATCCCGCTGATCGGATAGGCGGTGTCCCTGCCGTTGTCCGACAGGTAGCCGCCGGTGTTGCCGGTGGCGACGACGGCGCGCCCGCCCGTCGTCGGAAAGATGTCGCTCACGACCTCGCCGGTGCCGCCCTGCACGACGTCGTGTCCGCGCACGAGGTAGAGCCCGTTGCCCGAGTGGATCCACAGGCAGGCCTCGTCGGGGCAGGGCCGCGCCGCGGTCGCCGGCGCCGGCACGCCCTCGAGCGGCGTCGCCGTCTCGCGGTCGCTCTCGACCCGGCTGATCGTGCTGCCGTGGACGTATCCGTAGGCGCCGTCGCCGAGCGGCGCGCCCACCACCCCGATGACGCCGATAGCCAGGTCGATCGCGACCTGCAGGGGCCGCATGCCCGCGACTCGCAACGCGGCGGGGCGCAGCGCCGTTCCCCGAACGGTGCGCAGCCCGGCGAGCTCCAGCTGTCGCGCCACGCGGTCGCTCGCGCCGTGCAGCACGGCGAGGCAGCTGCCGTTGGCGACGAGCACCGCGGACGCCGGGGCACCCGCCGCGAGCAGCGACGCACCCGCGATGGAGGCAGGGTCGATGGGCTCGGGGAAGCAGACGGTGGTCGTGTCGATCGACGTCGCCGCCGCCGCGATGGGCGCGTCCGGGGAGAGCGTGGTGGCGGGCGTGGCTTCGGCCGGGGCGGAGCGAACCCAGAGCCCGATCGCGATGCCCTTGCCGTCCTCGTTGCGCTCGAACACGGCCAGGAGCTCGTGCAGCGTGCCGTCGACGACGCCGGCCCCGACCACCGTGCTGCCGAGCTCGTCGGCGAAGCCGGGGCCGCGCCACGCGAACGCGGCCACGTCTCCCGTGGCGTCGACCTCCCACAGCGTCCCGTCGAGGCGTCGCACGAGCGGCGTCGCGCCGCGCGACGGGAGCGGCGCGAGGTCCAACTGCTGGAACTCGTTGTAGTCCGGCGCCTGGCCGGGCTCGGCGGGCGACGGGAGCGCTGGCAGCGGCGCGACGTCGACGCGCGTGGGGCCGACCGCGCCATCGCGCTCGACCTCCGTGGCCATCAGCCGCAGGAAGTTGAAGCCCGCGCCGTGCCCCTCGAGCTCGTCGCCGACATCGACGAGGGCCTGTCACACGCGCACGCGCCCGCCGGTGCCCGCGATGACGGTGCCGTTCGCCGCGCTGCCGCCGTCGGCGAGGGCGTCCGCGATGGCGGCCAGCGGATCTGCGGGATCGTCGGTGAAGAAGGGCTCGAGCGGAGCCGACGACGGGCAGTCGCCGTCGCTCGCCGCGGCCGTCGCGACCTCGATCCTCAAGCAGCGATCACCGGAGTCCCCGACCACCGCGACGAGGAACGCGGGCCCCTCGATGAGCTCCGCCACCGACGCCGTGAAGATGAAGTCCCCGACGTCCACACGCGTGGCGCCGGGGGGGCGTGGCGAGGTCGACGTCGAGCGTGGAGGCCGAGTCCTCCACGCACGTCGCCAGCAGACCGACGACGATGAGCAGTGGTGCGCGACGCACGAGCCCGTCTCCCATGCCGAGACGCGATGGTCCCACGCCGGAGATGGAGGGTGCAAGGCTGCGCACATCGCCACCGCCCACCCGCGCGGCGCGACGATCGACCGCTACCGCTGCGGCAGTCGCCTCACGCGACGGCACGTCGCCGTCCAGCTCTCTTTCCTCGAGGAGCGCCCGGAACGCCTCCGCGTGCTTGGGCGTGTCCCTGAGCTCAGATAGGCCTCCGCCGAGTCTGAGCGCGACGTCGCCAAATCGCTCCCTCGAATCGGGGGAGCCCCGGTGGTGCCCATTGGGGCCTCCCCCGGTTTCGGGGTCGGCGCGTCGTAGCCCCATGGTCTCACTGGGAGGGGGCCTTCGGCGTCTGGACCTCCGGGACACGCCCTACCCGGGTCCCGGCGTCGGTGGCAGCGTCGCGCCCATGAAAGCCCTCGTCACCGGCGCGGCCGGCCACCTCGGCACCGCGCTCACGGAGCTGCTCGTGGCCCGCGGCCATCACGTGCGGGCGTCGCTCCGCGGCAGCGACGACCCGAAGAAGTCGGGGCCGCTGCGCAAGCTCGGCGTCGAGGTGGTGGAGGCCGACATCCTCGACGCCGCCGCGCTCGCTCGCGCCGCCCACGGCATGGACGCGCTCTTTCATCTCGCCGCGGTCTTTCGCTTCGTCACCGACGATCCCGAGGAGATCATCCGGCCCGCCGTGCAGGGCGCCGAGCACGCGCTGCGCGCGGCGAAGCAGGCGGGCATCCGCCGCGTGGTGCTCACGTCGAGCGCGGTGGCGGTGGGCACGCGCCGCCTGCGAGACCGCCCCCTCGACGAGCGCGACTGGAACGACGCGGCGACGAACGCCTACGGCCGCGCCAAGACCATGGCCGAGCGGCGCGCCCGGCAGCTCGCCGACGAGATCGGCGTCGAGCTCGTGTGCCTGAATCCCACGTGCCTGCTCGGGCCCGGCTTCGCGCGCCACACGCCCATCACGCTGCCCATCGCGCAGATGATCTTCGGCGAGGCCCCGGTGACCGTGGCCATCGCCGCCAACTACGTCGACACGCGCGACGTGGCCGCGGCGCACCTGGCGGCCATGGAGCGACCGGGCGCTGCCGGACGCTACGTGCTGAGCGGCGCGCGCAAGCGCGCCATCGAGCTGGCGCGCGCGCTCAAGGAGCTGGTGCCGGGCGCCAAGCCGCCGAGCGTCGAGGTGCCGAAGGCGCTCCTCTCGCTGGCGGTGGCCGGCGACTGGCTCCTGCACAAGGCGACCAAGGCGCCGCGCCTGTTGTCGCGCGACATGCTCGAGGACTACGTGGACGATCAGGTCGAGTACTCGAGCGCGCGCGCGGCCGCCGAGCTCGGCTGGCGCGCGCGGCCGTTCACCGAGTCGCTCGTCGACACGGCGGCGTGGATCACGGCGCACCGGCCGGTCGCGTACGCGTAGCGGTGCACCGGGTCAGCGCCCGAGCGTCGCGAACACGGCCGCGAAGTGCAGGCCACTGCCGGCCATGACGAAGCCGTGCCACACGGAGTGCATCCACTTCTTCTGCTGCACGAAGAACGCGACGCCACCCGTGTACGCGAGGCCGCCGGCGAGCATGAGCGCGAAGCTGAAGGCGGGCAGGCTGTCGACGAGCGGCTTGGCGGCGAGCAAGACGGCCCAGCCCATGGCGAGGTAGAGCACCAACGAGAGTCGCTCGTAGCGCCGCATGGAGCTGGTGGTGTCGGGGCTCAAGAGCGAGCGCACGGTGACGTAGAGGCCGACCACGGCGAGCGCCCAGACGAGCAGGAACAGGCGCATGCCCCACGGCTCGGGCAGCGTGAACAGCGTGAACGGCGTGTAGGTGCCCGCGATGAGCAGGTAGATGGCGCCGTGATCGCAGCGCTGCAGGACGCGCTTGGCGCGCGCGAGGCGCGCGGGCATCGCGTGGTAGATGGTCGACGCGAGGTACAGCAGGAGCAGCGTGGCGCCGAACACAGCGCAGCCCACCACGTGCACGGCGCTGCCCAGGGCGGCGGCCGCCACCACGAGCACCACCAAGCCGGCCAGCGAGAGCAGCGCGCCCACGCCATGGGTGACGGCGTGCGCGATCTCCTCGCCGAGCGTGTGCTCGCCGACGTAGGCGGCGGGAGGCGTTGGGTGATCGACGGGCTGCATGACGAACAGCATGCGAACCGACCGTCACGCGCGCGTCATAACCGTCAGCCTTGTCTCGCTTTGGTTGTCTCCGCGGTCACAACCCGGGCGTTGGCCCGCGCGGACGTACATGTGGGATACGGCGGATCGCCTCGTGCCCGCTGGTCGCGTCGAGGGCGCTGTGGCATGCGGCGGCCCTCACGTCGGTGGCCGTGCGTTGGCACGAGGGGGACGCCGCGCACAGGGAAGGCAGCCCGGAAGGTCCATGCGCACGGTCGACGTCATCGTCATCGGAGGAGGCCACAACGGGCTCACGCTCGCGGCCTACCTGGCCCACGCGGGCGTCGACGTGCTCGTGCTCGAGCGCCGCGCCGAATTCGGCGGCGGCCTGTGCACCGAGGAGGTGACGCTCCCGGGTTTCCAGCACAACCTGCACTCGAACTTCCACGGCGCCATGCCGTTCTTCCCGCCGTTTGGCGACTTTCAGCTCGAGAAGCGCGGCGCCATCTACCTGCACCCGCCGGCCAACACCGGCATGCCCATGAAAGACGGGCGCGCGTTGGTGCTCTACACCGACGAGCTGCGCTCGTACGAGGAGCTGGCGCGCTTCTCCAAGAAAGACGCCGAGGCGTGGCTCGAGCTGCGCGGGCAGATGATGAGCCACGTCGAGGAGCTGCTCGGCTCGGGCTACTCGCCGCCCATCGACGACGCCGACGCCGAGCCCTACCTCGCGCGTGAGCTCGACTCGTGGTTCAAGCAGGGCGTCACCGGCATGTCGGCCGTCGAGCTCGTGCGCTCGCGCTTCGAGAACCCCCACGTGCAGGCGCTCCTGCTCTTCCACATGGCGGTGGGCGGCTGGGATGTGCGCGAGCCCGGCCTCGCGCCCCTCGGCATCGCCTTCCTCGCCTACATCACCAATTGGCAGCTGTGCCGCGGCGGCTCGCACCACCTGGCGCACCTGCTCGGCGGGGTCTTGCTCGAGGCCGGCGGCGACCTGCGCGAGGACTGCGAGGTCGCGCGCATCACGGTGGAGGGCGGGCGCGCCACCGGCGTGGTGTTGAGCACGGGCGAGAAGATCGCGGCGCGCAAGGCCGTGGTCTCCACCGTCGACCCGCACCAGACCTTCCGCGTCATGCTCGAGGAGCGCGAGCTTCCAGCGGGTATGGCCGAGCGCGTCGACGCGGTGGAGTACGGCCACGGCGACGTGCTGTTCGGCGTGCACCTGGCGCTCGACGAGGCGCCTCGCTACACGGCGGCCAAGAGCAACCCCGACATCGACCGCACCTTCAACGTCAACATCGGCTACGAGACGCCCGAGGAGCTGATCGAGCACTACGCGGAGATCGATCGCAAGGCGCTGCCGCGCGTGCCGCGCCTGCAGGTGGGCGTGAACACGCTGTTCGATCCGTCGCAGGCGCCGCCCGGCAAGCACACGGCGCTGTTGTGGCAGTTCGTGCCCTTCGAGCCCGACGGCAAGGACCCGTCGGCGTGGGACCAGCTCAAGCACGAGTACGCCGAGCGCTGCATCGCCGCGTGGCGCGAGTACGCGCCCAACATCACCGGCGACAAGATCCTCGGCAGCTACGCCTACTCGCCGTTCGACACGTCGCGCAAGCTCATCAACATGCGCCGCGGCGGCTTTCACTGCGCGGCCGTCTTGCAGAAGCAGGCCATCTACCGGCGGCCGTTCAAGGACGTGGGCACCATGCGCACGCCCGTCGCCGGCCTCTACGTGGGCGGCTCGTCGTGCCACCCGCACGGCGGCATCACCGCCGGGCCCGGCTACAACTGCTTCCAGCTCCTCGTCGAGGACCTGCACCTCAAGAGCAGCTTGGTGGGCAACAAGTTCTGGGAGCCGGTGCGCGACCAGTGGCGCGCGCGCATGCGCTCGATGGGGTTCAGGGTATGAGCCACGTCGAGTCGAGCTATGACGTGGTCATCATCGGCGCGGGGCACAACGGGCTCATCTGCGCCAACTACCTTCAGCGCGCGGGCCTGTCGGTGTGCGTGTTCGAGGCGCGCCTCGAGGCCGGCGGCGGCCTGTGCACCGAAGAGACCACCATCCCCGGTCACCTGCACAACCTCGCCTCGGTCTTTCACGACGCTGTCGAGATCATGCCGGCCATGAAGGACCTGGAGCTGTCGCGCTGGGGCATGGAGTACGTGCGCCCCGAGGTGCAGCTCGGCCTGGCGCTGAAAGAGGGCCGGCCCTTCTTGCAGTACGACACCGTCGAGGCCACGTGCCGCGCCATCGAGCGGCGCAGCCACAAGGACGCTGCCGCGTGGCGCGAGATGGCCGAGGGCTACGACGAGTACTTCCGCACGCTCATCATGCCCGCGCTCTACGCGCCGCCGCCCAAGCCCTCGGAGCAGGCGCTAGCGCTCGAGGAGACCGAGCAGGGCAGGGGCTTCTTGCGTATGCTGCGCGCCACGCCCCTCGACGTGGCGCGCGACGCCTTCACCGACGAGGCCACGCGCGCCGCGCTCCTGTTTCAGCTCTTGGTGCCGCGCGGCGTGGTGTTTGATGCGGCCGGCCTTGGCATGATGGTGCCGCTGGTGGTGACGGGCATCGAGCAGTCGCACCTCGCCAAGGGCGGCTCGCACCACCTGGCGCATGCGCTGTGGCGCGCGCTCTTGTCGGCCAAGGGCAAGCTGCGCGGCACGCTGCGCGTGAGCGAGATCGTCGTCGACAACGGCCGCGCGGTGGGCGTGGTGCTCGAGACCGGCGAGCGCGTCAAGGCCACCAAGGCCGTGGTGTCGGCCATCGACATCGAGGCCACCTTCTTGGAGCTCATCGGCGAGAAGCACCTGCCGGCGGCGTTTCGCACCACGGTGGCGAGCCACAAGCCCGACGAGTTCTCGCTCTTCGGCGTGCACCTCGCGCTCAAGGAACCTCCGCGCTACCGCGGCGCCGCCCTCGAGCCCGATCTCGATCGCGCGTTCAAGGTGATCATCGGCGTCGAGGGCGTGGCCGACCTCCACGAGACGTTCGCCGACGTGCGCCTGGGCCGCGTGCCCGAGCGCCCGCGCATGTTCGCCTGCTGCCCCACGCTCTTCGATCACACGCAAGCGCCGGCCGGGCGCCACACGGCGTTCTGCTGGGCCATCGCGCCCTACCACCTGGCCGACGGCGGCGCCGACGCGTGGGACCAGCGCGCGGCCTCGTTCGCCGAGCGCTGCCTCGAGGCGTGGCGCGAGGTGGCGCCCAACATGGGCGGCGACAACATCCTCGCCGTGCGCACGCTGTCGCCACGCGACATCCCGCGCAAGTTCGCCAACATGCGCGAGGGCGGTGTGTTCGGCGGGCGCATGAGCCAAGACCAGCTCGACGCCTTCCGGCCGCTGCCGGAATTGTCGGACTTCCGCACCCCCGTGAGGGGCCTGTACCTGGCGGGCGCGAGCCAGCACCCCGGGGGCGGTATCCTGGGGGCGTGCGGCGCCATCGCCGCCGAGGCCGTGGCGGAAGACCTGCGCATCCACCCCTGGTGGTCCTGATGTTGGCGACGAGCGGTGAAGTGCTGGTGGCATGCGGGCTCGAAGACGCCTGGGCGTTGTTCAACCGCTTCGACGAGGTGGCCACGCTCATCCCCACGCTCAAGTCCATCGAGTTCAAGGGCGACGAGATCTGGGCCACCATGGGCGTGCAGCTCGGCGTCATCTCCGTGACCAGCAAGGTGATGCTGCAGGTGGTGCACCTCGAGCCGTGGCGCATCACCGCCGAGGGCTGGAGCTTCCTCGGCGAGACTATCCACACGCAGATCAACAAGAACGGCCCCGAGGGCCTCGAGAAGGACGCCAAGGGCAAGATCACCATCCACCTCGAGCTCGAGCCCGTGAACGGCGTGGGCGTGCTGGTGAAGTACGCCGCCGAGGTGGACGCGTTCGGGCGCCTCAAGCGCATCTATCAGTCGATCTTGAAGACCAAGGCGCCGCCCTTGATGGAGGAGTTCGCCGAGCGCCTGCGCGCCGCGCTCGACATCGGCGTCGACATCTCGCTCACGTCGCTGGAAGGGCCGCCGGTCTGACGGCGATGCCGTGAGGGTCACCCCGTGAAGATCATCAGCAAGTTCCTCACCGCCGACGTGCGCCTGACCCGCATCTCGCTGAAAGACGGCAAGATCGAGATGACCGGCATGGTGAAGGAGTTCATGCCCATCGAGATCGAGGTCAGCTTCGCCGACGTGCGCGCCACCGCCAAGCTGGTGGGCGACGAGCTCAAGCAGGTGCCGCGGCGCGCGATTGCGCGCGTGCGGGAGCGGGTGCCGTTCTTTCGGTCCGCGTCGGGGGCGGAGGGCGCGGGGGGGTGAGGTTGGCGCTACTCCGCCGCCAGCGCCAGCAACGCCGCGGCGACCGCGTCCTTGTGCTCGAGCAAGAGCAGCCGCGCGCGACCCGCGGGACCGAACAACATCGCGCCCAGCTCCTCGGCGCTCGCCTCGACGCGCAGCGCCAGCGCGCGCTCGCCGTGGCGCCGGAGCAGCGCCTCGACGCCGCGGTAGAAGCGCTCGGCCCCGTCGTTGGTGATGAGCAACAGGCGCGAGACGCGCACGCCGCGCGGCGCCGCGCGTTGCTCATCGGCCATGCGCTGACCGCGCTCCTCGGCGGCCAGCGTGCGCTCCGCGGCCTCGAGGCCGCGCACCACGTGTCCGGCCTGGGCCGCGCGCTTCAGCGCGTGGGCGAGCGGCACCGAGAGCGGCACACACGAGACGTGCAGCTTGCCCTCGGGCCAGAGCAGCTCGGTGCGCTCCGCCAGTGCGTGCCGCACGCGGTCGGCCCGTGTATCTGCTTCGACGAGCTTCGGCAGGGTCACGGTGCGCACCGTAGCACCGCGTCGCTCGCGGCGGGGGGCAGGTCCGGCGCTCGTCGGCGCGAGCGCGCGCCAGCCGAGCGCGCCGCCTGCGCGCCCCCCGCCAAACCGTGCTATCGCGCGCCCCATGCACGTCGCCATCGTGGGCGCGGGCCCTGCCGGCTCGTCCGCCGCCACCTTCCTCGCGCGCGCGGGCGCCAAGGTCACGCTCCTCGAGCGCGCGCGCTTCCCGCGCGACAAGGTGTGCGGCGACGGGCTCACGCCGCGTTCGCTGTGGATGCTCGAGGAGCTCGGGCTGCTGGCGCGCGACGTGGGCCCGCCCGCGGGCGGGCAGGCGATCGCGCGCGTGTACCTCGCGTCCCCTGGCGGCGTCGTCGTCAAGGCGCCCATGCCCGCGCACGTCTTCGGCGGCAGGTCGGCGGTGGTGCCGCGCGAGCTGCTCGACCACCAGCTCGTGCAGCTCGCCACCGCCGCGGGCGCGACCTTGCGCGAGGGCGTCACCGTGGACGGGCTCGCGCTGCACGACGACGGCGTCGCCGTACGAGTGCGCGACGGTGAGCCCGTGCGCGCCGACGTGGTGCTCGGCTGCGACGGCGCGCCCTCGGTGGTTCGCAAGGCGCTGGGCGCGCCCGACTTCCCCGACGAGGACGCGGCCTTCGCCGTGCGCGTGTACTACGAGGGGCTGTCGCTCTCGCACCCCGACGCGTACGCGATCTTCTGGGAGCGCGACCTCCTGCCCGCCTACGGCTGGATCTTCCCGCTGCCCGGCGGGCGCGCCAACGTCGGCGTGGGCCTGCGCACGGATCGCATGCGCAAGGCCGGCACGAAGCTCCCCGAGCTGCTCGATCGCTTCTGCGCCATGCCGCGCGCGGCGGCGGAGCTGCAGGGCGGGCGCCGCGTGGGCCGCGTGCGCGGCCACCACCTGCCGTTCGGCACGTTCGCGCGTCACCTCGTGTGGGACCGCTGCCTGCTGCTCGGCGACGCCGCCGGCTTCATCAACCCGCTCACCGGCGAGGGCATCGAGTTCGCGCTCGAGAGCGGCAAGCTCGCGGCCGAGACCCTCGTCGCCGCCGAGCGTGCCGGGGGCTTCTCGCGCGCGCAGCTCGCGAGCTACGAGCGGCGCTGTAGCGAGCGCTTCACGCAGGCGTTTCGGCAGAACGGCAAGCTGCAGCGCGTGTTCGAGCACCCGCGCCTCATCGACAACCTCATGCGCGCGGCCAACCGCTCGCAGCGCGTGCTCGACGATCTGGGCAGTGTGCTCCTGGGCGAGGCGCCGCGCGTGGGCCCGCGGCTCGTGGCCGCGGTGGCGCTGGGGCTCTGACGCTGCGTCACGGAGTGGGGGCCGCAACGACGTCACGTCGACGGGGACGGGAGACAGGTCGGGGACGACGACGGCGGCGGCGACGACGACGAGGAAGAAGAAGAAGAAGAAGAGAACGACGAAGAAGCTGGGGCTTGTCGCTGCGCCGTCATCGGCGGTCGCTGCTCTCGCGAGAGCAGGTGGCGGTGCTGTCATGGGGCTTGGGGTTGTGGCGGGTTCGAGGCGTCGGGAGGGGGAC
>CAZONM010000004.1:0-5716 GCA_964580865.1 uncultured Myxococcales bacterium | reverse complement strand
GGAGGGGGACCGCGCACCCGCTCTCCCGCTTCGAAGCCCCACTGGCGCGTCCCAAGGAGGCACCGCCTCGTGTTCTCGCGAGAGCAGCGACCGCCGATGACGGCGCGCCGACAAGCCCCATCTTCTCCTCGTTCGCTTGCACACGCTCGACGCACCGCCGGTATGCGCATCACCGCTCGGCCGTTGACGCGATTTCTCGCGGGGGCAGAGTCGGCGCATGGCACCCACCACCTTGCGCCGCGTCGTCACGTCGCTCCTGGTCCCGGCGCTCGCGGTGACGCTCCCCGCGGCGCTCGGCTGCGCGCCCACCCCGCCCGACGACGACCACCACCACGAGCACGGCGGCGATCCCGAGGCCGAGCTCGACCTCGCCATGCCCGAGCAGATCGCGCGCGCGCTCGCGGCCGACGCCATGCAGGGGCGCGACGAGGGCAGCGCCGGCGGTCAGGCGGCGCGCGCGCACCTCGTCGAGGCGCTGCAAGCGTGCGGCGTGGCGCCGCTGTTCGAGGGCACCTTCGAGCAGCCCATCACCACGGGCGCGGGCACCAACGTGCTCGGGGTCGTCGAGGGTGAGGCCAACGCCGAGCGCGTGGTGCTCGTCTCCGCGCACTACGATCACCTGGGCACCGCCTGCGGTGGCGTGTGCAACGGCGCGCTCGACAACGCCGCGGCGGTGGGCGCGGTGGTGGCCACCGCATGCGCCATCGCGCGCGCGCCGCTCGACAAGACCGTGGTGGTGGCGCTGTGGGACGCGGAGGAGCCGCCGACCTTCCTCACCGACGCCATGGGATCGCGCTTCTTCGTCGACGAGAGCGCCGCCGGCCGCACGCCCGTGGACCTCGGCGCCATCGACGTGGCCGTGGCGCTCGATCTGGTGGGCGGCGAGCTGTGGCCCGGCTACCGCGCGCACTTCGTCCTGGGCGCCGACGAGACGCCGGCCTTGTCGCGCGCGCTCGACGACGTGGTGGTGCCGGAGTCTCTGCCGGTGGCGCGCGGCGGGCTCCACTTGATCGAGGAGGTCCCGGGCGGCGGCCGCCAGCCCTGGAGCGACTACGACGCGTTCCGCAACCGCGACGTGCCCACGCTCTTCCTCTCCGACGGGCAGAACAAGCGCTACCACGAGGCCACCGACGACGCCGACGCCCTCGACTTCGCCAAGCTCGCCGACGAGACGCTGGTGCTCACGCGCATCGCGGTGGCCGCGAGCGCGTCCGACGAGGCGTTCACGTGGGATGAGGACGGCGCCGACCTGGCGCGCGATCGCGCCACCGTGCTGGGCATCCTCGACGACGCGCTGGCGCCCGAGGGCATGGTCGACGCGCTCGGGCTCTCGAGCACCTCCGACGGGAACCTGGCAGACCTGCGCGCCGCCGTCGACGCCGAGGACGCGAGCGCGCCCGATCGGGCCGTGCTCGAGGCGGCGGCGCTCTACGTCATGTGCCTGGCGGGCAGCACCTACACCGAGAGCCAGTGCAACCTGTTCTTCTGAAACGCGCTCACGGCATGCGCGCCCGGGCCGCCTGGTAGCCCTCCACCAGCTCGCGCATCACCTCGGCCACGCTGGCCACGCGCGTGACCAGGCCCGCGGCGGCGCCGCACGGCAGGATGCCCTCGGCGAGGTCGCCGTCGATGCAGGCGGCGCGCGAGCGTCCGCGCCCGCGCAGGCGCTCGAGCTCCTCGGCGCCGGCGCCGCGCTTTTCGAGCGCCACCAGCTCGTCGACCACGGGGGTGCGCAGCGCGCGGCCGGGGTGCGTGGTCTTGCAGTACACCACGGTGGGCGTCTCGGGCGCGTCGACGATCCGCTGCTTGAACATGTCGTGCGCGTTGCACTCGGTGGTGGCGATGAAGCGCGTGCCGATCTGCACGCCCTCGGCGCCGAAGGCGAGCGCGGCAGCGAACCCCGCGCCGTCGGCGACGCCGCCGGCGGCGATGACGGGGATCTGCACCGCGCGCACCGCGCTCGGCCACAGCACGATCGACGTGTGCTCGTCGTGGCCCACATGCCCGCCGGCCTCGTACCCCTCGGCCACCACGGCGTCGACGCCGGCGGCCTCGGCCTTCTTGGCCAAGCGCGCCGACGGCACCACATGGATGACGACAGCGCCGCGCTTCTTGAGCTTCTCGGTCAGGACGGCGGGCGATCCTGCGGAGGTGGTGAAGACCTTCACGCCCTCGTCGAGCGCGATGTCGGTCAGCACCATGGCGGTCTTGGCGTCGGCCTCGGGGTGCGCGGGCACGAGCGAGACGTTGACGGCGAAGGGCTTGGCCGTGAGCGCACGAACCTTGCGCAGCTCACCGGCAAGCTCGTGCGGTCGCAGCGTGCCGCTGGCGAGCACCCCCATGCCGCCGGCCTCGCTCACCGCGGCCACCAGCTCGGCGCGGCTGATCCAGGCCATGCCGCCCTGCAGGATGGGGTAGCGGATACCGAGCAGCTTGGTGACGCGAGTCTCGAGCATGGTCCCTCACCAGCGCAGCACGTGCGCGCCCCAGGTCATGCCGGCGCCGATGGCGGCCAGCACCACGATGTCACCGGGCTTGACGCGGCCGCGCTCCACGGCCTCGTCGAGCGTGATCGGCAACGACGCGGACAGCGTGTTGCCGTAGCGCTCGATGGTGGTGTGCACGCGCTCCTCGCCGATGCCCAGCTCGGCCATCACCGTCTGGAGCAAGCGCAGGCTCGCCTGGTGCGTCACCAACAGTGCGACGTCGCTCGGGCGCAGGCCGGCGGCCGACAGCGCCGCGCGGATCACGGCGGGCAGCTCGCGCGTGGCCCACTCCCACACGCCCTTGCCGTCCATCTGCACGTACTGCTCGCCGCGCTCGAGGCTCTCGGCGGTGAAGGGCGAGAGCGAGCCGCCGCCCTTCATCACCACCACGTCCTTGCCGCGGCCGTCGGAGCACACGCGCGCCGACAGGAAGCCGCGCTCGGGGTGCGGCGACGGGCCCACCACGGCGGCGCCGGCGCCGTCGGCGAAGATGGCGGGGGTGGTGCGATCGCGCCAGTCGATCTTGGTGCGGCTCGCGATGTCGGCGCCGACGACGAGCACGCGCTCCTTGGCGCCCGACTCCACCATGTCTTTGGCGAGGTCGAGGCACACCGTGAAGCCCGCGCACGCGGCGCGCACGTCGAAGGCCACGGCGCCGTACGCGCCGAGCTTCTCCTGCAGGTAACAGGCGGTGGCCGGCGAGGTGACGTCGCCGTTGCCGAGGGCAACCACGATGGCCTGCAGCTCCTCGGGCGCCGTGCGCGCGGCGGCGAGCGCGCGACGCGCAGCGGCGGCGGCCAGGTCGGAGGTCTGCACGTCGTCGTCGGCGAAGCGGCGCTCCACGATGCCCAGGTGCTTCCGGATCCACTCGTCGGTGGTGGCGACGCGCGCGGCGATGTCGGCGTTCGTGACCACGCGCGCGGGCAGCTCGCGGCCGGTGCCGAGGATGTGCGCGCGCCGCGTCGTCATGGTGGGTCTCTAGCAGGCCGGGCCGGCGCGCGCATCGGCCCAACGACGACGACGCGATCAGCGCTGACGGTGTCGTGCGAGCCCGCTCACAGGCCGCCGGCCGGCGCCGCATGCGACGCGCGCCGGGGCGCGGGCACCGGGCGCAGCTCGTCGACGAAGTCGCGCAGGCGCACCAAGGCCGAGAATGAGCACCCCGCCACCGCCAGCCCCGAGAGCAGCAGGTGCGCGACGAACACGGGCCAGGTGTAGTACTCGCCGAGGAACAGCCCGGCGGGTGAGCACAGAAGGACCAGGGTGTTGCCGAAGCTGCCGACCGCGAAGGCGCGTTCGACGTGCGCGGCCCCGAGCGCGTCGAACGCGGCGCGCACGCGCGCGGGGCGCAACGTGAGGCCGCGCACGGCGCCGAGATCGCGCAGCAGGAGCGCGGGTGCCAGCGCGAAGCCGCCAAACCCGATGGCCCACGTCAGGTACGAAGCGGCGCGCACCAGGCCGAAACGCTCCTCGAGGAACGCGCGCCCCTCGGGGAAGACCAGCAGGCCAAGCACCGCCACCACGAACACGCACAGCGCGATCAGCGACACATGCAGCGCGGTCAGCGCGCGGCGGCCGGCGGTGCGTCGAGACGAGCGGCGATCGGTAGGAGAGGCGCGCATCGTGGGCTCCTTGAGCACCCCGCGCGGGGCGAGCTCCTCTGGTTGCTACCGATCAGGGTAGCGCGGCGCACGCGGCGCGCGCCAAGCGGGCCCTCGATCCGAGTCACGTCGAGCCGCGCCGGCCGATGGCCCCTGGATAATCACTCCAGGCCGAACTGCGCCTCGCAGTCCTTGTCCTCGACCATGGTCAGCTCCACCGGGCCCGTGCCGCTGCAGTCGATGGCCCAGCCGAGGAACACCGAGCCGGGGTCCGGTGTGGGCGTGAGGGTGTCGACCTCCCCCACGAAGTACGCGCCGATGCAGTCGTCGGGGCAGTCGATGCGCGGCGCGCCGCCGCCGGCGCCGGTGGTCAGCGACCCCACCACGGTGCCGCTGCCCTGACCGGAGAAGAACACCTGCAGCGTGTGCACCTGCCGGAACTCCGCGTGGCAGGTGACGATAGTGTCCACGGGATCGTCGGCCGCCACGGCGGCGATGGTGTCGTCGACGAGCTCGCGCTGCGCGGTGGCGCCGTCGGGGAAGGTGACGGCACACAGCGCGGCGATCAGGTTGGCGTCGCGCGCCGGCTCCACGCGCACGCTCATGGCGGTGCCGGGGACTACGGTGATGCTCTGGCTGTCGCAGGCGTCGTCACAGTCGATGCCGTCGGGATCGGAGCGGAAGCTGCCGGCGCCGTCGCCGGTCTTCTCGACGGTGAGGTTGACGCCCGGCGGCCCGGCGTCGGCGCCCGGGTCGGGCCCGCCGGGGCAGACCACGGGGCAGGCCGCCAGGGTCGCGAGCGCGCTGGTAAGGAGGAGCGTGCCAGTCGCGTGCGTCATGGTTCCACCGTGCGATCGAGGGGGTCGCCGCCGCTGCAGGTCTCGATGAGGTTCGTGCAGGTCGCCGGGTCGCCGCCGCTGCAGCTGTCGTCGAGGTCGCACAGGGGCACCGTGGCGCCGTCGAGGTCGACGGTGCCGGCGCCGTCGAACGCGTCGAAGCGCATGTCCAGGCAGCTCGTGTCGTTGATGCTGTCGGTGCCGATGGCGAATTCCGCGGCGGGCGTCGCACCGTCGACGAGGGGCAGCTCGCCCTGGGCCTGCGCCAGCACCAATTCGACGCCGTCCTCGCGGCCGAGCGGGCGGTACCAGTCGATGGTCAGCTTGCGCACCACGCCTGGAGCAATGTCGGCGCTGCCGGAGGTGGTGTTGCTGGCGGCGTCGTAGGCGAGCGCGAAGGCCTCGTCGTAGCCGCTGACCCACAGGCGCGCCGCCAGGTCCGCGGGCGGCGCCGCGCACTCCACGCTCAGCGCCTGGGGGTTCTCGAGCACGATGACCGATGGCTCGGCCGCGCACGCCGCGAGCAGACCGACGGGCACCACGGCGGCGTTCCTCACGGCGCTGCTGCCGCGATGGGCGAGCCGCCCGTGATGGTGACCGTGACGTTGGCCGGCGCGCTGGTGGCCATGGCCACGGCGATGCCGATGCCGGCGGCGGCGCCGAGCAGGAGCACGCTGCCGACGGCGATGCCCGCGCCCCACACGAGCGCGTCGTTGCCCTCGTCGGGCGGCGGCCGCGGCGCCGGCGCGGGGTCGGGCGGCGGCGCTACCGGGGGCTGCGTGGGCGCCACGCG
>CAZONM010000003.1:0-46846 GCA_964580865.1 uncultured Myxococcales bacterium | reverse complement strand
CCCTGGACGTGCCGCCGGCGCGCGCGCTCATGGTCGGCGACACGCCGCGCGACGTGGGCGCCGCGCGCGCGGCGGGGGCGGGGGCGGTGGTGGTGGGCTACAGCGACGAGCGTCGCGCGGCGGCTGCGGGGTTCGGCGCGCATGCCGTGATCGGGTCGCTCGTCGAGTTGGGCGTGCTCGTCGGCCACCGGAGCGCCGCTCCGTGAGCTGGTCCGGCCAGCGTCCAGCGCGGGGCCGCCCGCGCGAGTCATCGCTCGTACTCACCCGGGGGCTACAGCGTGTCCCGGAAATACCGGCGCCGAGTGCCCCCTCCCAGTGAAACCATGGCGAAACGACGCGCCTCCCCGAGATCGGAGGAGGTCCCAACGAGCACCACCGGGGCTCCCCCGATCTCGAGGGAGCGGTTCGACGACGTCACGCTCAGCCCCGGAGGGCGCCTTTCCGAGTTCCGAAACACGCTCTCGTTTGGAATTGCCCTCCACGCTGGCTGTGCTCTTCTTGGCGCTTCGGAGATCAGCCATGCGTGCACGCGCCCTTGCATTGCTCACCCTCACGCTCGCGGCCTGCAGCTCCGCCGGCACCACCGAGGACACCGCCTACGACCTAGTCAAGGCCAAGGCCACCAAAGACCTCGGCTGTGGCGAGGTGACCGTGAAGAAGATGGCGCAGGCCGGCGACACGTACGAGTACCAGGCCAGCGGCTGCAACGACCTCTTCTCCTACGGCGTCGATTGTGACGGCGGGTGCCGTGTCGTCGCCGGCGTGCGCGGGCCGGGGCTCGCGGGCGTGTGGAACAGGACGGGCTCGGTCGTTGACTTCGTCTTCTCCGAGGTCGTCAACGGCGCTGCCAAGGTCCACGAGGACATGCGCAAAGCCGACGAGCGACGCGAGGCCATGCGCGCCGAGAGCGAGCGGTTCATGCGCGAGGTCGAGCAGCAGATGGCCGAGACTCGCGGCCCCGTGCTGGGCGCACGCTGACACCGCCGGTCTGAACCGCGCGCGACGTCAGGCCATCACCACACGACGTACGCCGAGCCCCAGGTGAAGCCCGAGCCGAAGGCCACCATGGCCACCTTCATGCCGCGCTTGAGGCGCCCCTCGGCCTCGAGCTCGGAGAGCAGGATGGGGATGGTGGCGGCGGTGGTGTTGCCGTAGCGCTGGATGTTGTTCGGCACCTTCTCGGGGCTGAGCCCGAGCTGGTCGCGCACGTACTCGTTGATGCGCAGGTTGGCCTGGTGGCACACCACGAGGTCGAGGTCGTTGGGCTCGAGCTGGTTCTCCATGCACATGCCCATGACCGAGAGGATCATCTTCTCGACAGCGTTCTTGAACACCTGCTTGCCGTCCATGTGGCACCAGAACATGTCCTTCTCGACGATGCCCTTGCCCGTGACCGGGTCCTTCGGGATGAACGGCGCGTGGCGGTTGTCCCAGACCTTCTGGGAGAGCGCGTCGGCGAAGCGGCCGTCGGCGCCCAGGTTCATCCAGCGGATGCCGCGGCCGGCCGCGAAGTCCTCGTCGCTGGTGGCGCGCAGCACCACGGCGCCGGCGCCGTCGCCGAAGAGGCAGGCCACCTGGCGGCCCTCGGTGGTCAGGTCGAGGCCGCTCGAGTGGCGCTCGCCGCCCACCACCAGGCAGGTCTTCGACATGCCGGTCTCGACGAAGCCCTTGGCGGCGGCGAGCGCGTAGAGGAAGCCCGAGCACTGGTTCCGGACGTCCAAGGCTGGCACGCCGGGGATGCCGAGGCGGGCCTGCAGGTAGCAGCCCGACCCCGGGAACGCGTGCTCGGGTGAGAGCGTGGCGAAGACGATGAGGTCGACGTCGGCGGCGGTGAGCCCCGCGCGCCCCAGCGCCATCTGCGCGGCCTCATAGCCGAGGTCGGAGGGGCCGACGCCGTCGGCGGCGAAGTGGCGCGCCTCGATGCCCGTGCGCTGCACGATCCACTCGTTGGTGGTGTCGATCTTGTACTTGTCCACCAGGTCCTGGTTGGTGACGACGTTCGGGGGGGCGTAGTGCCCGGTCCCCGCGATGTAGGCGCGCGGCATGAGGTCCTCGCTCGTCGAGCTGCTCCGTGGCGTTGTGCGCCGCGGTTCCGTAAACGAAAAGACCCGGCGGGGCCATTCCTGGCGCGCCGGGCCGTGGTGCGTCGCGACCCCCTACCGGGTGGTCGCGCACGCGCTCGCCGATGGGGCGGCTGTTACCAGGACGCCTTGGTGACGCCCGGGAGGAGGCCCTCGAGCGCCATCTTGCGGAACCGGATGCGGTTCAGGTTGAACTTGCGGTAGTTGGCGCGCGGGTTGCCGGTGGCGCCGCAGCGACGACGGATGCGCACGGGTGAGCCGTTCTTGGCCATCTTGTTGAGGGCGAACATCGCGTCGCGCTTCTCGTCCTCGTTGAGCGAGGGGTCGATGATCTTGGCCTTGAGCGCATCGCGCTTGGCCTTGTGGCGCTTCACCATGTCGGCCTTACGTCCGGCCTTCGCGATCCAGGCAGTGGTTGCCATGCGTAACGTCCTTCGATCTGTGCCGCCTCTCGGCGGTGCGGACGATCTCCTAGGGCACCGTGGAGGGCCTGGCAAGGCGGTTTCGGCGGGGGTAGCCCGTGGCCATGGCCTTCACCTACCAAGCCCTCTTCCCCCTGCCGCACCACGACGACACCCCCTGGCGCTCCTTGGGAGCCGACGGGGTGTCGACCTTCGAGGCGCGGGGCCAGCGCTTCCTGGCGGTGGAGCCCGCCGCGCTCCGGCGGCTGGCGGCCGAGGGCATGCGCGACATCGCGCACTACCTGCGCCCCGGGCACCTGGCGCAGCTCGGCGCCATCGTGGCCGACCCCGAGGCGTCCGAGAACGATCGCTTCGTGGCCCTCGAGCTCCTGAAGAACGCCAACGTGGCGGCCGCCGGCGTGCTGCCCTCGTGCCAAGACACGGGCACCGCCATCGTCATGGGCAAGAAGGGCCAGCTGGTGTTCACCGGCGGCGGCGACGAGGAGGCCCTGTCGGCCGGCATCTACGACACGTACCAAGACGCGAACCTGCGCTACTCGCAGCTGGCGCCGCTCACCATGGTCGACGAGAAGAACACCGGTGACAACCTGCCGGCGCAGATCGAGCTCTACGCCGTCGACGGCGATGAGTATCACTTCCTGTTCATGGCCAAGGGCGGCGGCTCCGCCAACAAGAGCCTGCTGTTCCAAGAGACCAAGGCCCTGTTGAACCCCGCGAGCCTGACGAAGTTCTTCCAAGAGAACCTCAAGAAGCTCGGCACCGCGGCCTGCCCGCCCTACCACCTCGCCGTCGTCATCGGCGGCTTGTCGGCCGAGCAGACGCTCAAGACCGCCAAGCTCGCGAGCGCGCGCTGGCTCGATGGCCTGCCCACGCAGGGCAACTCCCGCGGCCACGCCTTCCGCGACGTCGAGTGGGAGCAGAAGGTCCTCCAGCTCGCGCGCGCGAGCGGCATCGGCGCGCAGTTTGGCGGCAAGTACTTCTGCCACGACGTGCGCGTGATCCGCCTGCCGCGTCACGGGGCCTCGTGCCCGGTGGCGCTGGCGGTGAGCTGCTCGGCCGACCGCCAGGCGCTCGGCAAGATCACGAAGGACGGCGTGTTCCTCGAAGAGCTCGAGCGCGACCCCGCGCGCCACTTGCCCGACGTGGGCGCGGGCGCGCTCTCGTCCATCGCGGTGAAGATCGACCTCACGCGGCCCATGAGCGAGATCCGCGCCGCGCTCGCGAAGCTGCCGGTGAAGACGCGCGTGATCTTGTCGGGCCCGCTGGTGGTGGCGCGCGACATCGCGCACGCGAAGCTCAAGGAGCGCCTCGACGCAGGGCAGGGGCTGCCGCAGTACTTCAAGGACCACGCCGTGTACTACGCGGGCCCCGCCAAGACGCCCGCTGGCTACGCCTCGGGATCGTTCGGACCCACGACGGCGGGGCGCATGGACGCCTACGTCGACGCCTTCCAGGCGGCGGGCGGCTCCATGGTGATGCTGGCCAAGGGCAACCGCTCGCCGGCGGTGACGGCGGCATGCAAGAAGCACGGCGGCTTCTATCTCGGCAGCATCGGCGGGCCCGCCGCCATCCTCGCCAAGAACAACATCAAGAAGGTGGAGGTGCTCGAGTACCCCGAGCTCGGCATGGAGGCGGTGTGGAAGATCGAGGTTGAGGACTTCCCCGCCTTCGTCGTCGTCGACGACAAGGGCAATGACTTCTTCGCCGAGGTCATGGGTGACAAGAGCGCGCTGCCGGTCGTGGGCAGCGGAGGCAACGGGGAAAAGGTGTAGGATCGCGGTCGGCGGCGCCGGAGGTGTTTGCGTGGCTGGCGGAAGGCTTCCTCGGGTCACGGTCGCCGCGGGTCATGCGGCGCTCATCACCATCCTCGGGATCGGCGCGCCTTGCTGCCACGCCCGCGCCGACGCGGCCGGCGACGCCGACGCCACGCGAGCCGGCCCACGCGCGGAGCCGACCAAGCCGCTGATCCTTGGCTACAACCTCGACTTTCCCGGCGACTGGTCGGAGGCCCTGCCGTTTCTCGACTTGATGCGTGACGCGCGGCCGTGGGCCGGCGCCGTCGCAGGCCGACCGCTCGGCGCCAAGCTGGACGCCCAAGGTTGGCCGGTCGACCTCGGCAACGAGGAGGCGATCACGTCCATCGTGCACACGAACGGTGGCGACGGCTTCGTCGGCCACGTCTGGGTGATGCGGTGGACCGGTGAGGGCGACGTGGGCGTTGGCGGCGCGCGCGTCATCGACAAGGCGCCGGGTCGCGTGCGGTTCCTCGGCGGCCCGGAGAACGTGTGGATCACCGTGAGCTCGACGGACCCGCGTCGCGTCGGCAACCACGTCCGGGACATCACCGTCGTCCGTGAGGATCGGGTCGCGCTGCACGCGCAGGGGAAGATCTTCAACCCAGACTTCCTCGCGCTCCTCGCGCCCTACCGGTCGCTGCGCTTCATGGACTGGGCCCTCACCAACTCCATGACGGACTCTCAGGGCTTGCGCTGGAGCGAGCGCTCGAGGCCGACGCAGGTCGGATGGCTCAGTCAGTTCATCGATCCCAGCCGCCCCGAGCTGGGCGTCACCCAGACCGGCTACCCCGTCGAAGTGCAGGTGGAGCTGGCCAAGCAGCTGCACGCGCATCCCTACTTCAACATGCCGACGCGGGCGTCGGACGAGTACCTGCGCGGCTTCGCCGAGGTCGTGCGCGACACGTTGCCGCCCGGCCTCGTGGCCACGGTCGAGTACTCGAACGAGGTGTGGAACTGGGGCTTCCCCCAGGCCACGTACGCGCGACTCGAGGGAGAACGCCTGTGGCCCGGCGAGGGCACCGCGTGGCTCCAGTTCATGGGCATGCGCGCTTCGCAGATGTGCACCATCTGGAAGAAGGTGTTCGAGGGCCAACACCATCGCATGCGTTGCGTCATCGCGCCGCAGACGGGGTGGGTGGACGTCGCCAACGCGTCACTCGACTGCCCGCGTTGGGCGAAGAGCGGCCACGCACCATGCTTCCGCAGCGCCGACGCCGTCGCCATCACGGGCTATTTCAGCGGCTTCCTCCAACGACCGGAGAACGCGGACACCATCAAGGGGTGGCTCGCCAAGGGCAAGGAGTTCGCGCTGCAGCAGGCGTTTCGGCAGCTTCGCGTCGGCGATGTGCCTGGGCTGAAGAATGGCGACACCGCGGTCACGCCCCGCGACGCCGACAGCTTGAGGAACACGATCGAGCGCTTCCAGCGATATCGCACCATCGCACAGCAGCGCGGGCTCGAGCTCATCGCCTACGAGGGTGGGACCCACTTCGATCATGGCAACGACCCCGTGATCAAGGAGTTCCTCATCGAGGTGGGGAACGACCCGCGGATGGAGGAGCTCTATCGCGACCTCTTCGAGGGCTTCGCCGCGGCCGGCGGTACGATCTTCCACGTGTGGGGAGGCATCGGCGCCAGCAGCGCCTGGGCCAACGCGAGGACCCTCACCGATCGGGCGCACCCGAAGCACCGCGCCGCGGTCGCGTGGGCGGCGCGCTGACGCTCCATGCGTCGCCGTCACCCGCGGACGACGTCGGTCATCCCGGCCGCGGCGGACCCACGTCGTCGCGCTGCACGCTGTACACCGAGGCGGGCACCGTGGAATCGTGCGGTCGTGCGACCACGAATCCTCGTCATCGCCGAGGCGTGCAACCCGGAGTGGGTCAGCGTGCCGCTCGTGGGGTGGCAGGTGGTGGAAGCCCTCCGTGACGTCGCGGATATCCATCTCGTCACGCAAGTCAGGAATCGCGAGGCGATCCTGCGGCAGGGCTGGCACGAGGGCGTCGACTTCACATCGATCGACTCCGAGGCGGTCGCTGCCGGCTTGTACCGGCTCGCGGAGGCGGTGCGCGGCGGCGCCAACAAAGGCTGGACCACGCTCATGGCCGTGACCGCCCCGTCGCACTACTACTTCGAGCACCTCGCGTGGCGGCGGTTCAAGGACCGGCTCAAGCGCGGCGCGTTCGACATCGTGCACCGGGTGACGCCGCTGTCGCCCACAATCCCAAGCCCCATCGCGCACAAGTGCAAACGCATCGGGGTCCCGTTCGTGATTGGCCCGCTCAACGGCGGTGTCCCGTGGCCCAAGGGCTATGACGACCGCCGCCATGCCGAACGCGAGTGGCTGAGCCACGTTCGCGCCATCTACAAGCTCCTGCCGTACGCGCGCCAAACGCGCGCGAACGCCGCGGCCATCATCGCTGCGTCGCGCTGGACGTGGGAGGAGATGCCGCGCGCGGTGCAGGGCCGCTGCTTCTACGTGCCGGAGAACGGCATCGATCCGCGCAAGTTCCGGTGGCGGCGGGCTCACACCGCGCAGCGCCCGCTCAAACTCGTCTTCGTCGGACGGCTCGTGCCCTTCAAGGCCGCCGACATCGTCATCGACGCCGCAGCGCCGATGCTGGCGCGCGGTGATGCGACGCTCGAGATCATCGGCGACGGCCCCGAGCGCGCACACCTCGAGACGCTGGTGCGCGCCCACCACGTCGAGGGCGCGGTGACCATGGCGGGCTGGCTCGAGCACAAGCTCGTGCCCGAGCGGATCGCGCAGGCAGACGTGCTCGCGTTTCCGAGCCTGCGCGAATTCGGTGGTGGGGTTGTGCTCGAAGCGATGGCCGCTGGCGTGGTGCCCGTCGTCGTCAAGTACGGCGGACCGGGCGAGCTCGTCACGCCCGACACCGGGATCGCGATCCCCATCGCTCCGCGCGACCAGCTGGTCACGCGGTTCCGCGCTGAGCTCGAGGGGCTGGTTCGCGATCCCCGACGCGTCGACACGCTGTCCGCCCAGTGCGTCGCCGCCGTCGAGCGGTCGTTCACGTGGGCGCGCAAGGCGGAGCAGATCGCCACCGTGTACGACTGGGTGCTTGGACGCGGCCCGCGCCCGAACTTGCCGCTGCCGAGCCACTGAGCTCCCGCCGCAGCCTGACTCCGTGCGCGCCTCACCGGGTGACGCCGAGCTGTTCGAGCGCGGCGCGCTCGAGCAGCAGGCGCTCCGCCGCGGCGGCGAGCCCACGGTCGACCTTGAGCGCGCCCTTCAGCTCCGTGAGCGAGACGTGCGCGGCGGCCGCGAGCTCGTGGAGAAAGAGCTCCACGCGCGCAGCTTCGAGCTGCTTCGGGGCGCTTCGCAGGAGCGCGAGCGAGCGTCGCAGGCGCTCCTCGATCTCCGCGCGCATGGCGGGGTCGGTGAGCCACAGGCTCAGCGCCTCGCGCCGCAGCGCGGGGTCGAGCTTGAGCTCCACCAGCGTCGGCTCCTCCAGGCGCCGCCAGCGCGCCTCGATCTCGGCGTCGACGTCACCAGGGGTGATCACCACGCCCAGGCGGTCGGCGAGCGCGTCGACCGCCCGCATCGCCTCCGGCGAGAGGGCGGGCGGCGCGAGCTCCGGTGGCGGCGGTGCGTCCGCGCGGCGCACGCGCACCAAGAGCACCGCGGCGACGCCGCGCAAGGCGGGGTCGGGGTGATCGGTCGCGAGGGTCACCTCGACCCGGCTGACGGTGCCGTTGCCCGTCTTGACGAGCGCCTCGCGCAGCGGGGGCTCGAGGGCGTCGAGCGGCAGGCCCCGGCGCGCACCGCCGCGGACTGGCTTGCCGCGCGCCACCGTGACGATGTCGACCACTCGGTGCGCGCCCGTCGCATCTTTGCTCATGCCAGCGGACCCGTCGGGCTCACAGGAACGTGGACAAGAGGGTGCCGCCGGTCGCGACCGCCGCGCCGAGCTGACTGGCGATCGGGATGTTGGTGGCCGAGACCGCCGAGCCGAGCGCGGCGATGCCCGCGGCCACCTTCTTGCTCGTGCTCGCCTTCGAGTCCGCCATCACGCCCGCGGCCCACACCGCGTCGGCGGCAGCAGCCGCGACGTTGAGCCCCGGCGTGAAGCGCGCGCCGACCTTCGCGAGCGCCATGCCCGACTTGGCCGCGCCGATGGTGAGTGACGTCGCGAAGCCCACCGAGCCCGCCGCCATGGTGACGTTCTCGGCCGTGGTGTCGTCAATGGCCTTCTTCACGTCCTTGGCCGCGAAGTAGGTGGCGCCCGGAATGAGCGCCACGCTCACCGCGCCGCCGAGCAGCAGGCCGCCTCGGTGGTGCCCGCCGTGGTGCGCGCCCCCCTTGGCCTCGGCCTGGGCCACCTGCGCGTGGCGCAGGTGGTGCGTAGTCTCGATGGCGTGCCCGGTCTGCTCGGTGAGGTGCAGGGCGTGCTCCACGCCGTGGGCCCCATCGGCGGCGTGGACCACGGCGCGCGCCGCGAGGTGCGCCTGTCGAAGTTGGCCGTCCCTGGCGTCGAGCACGTCCTCCGGCGCGGGCGTCACGTCGTCACCGGCGGCGTACAGGCTGGCGCTCCCCCCCTGTCCCTGTGGCAGCGGCGGGTCGCCCCTCGAGTGCCCGCGGTCCGCGCCGATGGTGCGCGTGGAGCGCGAGATGCTGCGGTGGGTCGCGTCGTCGCGCTCGTCGGCGGTGATGACGGGGAAGCTCGAGTCCGCCGCGGTGGTCGCGCCGGCGCCGGTCGGCTTGTCGCCGGCGTTCGCGTGCAATCGCTTACCAGCCGTGGTGTCCGCGATGCGGGTGCTCGGTGGCTGCTTGCCGGTGACCGTGGCCATGGGTGCTCTCCGTGAAACCGATGCTCGTCGTCCCGCCGCTGGCGCCGCCCGTGCCGTCGACGGCGATCTAGACGATCTTGGTGGCGACCTGCTTGGCGATGTCGGCGGTGGAGGACTTGTCGCGCACGAAGCCCTCGGCGAACGCCAGGGCCGGCATGCCGCCCTCGGCCACGTTGAGGCCGGCGCGCGCCGTGTTCTTGATGGTCCCGCCGATGAGCTCCTTGGTGGCGCCCCCGACGTCGAGCTGGCCGAGCTTGCCGAGCGCGTTGAGCGCGGTCTTGCCCATGTCCCAGGCGTAGGTGAAGGGCGTGAACGCGGCGCGCCCCGTGGCGGTGAGCCCGTGGATGGCACCGTTCACGACTCGCGAGATGAGACCCATGGCCGCCTCCGAGAGGCTGACAGCATACCGGATCGTGCGTCGGTCAGATGCGGCGCCGCGGCACGATCTTGTCGAGCGTCACACTGCCCTCGGGCGCCTTGTCGCCCACCTTGGCGGGCAGCGCTTGGCCGTCCTGCCCTAGCGCGGCGCGCTTCTTGTCGGCGGCGACCTCGGTACCCGCGAACTGCGCGTCGGGGCCGCGCGCGGGCGCCAGCTGGTACTCGATGATGGCGTCGTTGAGCAGGCTCATCAGCTGGTAGGCGGGCAGGCCCGCGCGCTGGTCGTGGTCGAGCCAAGCGGAGAGCCGCAAGAGATCCCACACCGCCTGGCGCGCGGTGCCCGCGGCGTGGGCCTCGGCCACGAGCTCCCTGATGGCGCGCTCGCGCTCGGGGCTGAGCCGCTCGGCCCACGGCTTGCCGGCGTCGTTGGTGCACAGCTGCACGACCTGCGCGAGCGCCGGATGGAAGCCGTGTGCCTTCTCGAGCGCCCGTATGTCGTCATTCACGAGCTTGAGCTTCGCCTCCTCGTCTGCGCTGAAGCGGAGCTCGGGGGCGTCGGTCGTGCCGGGGGGCTTCTTCGACATGGTCCGCTCCTGGAGGAGCCTCGATCCTACAGCGGCGGTGGGCGCATGAACGAGCCCCTCCGAGGCGCGCCGGCGGCCTCGAGGGTCGCGCGGCGCCCACCGTCGCTGCCGCCATCAGCTGTGGACGCCGCCGGCTACCTCGATGCGCTGGCCGTTGATCCAGCGCGCATCGAGCGAGAGCAGCGCCGCCACCGCGCCACCGACGTCGTCGGCCTCGCCGACGCGGCCAAGCGGCGTCTGGCGCGCCACCATGGCGCTGAGCTCCGGGTTGTCGCGCACCGCGCCGCCGCCGAAGTCGGTGGCGATGGCGCCTGGCGCGATGGTGTTGACGCGGATGCCGCGCGCGCCGAGCTCGACGGCGAGGTAGCGGGTCAGCACCTCGACCGCGCCCTTCATGGCGGCGTACGCCGAGTAGCCGGGCAGCGAGAAGCGCGCGAGGCCGGAGGAGACGTTCACGATGCGGCCGCCCGCCGCGATCAGCGGCAGCAGCCGCTGGGTGAGGAAGAACGTCGAGCGCAGGTGCACGTCGAGCATCTGATCGAAGATGGCCTCGCTGGTCTCGTTGAATGGCGCGTAGGCGCCGCTGCCGGCGTTGTTGACCAGCGCGTCGAGGTCGGCGCGCCCAAAGGTGCGCGAGAGCTCGGCGCGGAGCGCGTCGACGAAGGCAGGGAAGCTTGCGCTGCTGGCGACGTCGAGCTGCAGGGCGGCGGCCTTGCGTCCCCGCTCCTGCACACGCGCGACCGTGTCGGCCGCGTCCTTGGCGTTCTTCTGGTAGGTCACGATCACGTCGACGCCGCGGTCGGCGAGGTGCAGCGCCATGCTCTTGCCGAGGCCGCGGCTGCCGCCGGTGATCAGCGCCAGCGTCACCGGCTTTGCTGCCGGGGTGGGGGTGGGGGTGGTGGTCGGGGTGGTCATCGGCGTCTCCTGGTGCCGCTCTCGCGGCGTGGTTGTTGGGGCCATTCGTAGCGACGCGCGCTGTGCAGAAAAAGCAGACCAATAGAGATACACTGTCTGCATGAGGCAGACAGTCCCCTTCGATCTCGACGCCGTGCGGGCGTTCATCCGGGTCGCGGAGCTCGCGAGCTTCACGCGCGCGGCGCAGCAGCTCGGCGCGCCCAAGGCGCGCGTGTCACAGCAGGTGGCGCGGCTCGAGGCCGACCTCGGCGCGCGCCTGCTGCACCGCACGACGCGCGCGGTGCGCCTCTCGCCCGACGGTGAGCGCTTGCTGCCGCGCGCGCGCGCGCTGGTGCACGACGCCGACGACGTCGCCGCGATGTTCAAGGGCGCGGCCGCGCTCGGCGGTCGCGTCCGCGTCGACCTGCCCGTGGGGCTGGGGCGCAACGCCATCGTCCCGCGCCTGCCGGAGCTGCTCGCGCGGCACCCGCGGCTCGAGGTGCAGCTGTCGACCACCGATCGCCTCGTCGATGTCGTCCGCGAGGGCTTCGACGCCGTGGTGCGCGTGGCCGTGCTCGCGGACTCGCGGCTGGTGGCGGCGCGCATGGGGGAGCTGGCGATGGTGAACGTCGCGAGCCCTGCGTACCTGAAGGAGCACGGCGTGCCGCGCGGGCTCGCGGACCTCGGCGATCACCTGCTCGTGCACTACAGCGCGTCGCTCGGCGCCGACCGGCCCGAGCTCGAGTACCACGACGGTGATCGCTGGCGGGCGCTGCCGATGCGGGCGTCGGTGACCGTCAACAACGCCGACGCGTTCACCGCCGCGTGCCGCGCGGGGCTCGGGATCGCGCAGACGCCGCGCGTCGGCGTGGCGGACGATCTCGAGGCCGGCGGGCTCGTGGAGATCCTGCCGCGCCTCCGCGCGGCGCCGCTGCCCGTGTACCTGGTGCACCCCCACGGGCGCGACGTGCCGGCGCGCGTGCGCGTGGTGCTCGACTGGCTCGCGTCGGTGCTGCGACCGCACCTGTCGCGGGCGACGCAGGCGGCCGGGCATACGCGATCGCGCGCCGCGGGGCGGGCCTGAGGCGTGCCGCGTGACGGGGCGCGCGCCACACGGCCCGATCGCGCTCAGTACGACACCGACTCCGGCGTGGCCCCACCAACGGCGGCGTGCACGCGCTCCTTGATCGACGCCGGCGTCTCGGGGTGCTTGAGGAAGCCGCTCACGTCGTTGCCCGTGCGCTTCCAGCTCGTGTCACCGCGGTCGTAGCGCAGCGAGATGAGGGGCGGATCGCTGGCGGTGCGGATGGTCTGGCCCTCCACCACGACGCTGTACATCAGGTGATGGGCATGCTTGTCGTCGAGGTAGATCTTCTCGCGCAGCATCCACCCGGGCATGTCGGCGGAGCCGCGCGCGATGCCGCTGCCGTCGGTGATGACCTCGGCCTTGCCGTCCTTGCCCGGCCACGGGCTGAACTGCGTGCCGTTCACACCCACGCGCCAGTGGCCCATGCCGCCGTGCGCGTTGCCGTATTGCTGCAGCTCGTAGCGCGGCACCGCGACGCCCATACGCGCGATCTTGCCGCGCAGCGCGATCAAGCCTGCGGCGGTGGCGCCCTGGCTCGTGTCGCCCACGTCGTGGAGCATGGCGCGCGCCACCGTCTGCACGTCCTTGGGCGCGATGCGGTCATTGCGGATGTTGAGCAAGGCCTGGCGCGCGCTGGCGTTGCCCACCAGGTGCGGGAAGTTGCGCTGGCCCTCGGGCGTGGCGTTGCCCTTGTCGTCGACGAGCTTGGTGGCGAGCTCGCGCAGGCTCTCGGGGCGTGCGGCGATCATGCCGTACATGGTGGCCATGGTGCCGCACACCACGGCGTCGTCCTTGGACTTCAGGTCGCCGTCGACCTGGGGCGTGCGCGCGATGAAGGACTTGGGATCGGCGGCGATCTCCGCCGTGGTCGAGGGCTTGGCCATGTCGGCGGCGCGCGCCTTCACGGCGGCCTCGGCCTGCGCGCGCGTCGACATGCCGGCGCCGCCCTGGTCGCCGGCCGTGCTGAGCGCCAGGCCGCGCGTGGGGCCCGCGCGGCGCGGCGGGCGTGACGTCGGCGTTGGCTCGACGGACGCGGTCTCGGCGGGCGCGCCCGCGCGGTAGAAGCTCGTCACGTCCTTGAGCTTGTAGTGGCCGGGGCCCACGTGCGGCTTGTTGCCGTCCATGGTGTCGACGGTGCCGTCGTCGTTCACGCGCGTCACCACCGCGTGGTGGTTGTTCTTGCCGCTGAGCGTGATGACGTCGCCGGGGCGGATGCTCGCCTCGAACGCCGCGCGCTCGACCTTGTAGCTCGTGGGGTTCTTGAACAGCGGCGCCACGGTGTGCGTGACGTCGCCCGTCATCTTGCCCTTGGTGAGGTCCCACTTCACGTCGGCGCCGGCCTGCCGCAAGACGTGCGCGGCCCAGATGCCGCACCACGACTTGCCGAGGGGCTGGTTGTGCTGCTGCACCTCCTTGTCGGAGACGGCGACGCCCGTGGTCTCGCGGAACACGTCGCGCAGCTTGTCCCAACCCTGGTAGTGCCCGTCGGGGCCGCGCACGCGCGGATCGATGCTGCCGTCTTGCGCGCGCGCGTACTCCACCGCGCGCACGGCGACGTCGTTCGGCGCCGAGGTGTCGACGGACGGCAGCACGCCGGGTGGCGCGCCCTCGTGGTGCACGGCGGTGCCATCGAAGGTGTCATCGACGCCGACGGGGGCGCTGCTGCTCGCGGGTCCCTGCAGCGCGCTCAGACGCTCGGCGGCGTCGGCGTCGAAGACCTTGCCGCCGGTGAGCGCCAGGAGCGCGGCCTCGGTGCGTGTGCCGAGCTTGCCGTCCTCCTCGAGGCGCGGCGTGGCGCCCGCGGCGTTGAGCGCGCGCTGCAGCTCGAGCACGCGATCGCCGCCATGCCCGCGCCGCAGGGGCTCGTTGGGCAGAGGCTCCCGATAGGTGCCGCGCGCGTTCTGTTGGGCAGCTTGCTGTGCGGTCACGCGCATCGGTTGGCTCCCCTGGGCTCGACGTCGTTCGGCACCACAGTATCGGCCGATCGCGCGACGAGGTGACGAAGCGGTCGCGCTTTGCGCGCGGGCAGATCTGCCGCCTCTGTGGGTGGAGGTAGGTGCGCGCGGTGCCGCCGCCGCGGTAGCCTCGTCTGAACGCCGCGCACGCGCGGAAACTCGGGGAGCCACCATGATCCGCCTCACGCTCGCGATGGTCTCGATCGTCGCCGCCTCGGCCTGCGATTTCCCCGGCGCCTGCGTGGGCACCGGCGGTCTCGTGGACGAGTGCAAGGAAGACTGGACGCGGGGCGAGTGCGCCGAGTGGGACGACGAGGAGGTGAACGGCGCCAGCTGGTCGTTCCACGCGGCGTCGTCGTGCGACGCCCTCGGCTACTCGGTCGAGTGCGCCGACGGCAGCTTCGTCAGCCAGTCCGGCGACTGCTGACGTCGCTCAGGCGACGCGGCGGTAGACGTGGGCGCGCGCCCGCACGCCGACGCGCTCGAGCGCGCCCGCGCAGCGCAGGCAATAGAGCATCTGCTGGGCCGTCTCCCGCGGCAGGCGCGCGGCGCGCGCCACGTCGGCGCTCGTGAAGGCGTCGGACAGCCCGTGCGGCAGGAGCGCGGCCAGGTCAGCCACGCCGCGGATCAGCTCGCGCTCCAGCACGTCGACGAGCACGCGGCTGTGCACGCCGAACGCGCGGCGCCGCCGTGCACCACCGGGCACGCGCGCGCGCACCTCGCGCTCAGCGGTGACCAGCAGCTCGAGCTCGAAGCGCCGATGCGCGACCAGCGCCGGGATGCTCACGAGGCGCGCGAACACGTCCTCGATGCGCCCCTCGCCGGGCACGCGCCGCCGCGAGAGCCGGGCGCCGTGCTCGTCGACCCGCTCGATGGTGCGCGTGCGCGCGAGCGGCAGCACCAAGCGCACGCGGTGACGCTCGAGCAGGTCGGCGAGCTTCCTCTTCAGCGGCGTGCAGCCGCCGGTCTGCACCTCGATGAGCAGGTCGCCGCGCACCAGGTCGATGACGTAGCCGTCGACGGGCACCTCGAACGTGTCGCCGGGGCGCGCCAGCCAGCGCTTGATGGCGGCGTGGAGGGCGCCTTCGTGCAGCGTGCCGATGTGCGGCGAGCCGATGTGCGGCGAGCCGATGCGCGGCGTGGTCACCGCGTCAGCGTAGCGGGCCACGCGCGCGCGTCGAAGAAAGCGGCCCGCTCGATCACGTCCCGGGCTGGTCGCGCACGTAGAGCGTGCCCTGCGCGAGCGCCACCGGTGCGCCGTCGTTCTCTACGTCGACGCGCACGACGGCCACCCGCTTGCCGAGGCGCTCGACGACGCCCGTGGCGCGCACGACGCCGCCCCGCACGGACCCGAGGTAGTTGATCTTGAACTCCACGGTGGCCACCCACTTGCCGACCTCGACGAGCGGGTACACGGCGATGGAGAGCGTGTGGTCGACGAGCGCGGCGATGACGCCGCCGTGGACCACACCCACCACGGGCGTCACGTGCTCGGGGCGCACGGCGAGCGAGCACACGATGCGCCCGGGCTCCGCGCGCTCCACCTCGATGCCGAGGTGCGCGGGGAAGTGGCCGTCGATCTTGGCCGCGCTCTTGAGCGCCTCGGCGACCTTGGGGTTGAAGTCGGCGGCGAAGGCGTCGGCGGTGCTCATGGGCGCAGCATGCGGCGCGCCGTCGACGACGACAAGGCGCGCGTGCGACGTCATCCCGCCGTTTCCTTCGAGAACTGGACGCGGGAGAACGCCCGCAGCGGCGCGCGGAAGCGCGCGGCGCGATCGCGTTACGGACAGTAGGCGGGATCGATCATCCACCAGCCGCGCCGCGCGCCCGGCGTCCACACCACCAGCGGCCCGCCGTAGTTGCACACGTGGTAGCCGTACCAGCGGCCGGTGCAGCCCGTGTCGCTGACCGCGATCTCGTCGGTGACGCCGAGCTCGTGCTGCCCGGCGTGAAAGCCGCGCGCGCGCAGCTCGGCGGTGACGGCGGCAAACCAGCTCTGGCACTGCTCGTGGGCGTTGGCGCCGGCGAAGCCGCTCAGGTCGCAGCTGCTCGAGATGCCGCAGCCCGTGAGCGCGACCATCGCCTCGTTGACGGCGTCGTCGACGGCGGGATCGGTGTCGGTGCTCGAGGTGGCGGCCGCGATGAAGCCCTCCTCGGGGACGTTGGGCGGGAACGCGGCGGCGACGCCGTCGTCGCAGTCGTCGCCGAGCACGGCCAGCGACTCGCGCAGCTGTGCGTCGCTCTGCTCGTGGCGCCAGTACCAGAAGGCCGTCCCTTGCGCGCGCGCCGTGCAGTAGCGCTGGCGGAACTCGGCGGGCGTGAGCGCGGGGCTCGGGTTGTACTCGTTGACCATGCACGGCTTGCCGCCGCACTGCGCGGCGCTGAGCGCGTGGGCGCCGTGGCGCTCGAGGTAGTCGACGCTCGCCAGCGCCTCGGCCTCGGCGGTGCCCGCGTTGGTGCCGAACAGGTGGCGGCCGTAGCCGTGTGCCTGCTCTTCGTCGCGGATGAGGTCGTGCAGTGATTGCGTCCACGCGGGATCGTAGTCGTCCACCAGCGCCACCTCGTTGCCGTCTTGGTACAGCACGTTGTCGAAGCGGCCGGTCTCTTCGACCACCTTGCGCACCCAGCGCTCGTGCACCGAGCCCGCGGCCACGGCGCCTCCGCCGGCGCCCGTGCATGCGTCGAGCTCCTGCACGTTGGAGGCGGCGTCCCACGCGCTGTAGCCGGGGAGGTCGCCGTGCTGGCAGTGCTTGAGCGCCCAGCCGTCGACGAGGTCGATCTCGACGTACTGCCCCCGATCGCGCGCGTGCTGGACGAGCGCGCGCACGCGCGCCCAGAAGGCGTCGTTGAAGCGATCGAGGTCGGCCCGGCCGTCGACCTCGACGTAGCCGCCGCCCACCGTGGCCCAGTCGCTCTCGCCGTCGCTGGAGGTGAGGAAGGGCCCGAGGCGCGCGTGCAGGAAGTTGCCCCCGTTCGACGCCACCAACGTGGACCACGCCTCGTCGAACAGCGGCCAGCCGTAGCCGCCGCCGCAGCACGAGATGGCGCCGCGCACGTCGACGGCGGTGCCGTCGCCGAGGGCGAAGCGGCCGTCGGCGGCGGTGAGCGCCATGGAGGGCGCGCTCACGCCGGCGTCGTCGCCAGGGAACGCGCCCGCGTCGTCGTCGCCGGTGCCGGCGTCGGGCGCGGTGCCGGCATCGGGCGCGGTGCCGGCGTCGTGGACGGTGCCTGCGTCGGCCGTCGTTCCGGCGTCGGTGGTGTCGCCGCCGTGGTGGTGGCGCTCGTCGGTGCCCGCGGGCGTGCACGAGGCGACGAGGGCGGCGAACGAGAGGAGGGCGCGCATCTTCATGGTGCGCGACCGTGGCAAGCGGCGCGCGACCCTGCGTTCACGGATGCGCCAAAGCGGTACGCGCGCGCGCCACGGGGCGCGCGCGCGCCCCGTGGCGTGGGGGTGCGGCTACTCGATGGACCAGGTCAGCGTGTAGGCGTCAGCCGAGTAGATGGAGTAGTGGTCGACCACGAGGAACAGGTCCTGGCTCGCACCCGTCGCGTTCAGATACGTCAGCTCCTCCGGCTGCCCGTCGTCTTCACCCGCGAGGCACTGGCCGGCACCGGTCAGCGGGCAGGTGTCGAGCAGGTAGATGGCGAAGTCCGTAGAAGAGCCGACAGGCCGGGCGAGCGAGGCGTTGAGTGTCTCGCCGGCCGCCAACGTGACCGAATACACGACGTCGGAGCCTCCTTCGGACCATCCAGACGCGCACGAGTCGTCGAACTCGTCGGGGTCGATGTCGGCGCTGTAGGGGGTGGTGTCTCCCGCCACGGTCCCGCCCGTGCCGCTCAGCGCGATGGGGTTCGCGCAGGTGTCGCCGTCGAAGCCGCCGGCCGCGCACACGGACGTCCCGCCGACTGGCCCGCAAAAGAGGTCCGTGTCGCAGAACACCGCCGTGCTGCCGGGCACGCACGCCTCACCGTCGCCGGCCGTGGTCTCGGTGGTGCACGTGAAGGCGTCGGCGGCAGGCCCGCCGAGGCACTCGAGGTCGCGCTCGCAGATCTGCGTGGGATCGTCGGGGTCGCAGCTGGCACCCTCGGCGACCTCGGTGATCTCCTCCTCGGTGATGATGAGCCCGACGGCGTTGTCGGCGGCGCCCTCGACGAAGACGAACAGCTCCGTGCCCGCCGGCACGTCGGCCAGCACGATCTCGGGGTCGGCGCCGGTCTCGCAGTCGAGCTCCGATGACGGGATGGCGCACTGCGTGCGCACGAAGATGGCCGTGGCGTCGGAGGCCGTCTCGAGCGTCACCCGCGACCGCACCGCGACGGTGTGCGTGGCCATCGCCTCGGGTCCGCCGTCGCTGGATTGGCACGTACCGTTGGTGCCGTCGCTGCCGGTGGGCGTCAGCGAGGTGTAGGGCACCGTTGCGGGTGTGGCCGCCGCACACGCGGCCGCGCTCGGGTTGATGCAGTTGAACGTGGCGTCGTCCTCGGGGTCGAGGCAGAAGAAGCCCGTGCTCTCGCGGCACATCGTGCTCTCGAGGCCGGGCGTGCAGACGTCCCCGCCGTTGAGGATGTGCTGCACCTCGCACGTGCGCGTCTCGGGGTCGAGCGACGAGATGAGGCAGGCGGCGCCCGCGGCCGAGTCGCAGGCCTCGGTCAGGCTGGCGGGGTCGCAGACCGCGTGCTCGGCGAGGATGCTCAACGCGGTCGCCGTTGCGGTGACGTGGATGCCGTAGAGCGGGCTCCCATAGGCCGACTCGACGCACAGGACCCAGTCGCCGGCGCCGAGCACGATGTCGAGCAGCGCGCAGTAGTCGACATCGCTGTCGTCGTTCTCGGCAAACTCGTTGGTGAGATCGGACGCGGCGTACACGAGCAAGGCGGGGTCATCCCACCCGTTCTCGTTCGCGCAGTCGATGTCCGCCGCGCTGGCGGTGACGCGCGCGCTCTGGGCCAGCGAGAACCCGAAACAGTCCCGGTCTTCGTCGACCTCGAGGTTCACCGTGACGTCGATGGGCAGCTCGTCGGTGGTCGGCGCCGTCTGATCGCCGACGCTGTCGGTGCCCTGCGGGACGCCGGTGAGGCTCAGGCTGATGCCCGTGGCCGCGTCGCCGTAGCTCTCGGTCACGCACACGGTGTACCCGCCGGCTTCCAGGACCGCGGTGGCCGTCTCGCAATCCTCCCAATCCCCGATGCCGAGGTAGCCATCGGCGTCGGAGTACACATCGAGGTCGGCGTCGGGGCCGTCCGTGTCAGCGCACGCGCCCCTGACGGCGGCGCGCACGTAGGTGGGCCCGTCGACCGAGAAATGGAAACAGTCGATGTCGTCCTCGGTGAGCTCGATGGCGGCCGTGTAGTCGAGCGTCACCTCGAGCGGATCGTCGACGTCGCCGGGGTCCTCGCCCTCGCCCTCGCCCTCACCCTCGCCCTCACCCTCGCCCTCGCCCTCACCCTCGCCCTCGCCCTCGCCCTCACCCTCGCCTTCACCCTCGCCTTCGCCTTCGCCTTCGCCTTCGCCTTCGCCTTCGCCTTCGCCTTCGCCTTCACCTTCACCTTCACCCTCACCCTCACCCTCACCCTCACCCTCACCGCCGAGGATGGCGCAACCGCTACAACCGCTCCCGGCCAGCGCCAGGGCAGCGAGGAACGACGACAAGACCACGAGACGCAGCATGGGGATCTCCAAGTGACGGGGAGGTTGCTCGACGACCGGGGCGCGCGCAACTGTCTTCTTGCGCAGGCGCCACAAACGCGCGCGCGGTCGACGGTCGGCGCGGCGGTGCCGGCAGCAGCCCTACGGCAACGCGTCGCGACAACCGCCGCTCCAGTTGGCGGAGCAGTCGTGCACGTCGACGAGCGGCTCCACCGTCGCCTCGGGCCAGGTGATGCGCGCCGCGGTCCACACGTGGTGCGGCGCCAGGTCCTCGATGTCGATGACGATGAGCTTGCCGGCCAGGTTGATGATCACGCGGCCGTCGCTGTCGGCGCTGCCCGAGCCGCTCCAGTGCTCCACCAGCACCGTGTACACGCCGGGCTCGAGGCCATCGAGGAGGATGTTCTCGGGGCCGTAGGCGCCGAGCCAGTCCACGTCCTTCTTGGGATCGTCGTCGACGGTGCCCACGACGCCCCAATCGGGCCGCGCGCTGACGCAGCTGGTCCACGTGCAGTCGGTGGCGTTGTCGTTGATGCTGCCGCCGGGCTTCACGAGGTGCAGCTCCCAGTCGGCGCCGCCCGCGTCCCACACCGCGGTCACGCGCAGGTCGGCGTCGATGCAGTCGGTGGTAACGAGCTCGGTGATCAGGGTGGTGGTGCAGGTCGCGTTCGAGAACACGCGCTTCACCACGTTGTCGCCGCAGAACACCGGCACGGTGACGGCGTAGTCGCCGCCGGCGCCGAGCGGGATGGCGCCCACGATCTCCTCTTGGTTTCTGCCGCGCACGTAGAACTGCGCGGCGGTGGCGCCCGCGGCGCTGCCCGCGAGCTGGTACGCGGTGACCGCTCCGGCGTCGAGGTGCTCGTCGGCGGGCGTGACCGTGGGGCACGCGCTGCCCTCGTCGTGCAGGCCCGGCGCCTCGACGCCGGGCGCGGGATCGATCTGGGGGCGATCGTCAGGCGGCGGCGGATCCGTTTCGTCGGGATCGCTGGGGTCCTCGACCGGATCGTCCTCGCCGCCGTCCCAACCCTCCGGCTCGGGGATCACGACCGGCGCCGCCGGGGGCTGCGGCGTCTCCTCGACGTCACAGGCGAGCACGAGGCCGCCGAGCGCCAGGAGGCGAGGTGCGAGGACGTGGATGCGGTGCGCCATGATCTCTCCCGAACGATGCGTCCCCCGCATTGTCGGGAAGTGTAGGCGGGGAGTTGCCGGGCGCTCGTCCGTCGGCTCGACGTCGGCGTGTCCACGCGAGGGGTCGATTGCGCGCACGACTTCGGCGACCGCGCAGTATCGTCCGCCATGCTCTCCACTCCCCTGCAGCGGCGCCTCGGCCTCAAGCACCCCATCGTGGCCGCGCCCATGTTCCTCATCTCCAACAAGGAGATGATCGTCGCCGCGGCCGAAGCCGGCATCCTCGGCACCATGCCGTCGCTCAACGCGCGCACGCCCGAGCAGCTGCGCGCAGACCTGGCGTGGATCCGTCAGCGCACCGATCGTCCCTTCGGCATCAACCTCACCATCGGCCTCACCGACCCCGAGCGCCTGGAGCAGGACTTCGCGCTGTGCCGCGAATTCAAGGTGCCGGTGCTGCTCACGTCGTACGGCAACCCAACGAGCTGGGTGCAGCGCGCCCACGCCGAGGGCATGGTGGTGTTTCACGACGTCATCTCGCTCGTGCACGGCAGAAAGGCGGTGGCCGCGGGCGTCGACGGCATCATCGCCGTGGCCGCGGGCGCGGGCGGACATGCGGGGCGCATCTCGCCCTTCGTGTTGTACCCGTGGCTCAAGGGTGAGCTGCAGGTGCCCATCCTCGCCGCGGGCTGCATCAGCGACGGCCGGCAGGTGGTGGCGTCGCTCGCGCTCGGCGCCGACCTCTGCTACGTGGGTACGCGCTTCATCGCGTCGACGGAGTGCGGCGCCGTGGACCGCTACAAGCAGATGGTCGTCGACAGCGGCCCCGAAGACGTCGTCTATACCGATCAGGTCTCGGGCATCCACGCCAACTTCCTCAAGGCCACGCTGCCCGGCGACGGCTTCGACGCCGAGCGATCCGCCGAGGGCGCCAAGCGTTGGCGCGACATCTGGAGCGCGGGGCAGGGCGTGGGCTTGATCCACGACGTGAAGCCGCTCGGCGCCATCGTGGACGACATGATGCGCGAGGCGCGCGACGTGGTGGCCAGGCTCGGCGCGCCCAGCGGCTCGTAGGCGCGCTCGCGCCGGGCATCGACGTGTGGGTGCGGGAGTTCGCGGCGCGCCGTCGCCGCCGCGCTGATCGGCGGGCGCACGCGCGGCGCGCAAGCTCGTGCCTCGCGTGGGTTCTTGCGCGTGCGCGCATCGCCATGGCGCAGCGCGAGGACTTGCGACCACGGTCACAGCGTCGCTGACAGCTCGCGCTGGCATCGAGCCCAGAGCCTGCGCCAGGCGTCACACTCGCGACCCGCGCGCTCGGTCGCCCGTCGGCGCGGGCACGCGCCGCGCGTGACGCGTAGTTGACGTCGACAACGCGGCGCCCGCGCGGGCCCGTCGACCGCGCGCACGTGACAATTGTCGGTGACGACCGTCATCGCGTTTGCCGTTGACCGCTCGTCGGGTCCTGTTACGAGCGCCCCCGACTTCTTTCGGAGGCGTTCGTGCTTCGTGTCGCAATCGTCTTGTCGCCGCTCTTCCTGGTCGGCGCGATCTCGGTGATGCCCGCTTGCTCGTGCGGAGGCCCCGTGCCCGGCGAGGGTGAGGGCGAGGGTGAAGGCGAGGGCGAGGGCGAGGGTGAAGGGGAGGGTGAAGGGGAGGGCGAAGGCGAAGGCGAGGGCGAGGGCGAGCCCGAGTACACGCCGCCGACGGGCCCCTACTTCCTTCTTTCGCCGGTGGCCGCCGCCCAAGCCGACGAGGACGATCGCCTGACCGCGTCGGGGCCCTTCAGCGCCCAGGTGCGCGTGGGCAACGTCGCCAACCTGCAGTCGTTCGGCTTCGTCATCCGGTGGGACCCGGCGGTCGTCGAGCACGTGGCGCGCGAGCGCGTCGACGCATGGCTCACCAGCGCCGGCGGCTCGCTGGTGCCGCTCACCGACACGCTCGACGCCGCGGCCGGCGAGCTCACGGTGCTGTTCGCGGTCGCCGGCGGGCCCGTGGCCACCACGACGTCCGAGGCCATCTACCGCGTCGACTTCGACTTCGTGGGCGCGCCCGCCGTCACCACCATCACGCCCGACCTGAGCGAGGACGGGCTCGTGGAACAGGGCGCGGCCGGTGCGCTCGCCGGCGTCACCGTGGTGCCGCTCGACATTCGTCAGTGATCGCTTCGCAACGCTCGGTTCGGTGAACACGCTGCTCGCGCAGCACTGGGAGGACACGTCATGCAACGTCTCGCACTCACTCTTCTCGTCGCCGCGGCCGCTGCCAGCGCCTGCGTCGACGCTCCCCGCCCGCCCATCGACGACGATCGTCGCCAGGTCGACGACGACCTCGTGGTCGACGCCGACGGCCTGGCGCGCGCCGAGCTGTGGTTCTCCGGCGTCTACGACGTGCGGTCGTTGGGCGTCGCCGTGCGCATCGAGGGCGCCGACGTGGTCGAGTGGGAGCGCGACGACGCGCTGTTCCTGGCGAGCGGCGGTCGGGTGATCCCGCTCGAGAGCAAGATGCGCGACAACACGTTCCACCTCGTGGCCGGCACCACCGTGCCCGCCAGCGCCGGTGCCGACGGCGTGCGTCTCGCGTCGTTCGTGCTGCGCCCGCGCGCGGGCGAGGCGCCGCGGCTGGTGGTGATCGACGAGCCCACGCTCGGCGCGGTGGACGCTGCCGGCGTGCGCCACGACCTCGTGGCCGGCGACAACCTGACGATCCGCTCGGGAGGTGCGCGATGACCCCGCACGCCCCCCGCGCCCTTCACGACTGTCGAACGTCTCTTCCCCATCAGCCCGGTCACGCGTCACGCGGCCGCAGGAGCAACCGTATGAAGTCCTCGTCGTCACTTTGGGCGGCGCTCGCGTTCGCGGCCGTGGCCGCCGCGCCCGCCTCTGCGCAGGTGGTCATCAACGAGGTGCTGTACCGCACCACCGGCGTCGACACCGATGTCTTCGTGGAGCTGCGTGGCGCGCCCGGCGCGTCGCTGTCGGGCTACACGCTCAACGGCGTCAACGGCAACGGCGGCACTACGTACGGCACCATCGCGCTCTCGGGCTCCATCGGCGCCGACGGGCTCTTCGTCGTCACGCGCACGGATGCCAGCCCCGCGCTCGCTGCCGTGGCGGATCAGCAGAACAACCTCGTCGACTACCAGAACGGGCCCGACAGCATCCAGCTGCGGAACGCCTCCAACACGGTCATCGACGCGCTCGGCTACGGCGTGTTCACCGACGCCGTGTTCGCCGGCGAGGGCAGCGCGGCGCCCGATACCGCCGACGATCAATCGCTGGCCCGCAGCGCCGCCGGCACCGACACCAACAACAACGCCGCCGACTTCACCGTGGCCGCCACGCCCACGCCCGGCGCTGCCAACGGCGGCGGCGGCGTCGATGGCTCGTGCGCCGGTCAGTGCGGCGACGCGTCGCCCGATGGCTCGTGCTTCTGCGACGAGAGCTGCGCCACGCTCGGCGACTGCTGCGCCGACGTGTGCGAGCAGTGCGACACGCTCGGTCACTGCGGCGCGCCGGTTGGCTGCAGCAGCGACGCCGACTGCATCGCCGGTGAGCAATGCGACGTGGTGACCGGCGAGTGCCGCCCGGCGGTGGTTGGTTGGACGTGCTCGATCTCGCGCTTCGACAGCGGTGACGGCTGCGATTGCGGGTGCGGCGTCGTCGACCCCGACTGCAGCGGCGCCACCGACACCTGCGATCGCTGCGACGCCGGCTCGTGCTCGCCGGCGGGCTGCGCTGCCATCGACCCCAGCAACAACGCCACCTGCGTGAGCGACGGCTGCGCGGCGGATGACGAGTGCGGCGCCAATGAGGCGTGCGACGAGGCGACCGGCGCCTGCGTGTCGGTGGCGGGCTGGACGTGTAGCGTCGCGTTCTTCGCCTCTAACGACGGCTGCGACTGCGGCTGCGGCATCGTCGACCCCGACTGCGCCAACGCCAGCGCGAGCGCGTGCGAGTTCTGTGGCAACACCGGCTCATGCGACCCCGGCGCCGCGTGCCCGGGCAACATCAACCCGTCCAACAACGCCCTGTGCACGGGCTGCGTCGATGACAGTGACTGCGCCGCGGGCGAGACCTGCGCGGATGGTCTGTGCGTGGCCGTGATCGCGGGCTCGTGCGCGGGCGCGTGCGGCGGCGAAGGGAGCGGCACCTGCTTCTGTGACGAGTCATGTTTCTCGTTCGGCGACTGCTGCGCCGACGTGTGCGACGTCTGCAGCGCGTCGCTGGATGGCTGCGGGGCGCCGCCGCCCGACGGGTGCGCGGCCGACGATGACTGCGCCGCCAGCGAGGTGTGCGTGTCAGGCCACTGCATCCCCGCGCCGGCCACCGGCTACAACGTGACCGTCGACTCGGTGGACGCGAGCGGTTTCCCCACCGTCAACATGATCGTGTCGGTGCGCGATGACGCGGGCAACTTCGTCGACGACCTCGACGCGACCAACTTCTTCAACCTCGAGGACGGCGCGGCCATGGACGACTGCACCGTGCAGCTCCTGTCCGAGGGCGGCACCGGCGCCAAGGCCGACATCGTGTTCGTCTTCGACACCACCGGGTCCATGGGCGACGAGATCGAGGGCCTGCGCGCCAACACGCTGGCCTTTGCCGACACGCTCGCGACCTCGGGCATCGACTACCGGCTCGGGCTGGTGGCGTTCGGCGACACCGTGCTCGCCACCCATGACCTCACGGCGGACCCGAACGAGTTCCGCGCCATCGTGCAGTCGCTGGTGGCCGCCGGCGGTGACGACGAGCCGGAGAACCCGCTCGACGCGATCCGCGACGCCACCGCGCTCAGCCTGCGCCCCGAGGCCGCGCGCATCTTCATCCTGGTCACCGACGCCACGTTCCACGTCGTGGGCACCAGCATGACGCAGGCCGTGGACCTGGCCCAGGGCGCTGACGCGCAGGTGCACGTCGTGACCAGCACCTCGCTCGCCTCGCTGTACGAGCCGCTGAACGCGGCCACCGGCGGCCGGTTCTTCGACATCTCCACGCCGGACTTCAGCACGGTGCTCGATGGCATCAGCGAGGAGATCATCGCGCGCTACCTCGTCAGCTGCACGACCCCGCGTCCGGTGCGCGACAACACGCACCGCCGCGTCATCGTGCAGGTGAACGACGGCGCCGTGGGCGGGCAGGGCGAAGGTACCTATTTCGTCGGCGGCGGCTCGCTCATCGTCGATCCGACGTTCACGGTGGCCGCGGTGGGCGCGCGCTTCACGGTCGACATCGTGGCGGCAGGCGTCACCGATCTGCAGAACGCGCACATCGCGCTCGGCTTCGACACCAGCTACCTGCGCTTCGTGGGCGCCGCGCCCGGCGAGCTGCTCGGCCGCGCCAACGCGGACGGCGAGCCCGTGGGCACGCCGCTGATGCTGTTCGACCCGCGCCACGATCCCGCCAATGGCCGCGTCGCCGTGGCCCTCGCGCGCCAGGCCAACGAGGGCACCGACGGCTCTGGTGTGGTGGTGACGCTCGAGTTCGAGGTCACGGCGGCATCGCCAGCGGACCTGGGCGCCGGTGGCACCGAGGATCCCACGCTGGCCGACGACCTGGTGTTCGTGCTGGGTTCCGACGGCGTGTTCCTCGAGAGCAGCGCCAACCGCGAGATCGAGGTCATCGATGTGCAGAACGGCGACGTCGACAGCGAGCAGGGCTTCCTGCTCGGCGACTTCGATCTCGACGGCGACATCGACATCGTCGACTTCAACACGCTCGTGAGCAACTTCGGCAGCACCACGGCGACCCTCACCGGGACCACCGGCGGCGACATCGCGCCGGCCTCGGGTGAGCCGCCGAACATGCTGCCGGAGCCCGACGGCATCGTGGACCACCGCGACCTGTTCGTGTTCACGCGCATGTTCAACTGGTACCGCTTCGAGCGCTGATCGAGGCAACGCAGGTCCGTGGCCGCCGTCGACGCGCGTCGTCGACGGCGGCCGCGCTGCATGTTCGTACTCGTCGCACGCTACGGTGGCGCCAGGATCAACGGGACCTCGACGGTCTCCGGCGCGCCGACGAACGGCGAAAAGCGCCACCGCTTGGCGGCGAGCACGACGCAGCGCCCGACCGCGGACCGCTCGATGTTGGCGTCGAGGAAGTGGGCCTCGGTCACCACCCCGGCCGGTGCGATGGTGATCGCCAAGCGCACCTTGCCGCGGGGCGTGTCGTGCTTGCGGCTCTCGATACAGGGCTCGATCGAGCTCAAGCCGTTCTTGATGCCGCCAAGAACGCTCGTGCGCTTGAAGATGTCGCTCTCCCGCGGCGCGGGCGGCGCTTTCGGCGGCGGCAGCGGTTGCAGGGCATGGTGCACGGCCCCGGCGCCCGCCGCGACGATCTCGACCACGATGGGCATGCCGCGCTCGAGGTCCTCGTCGCAGCGCAGCTCCCACACGGCGGTGCCGGCGGGCTTCTCCAGCGCTTGCGGTCCGAAGCCCTGCACGCGCTGACGCCCAGCGACGACGACGCCCATGAGCGACGCCGACTCACCGCTGAGCGTGTCGCAGCCCCGCTGCCGGGTGAACGGCGTGCCGTCGTCGAGGCCGGGGTAGAGGCGCACGCGCGAGATGGTGGCTGCGTCGCCTTTGAGCACGAGGGCATAGCGCCGGTCGACGCCGCCGTCGGGCGTGGGGCCGAGGCGCCCCACGTGATCGCCGCTGGGGGCGCGGCGCTGCAGGGCCGCGATCTCGACGGAGGCGCGCGGCTCGTCGCCCGGGGTGCAGTCGCGCGCGAGGTCAGCGAGCTGCTGGGCCTGCCAGCGTGCATCGGCGCGCTCGGTCTCGAGGAGCGCGGTCAGCTCGTCGATGGTGCGCGCCTGCTGCTCGACGTGCTTCGCCAACGCGCGCGCGCGATCGTCGGTGACCTCGGCGGCGATGCTGGTGGTCTCGCTGGAGCGGCGCTGCACCATGACGAACGCGGCAGACGCGGCGACCAAGAGCGCGACGATGACGCGGCCGACCATGGGACACCTCGCGACCCGATCGTGCCATGCCACGGCAGTGCGCGTCGGGCTGTCCCGAATCGGTGCAGGGCCCTGCGCGGGCCCGGCGGCGCGCCGCGCGGTCGAGCACCCGTGACGACGTGGCGCGCGCCACGGAGGTTCACGCGGTCGGTCGCACCCGCGGGCGCAGCAGCCCTCCGAGCGCGAGCAGCGCCGCGAGCGCGATCACGCCCGTCGGCCGGGCGCCGTGGCGACAGGAACACGCGAGATCGCCCTCGCCCTCGCCCTCGCCCTCACCTTCACCTTCACCTTCACCTTCACCTTCACCCTCGCCTTCACCTTCGCCGTCACCTTCACCTTCACCCTCGCCTTCACCTTCGCCTTCCCCCTCGCCGGTGACGGTCACGCGCACCTCGTCGATGCGGGCGGTGGCGGATGCCGTGACGCAGACGTTGCTGTCGGCCTCGACGACCAGCGCGATCTCGTGGTCGCCGGCGGGCACGGGCGCGGTCAGCAGCTCGGCATCGGCGTGGAGCGCGTCGAACACGACCTCGCGGCCGTCGACCACGCTGCCGTCGACGGTGACCAGGAACGCGGCGCGCGTGGAGAGGTTGATGGCAGCCTCGAGACTGAGCGCGGCGCGCACGGTCAGCGCCGCATCGGCGGGCACCGCGAACGTGCGTGCGAGCGCCGTACGCACCAGGCCCTCGCCGCAACGGCTCGGCCCCGAGGACGCGGCGTCGATCACGGCGACGCCGTTGCCGACGGTCGCCGCCCCGTGCCAGCCCTCGAGGTCGAAGCCATCGACGTCGTCGAAGCTCTCGGCGAGCCCCGGCGCTGGCTCTCCTTCACCTTCACCTTCACCTTCACCTTCACCTTCACCTTCACCTTCGCCCTCGCCCTCACCGCCGCCGTGGTCCAGGCCGAAGAACGACACCACGGCGGCCGACGCGCACAGGTTCACGTCGAGGACGAAGGCGCCGGCGGTGCCGCACTGATCGGCGCCGCCGCCAGGGTCCACGGGCGTGCCGTGGTTCATGTCGGGCACCTGCAGGAGCTCGACGGCGGTGACGGCGCCCGCCCGCCATGACGAGCGCTGCGCGGGACCGAGCGTCCCGGTGGCGCTCGGCGCTGCGGGCAGGCCGTGGACGGCGCTCCACTGTTGGGCCAGGTCGAGGCCGTTTTGCGGATCGACGGTGGTGTCGCTGTCGCCGTGCCAGATCTGCACGCGTGGCCACGGTCCCGCCCACGACGACGCGCCGCGCACGCGCTGCGCCAGCACGTCGCGCGCCTCGCCGGCGCCGCTGCTCATGCACGAGAACGCGTCGGTGAGCCCGGTGCCGCAGCGATACGACACACCGGCGAACACGGCGCCGCCGGCGAACACGTCGGGGTAGGCGGCGAGCAGCACCGCGGTCATGGCCCCGCCCGCCGACAGGCCGGTCACGAACACGCGCGCCTCGTCGATGCCGTGACGCGCCTTTATGCTGTCGACCATCTGCGCCAGCGAGAGTGCTTCGCCCTGGCCGCGCGCGATGTCGCCCGCCTCGAACCAGTTGAAGCACGAGCTCGAGTTGTTGCTGCTGTCTTGTTCTGCGAGGGCGAGGGCGAAGCCATGCCGCTCGGCGAGGTCGATGAGGCCGACGGCCTCGGCGTAGTCGTGGGCTTGGGTGCAGCCGTGCAGCACGAGGACGAGCGGCATGGGCGCGCTGGCGCCGGCGGGCACGTGCTCGTACAGGCGCAGCTCGCCGGGGTTCGAGCCGAAGTCGTCGACGGCGCTGACCGCCAGCGCCGAGCGGCACAGGAGCAGCACGGCGGCAGCGACGAGAATGCGCATGGGCCCGCTGTAGGGGAGCACATCGCGCTTGCCAAGCGCGGTCCGGCGGCCGTCGTCGGTGTTGTTCAGCGCGGCCGCGCGATGCGCTTGGTCGCGCCGCGCGACCGCGTTTGGCGACGTGCCGCCGCAGGCGTGACCCCGGTCCAACGCGTGAACGCGCTCGTGAAGTGCGCCTGCGACGCGAAGCCATGGTCGAGCGCGATCGTCGCGATCGGCGTGTCGGTCTCGGCGAGCGCGCTCAAGGCGTGCTCGAGGCGCACGAGCGTGAGGTACTTGTGGATCGACGTGCGCATGCGCGCGTGGAACAGCCGGCACAGGTGGAACACGGAGTAGCCGGCGTGCTCGGCCAAGGTGCCGAGGGTGACGTCGCCGCCGTAGTGGGTGTTCAGGTACTCGGCGACCGCGACGGGGACGTCGCGCTCGCCCCTGCGGGCGGACGTCGGCGCGGTCAGCTCGGCGGCGACCCCGTGGTTGAGGCCCACGGCGCACGACACCAGGCGCACGGCCGCCTCCTCGGCGCCCAGGCCGCCGACGCACGCGTCGTCGCCTCGGTCCTCGTCGAGGGCGCGCAGCACCTGGCGGTGACACAGGAGGAGCGCGGGCGACGCCCGCACCGCCGAGCGCGCGAAGCATCGGCCGTCGCGCACCTGCACCCCGAGCGCGGCACACACCTCGTCGGGGGCCTTCAGCGACACCACGGTGGTGACGTCGGGGCGCGGGCGCGGGTGCTCGATGACGTAGGGGCGCGCGGCCTCGAAGAACGCGGCCACGGTGCGATCGATGTACACGGCGCCGGCTGCGTCTTCGCGCACGTACGCACCGCGCCGCACCAAGACGATCTCCGGGAAGGGCGCCGCCTCGACGTCGGTGCGCGGGGGCACGCCGGGGCAGACGAAGGTCCCCACCATCAGCGCGGGGGTGACCAGCGCCTGCTCGAACGTGCAGTGCGCCGGCGTTGGTGTCGGCGCGGTGGCGCGATCCCAAGCAGGCACGGACGACGACCCCCGGAATACGAGGGCGCGATCATCGTGGGCGCGGGCGTGCACGGCAAGGGCGCGCGGTGCGTCGCCGCGTCGGCGGCCGGAGGCGCTAACCGTCGGCGGCGCGGCGCCAGATCGCGAGCTGGTAGCGGGTGGTGAACCCGAGGCGCGCGTAATAGGCCTCGGGCCCGCCGCCGGTAGTGGCCTGCAGGATGACGCGCGCGAGGCCGTGGAGCGACGCGGCGTCGTCCTGCGCGCGCTCGAGCAACATGCGCGCGAGCCCGCGCCGACGGAACTGCGGCAGCGTGGCGACGGCGTAGATGCCGGCCACGCCGCTCGCGCGCACCACCAGGGTGCACGCCACCGCGCGACCGTCGAGGCGGGCGAGGTAGAAGGTCTGGTCCGGGTCGAGGCGGTTTGTGACCGCGACGTCCGTGAACAGCGACGACCACCACGCGCGGTGCCCGTCGCCGTCGTCGAAGAACCCCGCGGACTGCACGGCGGCGAACTCCCGCGCCGCCTCCTCGCTGCGGGCGACCTCGATGGTGGCCTCGGGATCGCAGCGGGCGAGCGTGGGGACGCGGTCGCGCTCCATGTACGAGACGCCGTCGGCCGGGTGATAGCCGCGCTCGCGCAGCCACGCGAGCTCGCGCGTCGTCGTCCAGGGGCCCGGGCGCACCGCCGGCAGGCTCGCGGGCAACACCTCCACCGACCCCGTGGGCGTCCACGACGACAGCTCGGCGGACGCGCCGTCGATCCACACGCCGTCGGCGTCGTCGCGTCGGGCGCCGCGGTGGCGAGCGAGGAAGGCGAGGTGGTTGGTGAACAGGGCGTGGGCCGGGTCGTTGGCGTAGTCGCGCATGGCGTGCTCCGTGCTGACGCACAGCATCGCGGGTGGCCGAGCTGCGGGCTTTCACGATCTTGCGGTGGCGCCGGCATGGCTGTGCTCCGGGCGTCCCGCGCGAACGCCTGACCACCCGGTCGTTGCGTGACCAGCGTCGCACCTTGGAGTTTGCGGACCGACAGCGGGACCTCGCACAATGTCGCCATGAAGATCGGCGGCCCATCCTCCTCCTCCACGACCTCCACGGACCTCGGCGTCTCCGGCGCCGACGACATCGAGCGCATCCGCGCCGAGCGCGCGCGCATCGAAGGCGAGATGGTGCTCTCCACGGAAGACGAATTCGCCAAGATCGAGCGCCTGCACCAGAACTCGCTCAAGGCGCTGCCCGCCATCGGTGCCAAGAGCCCCACCGCGAACGTGGGCAAGGGGCCGGCCAAGGGCGACGCCGGCACTGGCATGCTCGCGGAGTTCGTGCCGGTATCGGTCAAGGCCTGAGCGCGCGCGCTCGGCGCACGGCGGTCACGCGAGCCCGAGCATGGCGCGCACGCGGGCCACCAGGTCCACTGACGCGAACGGCTTGGGCAACAGCTCGACGCCGCCCAAGAGGTCGCGGTCGGACTCTTCGACGAACCCCGACATGGCGAGGGCCGGCACGCTGGGGTGACGGCTCGCGAGCAGCCTGAGGATGGCGGTGCCGTTGCCGTCGGGCAGCCGCAAGTCGGTCACGACCGCGTCGATGCGCGCGCCGTGCTCGTCGAGCAGCTGCCGCGCGCGCTCGACACAGTCGGAATCGATCACCTCGAACCCGGCGTGCTCGAGCACACGCCGCACGGTGCGGCGCACCACGGCCTCGTCCTCCACCAGCAGGACGACCTTGGGGCCGGCGCGCACCGGCGCCTTGCTGCTGCTCGTGGCGCTCGCGCCGCTCGCCGGCAGCTCGGCCGCGGGCACGATCATGCGGATGGTGGTGCCCTTGCCGACCTCGCTGTCGATGCCGAACGCGCCGCCGAGCTCGCGCACGACGTCGTGCGCCACCGAGAGGCCGAGCCCCGTGCCGCGCCCCGGCGGCTTGGTGGTGAAGAACGGCTCGACCGCGTGCCGCAGCACCTCGGGGCCCATGCCGGCGCCATCGTCGACGATGGCCAGCGCAAAGGCGCCGTGTGGTGCGTCCGCGAGGCGGGCGACGTCGCCCGCCTCGCGCTGAGCCCGGATCAGGATGCGCCGCGCGCCCGCGTCGCGAGCGTTGACCGCGAGGTTCACGAGCACCTGCTCGAGCTGCGAGCGGTCGCAGCGCAGCGCCAGGGTCGGGTCGACGTCGACCTCGACGGTGACGCCGCCACCCACCAGGCGGCGCACCATGGGCGCGATGGCCTCGACGAGCGCGCCGACGGGGACGATCTCGGTGCGCCGGGCGTCCTTGCGGCTGAACATCAGGAGCTGCTTGCTGATCTGGCGTGCGCGCTCACAGGCGCCGCGCAGCTCACCGAGGTTCTTCTCGACGTTGGCGTCGGCGCGCGCGGAGGGCTCGAGTCCCTCGAGGCACGCGAACACCACGGTGAGCATGTTGTTGAAGTCGTGCGCCACGCTGCCGGCGACCTTGCCCACCACGTCGAGGCGCTGCGCATGCAGCACCTGCTGGTGCGCCTGCTCGAGCGCCTGCGTGCGCTCGGCGATCTTGGTCTCGAGGACGCGGTTGGCCTCGACGAGGGCGTGCTCGCGCGCGGCGAGCGCCACCCGCAGCGCGCGGTCGCTGACGAAGAGCTCGCGGATGATGGCCAAGAGGACGCCGAAGGTGAGACCGAGGGCGAGCGGGACCACGAACTTGCCCACGCGGATCTCGCTGCTCGGCAGGTCGAGGACCACGCGCAGTTGGATGTTCGCCGCCGTCAGCGTGACCGCGACGCAGCCCAGCACGATGAGCGCGCCCCACAGGTAGCGCCCGTGTCGATTGGCGCGGTCGTCCATCGCCCCCCTCCCAGGACCGGACGAGCATGGCCCGTTTCCGACCGTCGAGGAAGGAGCGACGGCCCGGTGCCTCAGGGTATCGTGACGGCCACGTCCGAGCTGTTGTTGCCGAAGTCGAGCTCGGGGATCTGGTGCATGAAGTTGGTGGTGATGCGCAGGGTGTAGTCCCCGGGCGCCACGTCGGTGATGTCGAGGAACTGGCACAGGAGGTGCGACCCGTAGACGTCGGCATAGCCCACGTCGATGCCGTCGCAGCCGTCGAGCGTGGACGGGGGTGCGTCGGGATCGATCTGCATGCTGTTGACCATGCAGAAGCTTCCCTTGCGACCGGTCGTTACCAGCGCGCCGTCGCCGTCGAAGAGCTCGAAGCGCGTCCAGCCGGTGAAGCGGGGCTCGCCGAGCTCGCTCATCACCCACAGGTCGGGGTGGCGCGCGGGGTGTCCGTAGTTGAGCGGCGCGGTGCCGATGTTCCCGATCACGGCGTCGAAGTACATGACGCGCCGCTCGCCCATGGCCTTGTAGCAGCCCTCCGCCAGCTCGTCGGAGTTGCCGGGGACGTCGACGGTCTCGAAGATCGGCGCGCCGCTGGTGGTGTAGAACGCGTGCTCGCCGAGCACCACGAGGTCGGGCAGGAGCGTCGGGTCGGTCTCCACCCGCTCGCCACCGGCACAATCGGGGTCGTTGTCGTCGGTGCGCCCGTCGAAGTCGTCGTCGTAGTGGTTGTCGCAGGACGCGTCGTTCTCCACCGTGGAGCCCTCGGGCATACGGCACGCCACATCGGCGGCGTCGGTCAGGTAATCACCGTCGTTGTCGAGGCCGTCGACGCACGTGTCGCCCTCGCCCTCGCCCTCGCCTTCGCCCTCACCTTCACCTTCACCTTCACCTTCACCCTCACCTTCACCCTCGCCCTCGCCCTCGCCCTCGCCCTCGCCCTCACCTTCGCCTTCACCCTCGCCTTCGCCTTCACCCTCGCCTTCACCCTCACCGCCGCACGCGCTCGCGCAGTCGTCGTCGTCACAATCGACGGCGCCGTCGCCATCGTCGTCGTCGTCATTGTCACAGGCCTCGGACCGATCCGCGCAGGAGGCCGCACACAGCGCCACGGAGAGCGCGCCGACCGCGAGCACGACGAGGGGACGGGGCGTAACCATGGGCAAGGTTATCGAGGAGGAGGCCGCGCCGTACAACCTCTGGGGCGGCATCGGTCATTCGTCCGACCCCCGGTGGCTGCACACGGCGACGCGTGCCACCATGCGGCGACGGCTGCCACGTCATGACGCGGTGCGCATACCTCAGGGCAACGGTGGCGCTCGTCGTGAGCGTGGCGGCGGCGTGCCCTCCGCGCTCCGTGGGGCCCGGTGACGCCGGTGTGGACGCGGAAGGGGAAGGCGAGGGCGAGGGCGAGGGTGACGGCGCATGCGCGGCGCCGTGCGCGCGTGGCGCCGTGTGCGTGGCCGGGGCCTGTCGCGAGCTCGCGTCGCTCGGCGACTTCAGCATCGCGGCCGTGGCGCTGGACCAGTGCGTGACCGCCGAGCACGTCGACGTGACCGGCGACGATCGGGGCGGGCTCGCGACCACGGCCGACGCGCTCTTCTATGCCGGCGACACGAGCACCGGGCGCTTCGCGCTCGCGGACCCTACCGAGGCTGCCGCGGTGGGAGCGCCACTCGACGGGCTGGTGTCGGACCTGCAAAGCGGCACGGCCTACACGTTCGCCCACGACGGCGCGCCGTTCATCGCGTTTTCCAGCGACACCATCAGCGAGCTCATGCCCCTCGATCCCCTCTCGGGCGCCGTGGTGGGTCCGCCCGTCGAGCTGTCGCCGCCCATCGGCCCGCTCGCGCTCGGCGGCGCCCCCGCCGGCGTGTTCGCGGGGCTCGGTCGGATCGCGATCCAGGCGCACGTCACCGGCCCCGGGCGCACCCTCTTTGTCGTCGACGTCGAGACCGGCGAGGTCACCGAGCTCTCCGGGCCCGCGCTCGACCTCGCCACGGTGTGCGAGAGCTGGGCCGTGTGGGGCGTGCTCGAGACCATCGCGGGCGACGACTGGCTCGTCACGGCGCACCCCGAGGGCCTGGTGCGCACCCGCGTCGCCGATGGGCTGCGCGAGGTGGTCCAGCGCGTCGACGACCTCGGTGACACCTGCGCCATCTCGCTGTCGCTGTTCGCCGGGCGCTGGGCCTTCCACCACGAGGGCGCAAGCGGGCTGGGCGCACACGAGGAGACCATCGGCTCGTGCGCGGTGAGCTTCTGCTTCGATGACGAGTGCCGGTGCCCGGCGGAGGCGGCCACCGAGTGCGGCGGGCGCTGCGCCGACCTCGCCTCCAACCCGAGCCACTGCGGCGCGTGCGGCGAGCGCTGCGCCGTCGGAGCCTCGTGCGTGCTCGGTCAGTGCACGTGCGACGACGCTGCCGCCGTCGTGTGCGCCGACGCGCTCGATCCGGCGCAGCTCGTCTGTGCGCGCACCGACGTGGACCCGCTGTACTGCGGCGACTGCGACACCCGGTGCGGGCGCCACGCGCCATGCGTGTCGGGCCGCTGCGTGCCACCCACGCACACGTGCGGCGACGGCCGCCTCGAGGCCGGCGAGGACTGCGACGACGGCAACACCGCCGACGGCGACGGCTGCCCGGCGGACTGCCTCGCCACGCCCTGCGGCGTCGTGGCAACGTGCTTCGACGGCGATCCCTGTACGCGCGACGTGTGCGTCGACGCCGCCACGGGCGAGTGCTCGTTCGCCGCCGCCGAGGAGCACGCGGCGTGCGACCTCGACGGCCGCGCCGACACCGACGACACGTGCCGCGCCGGCGTCTGCCTGCCGCCCGCGCCCGACCCCGCGCTCATGCTGCTCGAGCCCGCGCTGCTCGCCGATCCCGCGTTCTCGTTCCGCGCCATCCACGATCGCCTGGCCGCCGACGGCGACGGCGCGGCGCTGTTCGAGCAGTGGACGTCGACGCTGGCGGCGCCGGTGACCGTCAACGGGTTCACGGCGGCAGCGCGCCCCGCGTTCGGCATCTACGTCGCTTCGCTGCCGCGGGATGCAAACGGCGCCATCGACCTCGACCGCGCGGGCTTCCACCCGGCGGCGTTCGTGCACCGCGTGGACCTCATGGGGCCCGGCCACTGCGGCGAGACGCGCGTCGTCTACACCAAGGACACGGGGCTCGCCGATCGCGACGATCGCATGTCGATCATCTTCGAGATGTCCGTGCCCGACGACGGCAACGGCTGCGTCGACGCGGCGCGCCGGTGGACCGACCTGCGTGCGCTCTCGGGCGACGCCCTGCGCGAGGCCGCTGCCCAACTGTGGGTCGAGCGCTCGCTCCCCGAGCGCCTGGCGGCCCTGCGCACCAATGAGATGGTGCACGGTCCGTTCTGGGAGTTGCGCGAGTTTCACCTCGAGGGCGGCGCGCTGGTGCCATCGGCGGTGAAGAACGCGCCGGCGTTCTCAATGACGACGAGCGACGCGTTTCGCGACTATGTGCGTGACAACGCCACGGCGTTCAACGGCGGCGCGCACGGCAGCGCGGTGTTTCCCGCCGAGTGGCTCGCGCCCAACAGCAGGGCCGACGGTAGCCGCATCGTCCTCGGCGACCTCGTGCCGAGCATGCCGGGCCTCGAGGCGAACCTGAACGCGATCACGTGCGCCGGCTGCCACCTGACCGAGACCTCCACGGCGTTCCTCCACGTGGAGGAGGCCACGCCCGAGCGCCCGGCCAGGCTGTCGACGTTCTTGCGCGGCGAGCTCGCGTACCGCGAGGCGCTGCTCGACGCGCTCGTCGACCCGTGAGCGCGCACTCGGCGCCGATCACGCGCGCGCGGTGGCAGCGCTGCTCGCGGCCGTGCGCGTGCGGCAGTAGTGCGCGAACACCTCGCGGCTCGTCATGCGCGGCGTGAAGCCGAACTGCTCCTTCAGGCGACGGTTCGAGAGCACGGGGCGGTAGCGCAGGAAGTCGACCTGCTCGGGGCCGTAGCTCGTGCGCCCGAGCCGCCGCAGCACCGCGAGCGCGCCGCGCACCAACGGCACCGGCAGCGCGATGAACGGCTTGCCCATCATCGCCGCCAGCTCGCGCATGGGGACCGCGCCGTCGCCCGCCAGGTTGAAGGTGCCCGTGACGTCGGAGCACGCGCCGCGCGCGATGACCTCGGCGACGTCGCGATCCCAGATGAACACGAACGGCGTGGCAGCGCCCCAGAGCCCCGTCACCACGGGGCCGTCGAACAGCGCCGTGATCTGATTGGCGGTGCCCTCGCCGAGCACGGTTCCGGGCCGGAGCACGAGCTGCTGCAGGGCAGGGTGCTCGGCGCGCGCGCGCGCCAGCAGCTCCTCGACCTGGCGCTTGTGATCGGCGTAGGCGAACTCGACGTTGCCGCGCAGCGCGTCGTCCTCGGTGAGCCACGCGGGGTTGTCAGCGTAGTAGCCATACGCGGCGCCGCTCGAGGTGACGATGAGCTTCGACACGCCCGCGTCCACGCAGCACGCCACCACGTTGGCGGTGCCGAGCACGTCGATGGAGTGCTCGAGCGCGCGGTTCGACGCCTTGCCCGGGGTCACGACGGCGGCGAGGTGCGCCACCACGTTCACCTGGTGCTCGCGCAAGAGCGCCGCCAGCGCCGGGTCGCGCACGTCGAGCACGCGGTACTCGACGCCCGGCACGCGCTGGTGCTCGGGCACCGGCCGCACGTCGACGGCGACGAGGTGGGCGACGCGGCGCTCGTGACCCGCGCCGTCGCGACGCTGTACGAGCGCTGCCAGCGCCACGCGCCCGAGGTAGCCGGCGCCGCCGGTGACCAGCACCGTGACCGGCGCCGCCGTCGTCGCGCGGCTCATGCCTGCCCCCGGGGCTCTTGGTGCATCTCCTTGAAGTGCAGCAGGCCGGGCGCCCACAGATGCTTGGCGGGATCGACGTCGATGTGCAGCACGGCGCAGCGCTCCGACGCGAGCGCGCGGGTGATGGCGTCGGGCAGCGCCGCGGGATCGGCCACGCGCTCGCCGTAGGCGCCCATGGCCTTGGCGACGCGGTCCCACGCGACCTCGGCGAAGTCGGTATTGATGGTGAGCTCGGGATCGAGGCGCTGCTTCAGCATCATGGAGACGGGCGCGAACGCCATGCTCTGCGTCATCTTCACCATGCCCCACTGACCGTCGCTGACGACGAGAAACAGCACCTTGAGCCCGCAGCGCACGGCGGTCTCGAGCTCCTGGGGGTGCATGCCGAACGCGCCGTCGCCGATGATGCAGCACACCTGCTTGCCCGGCCGCGCCACGGCGGCGCCGAGCGCTTGCCCGACGCCGGCGCCCAAGTGCCCCATGTGGTGCGTGGCCAGCGCGGTGTTGGGTGCGCGCAGACGCGTGAAGAATTGGCCCCACACGGAGGTGTTGCCGCCGTCGAAGACCAGCACGGCGTCGTCGGCGAGGCGCGCCTGGGCGCTCACGCCCACGTGGGCTGTCACCATGGGCGCGCTCGCGTCCTTGAGCTTCTCGTCGAGCGCGGCGCGATCGCGAGCGCAGCTCTCGGCCAGCCGCGCCACCTCGGCGCGCCGCGCGGCGATGGGCATCGCGGTGCCGAGCTTCGTGAGCTCCTGGGCGAGCAGCCGCAGGAACACCTTGAGGTCGGCCTGGATGGCGAGGTCGGCGGGCCGACGGCGGCCGAGCACGTCGCCGTCGACGTCGACCTGGATCAGCTGCTGGTCGGTCGCGGGCGCCCAGTGCGGAGGCTTGCCCCACCAGTCGGTCTCGCCCAGGCGCGCGCCCAGGCACAGCACGACATCCGCGGCGTTGCGCAGCTCGGCGTTGGCCTTGACGTGGACCATGGGCCACGCGAGGGGCGCGGTCTCGGGCAGGGCGCCGCGGCCGCTCCACGACGACGACACGGGCGCGTGCAGCTGCGTCGCGACCGCCTCGAGCTCCTCGAACGCGAGCGCGTGAATGACGCCGCCCCCAGCGTGGATCATGGGGAGGCGCGCTCCAGCCAGCATGCGCGCGGCCTGAAGGACGACCTCGGGGTCCGGCGTCAGCGGCGTGACGACGCGGTACCGGCCCGGCGCCCATGGCTCGACGTCGGGGCAGGGGCCATTGATGACGTTTTCAGGAATGTCGAGATGAACCACGCCGGGGCGCCCCTGCCAGCAGTGGGCCAGCGCCCGACGCAGCAGCTCCTCGAGGCGGTCGGCGCTGGGCACGGCCTCGGACCACTTGGCCATGCCCTTGATGACGCCGACCTGATCGAAGGCCTGATAGGTGCCGCCGCGGTTCGGGTAGTGGATGCCGGTGCGCCGACAGCTGGTGAGGAGCAGCACCCGGTTGCCCTCGCACTCCTCCACGGCAACGCCGGGCAGGACGTTGGCGACGCCCGGCCCGTTGCTGGCCATGACCACGCCGAGCTTGCCCGTGAGCCGGGCGTATGCGCCGGCCATATGCGCTGCCGTCGACTCGTGACGCGGACCGATGAGCCGCACACCGTGGCGCCGCAGGCCGGCGCACAGTTGCAGGTACGTGCCGTCGACGATGCCGAACACCGTGTCGACGTTCTCGGCCTTGAGCATGCGGGCGATGACGTCGCCCCCGGTGGTCTCCGCGGTCATGGTGTCTCCTCCTCAGCGGCGTGTGGCAGGGGGCGGGCGCAGGCCGGCCGCGACGTGCGCGATCACGCGCGCGCACAGCGCGGTCGCCTGCTTGGCGGTCAGCGTGCGCGGAAGATCGAGGTACGCGCGCAGCCGGATGCGGAAGTGCTCGGACACCAGCGCGGCGACGAGCATCACGTAGGCGTTGTTGATCTGCCAGGCGGTCACGGGGACGTCGAGGTCCGCGCGCACGATGCCGGCGTCCACTCCAGCACGCAGGAGGCTCGTCCAGCGCTCCGCGGTCGGACGCTCGACGTCGTCGGACACCTTCACGGCGGCGCCCTCGAGCCCCACGGAGGCCACGCTGAGATAGAGCGCGACCAGCTCAGGGTGCCGGCGCGCGAAGGCGACGCCCGCGTGGAAGGTGTGCTCGAGCACGCGGAACACGTCCCACGAGGGGTCCACCGTGCCCCACACCGCCGCGCGCGAGCGGGCGAGGCCGTCGCGACAGACGTAGAGGTAGAGCTCGTCCTTGCTGGCGAAGTACGTGTAGAGCGAGCCCTTGGCGATGCCGCAGCGCTCGGCGAGCGCCGCCATGTCGCCGGCCTCGAAGCCGCGCTCGGCGAAGAGCTTGGCGGCCTCGGACAGCACGCGCTCGCGCTTCTCGGCGGTGATGTTGAGGAGCGTCTGCTTGGGCACGGGATCTTCCAGGGCGCGACGACGGACGAATGACTGACCAGTCAGTCATACCGCGTCACGCGCCGCTGTCAAGCGGCGTGTGGCGCTTCGGTTCATCCATCGATGCTGGCGACGACGCCGCGCTGCGCCAGCCACGCCACGAGCGCGCGTAGCCGCGCGCGCGACGGCGGCTGCACGGCTGCGCAGCGTGCGCGCAGCCCGAGCTCGCGGTACTTGTGCAGGTAGGCGCGCTGATACGGAACCAGGCGCAGCGCGGGGTGTGCGACCGAGGCGAGGAACGCCGCCACGCGTTCGAGGTTCTGGTCGTCGTCGTTCCACCCGGGCACCACGGGCATACGCAGGTCGACCGCCGCGCCACGCGCGAGGAGGGCGCGCACGTTGGCGAGGACCGTGCCGTTGTCGACGCCCGTGAGCTCGCGGTGCCGCTGCGGGTCAAGGTGCTTGAGGTCGATCTGAAAGAGGTCCACCACCGGTTGCAGGTCGGCGAGCACGTGCCCGGGTACGTGCGCGGCCGTCTGCACGCACGTGTGCACGCCGTGGCACCGCGCGCCACCGAGCAGCGCGCGCGCGAACGCGGCGTGCAGGAGCGGCTCACCGCCCGAGACCGTGAGCCCGCCGCCGCTCGCCCGATAGAAGGCGCGATCCGCGAGCACCTCGGCGAGCACGTCCTCGACGGAGCGATCGGCGCCGCGCGCGCCGACGAACGCCTCGGGGTTGTGGCACCAAGCGCAGCGCAGGTTGCAGCCGGCGAGGAACACGGTGGTCCGGATGCCCGGCCCGTCGTGGATCGAGCAGCGCTGGATGTCGAGAACGCGAGCGCGCTCACCGCCCGCGGTCGTGAGGTTCACGGTGTAAGCTCGAGGCGCCCGATGATGTCGTCTTGCACCTGGCGTCCGAGGCGCGCGAAGTAGGCGGCGTAGCCCGACACCCGCACGATGAGGTCGGGGAAGTCGTGCGGGCGTTCCTGCGCCGCGCGCAGCGTGGCCACGTCGACGGCGTTGAACTGCACGTGAAAGCCGCCCTGCGCGAAGTAGCCGCGCACCAGAGCGGCCACCGCGTCGGGGCCGACGTCGGACTGCACCAGCCCCACCGGGAGGCGCAGGTTGACCGAATTGCCGAACCCGATCTGCGTCTGATCGATGCGCGCGACCGAGCACAGCGCCGCTGTCGGGCCGCGTCGTTCGGCGCCGTTGCTGGGCGACATGCTGTTCGAGAGCGGCGCACCCGCGTGCCGCCCGTCGGGCGTGGCCGGCTCGAGCGCGCCCTCGTACGCGTTGAGGCCGTAAGAGATGAGGCTCGCCTTGAAGGGGCCGCCATGGATCGTCCGACGGCGCCGCACCATGGCGCAGAAGCGCTCGACGACGAGACGAGCGAGCTCGTCAGTGGACAAATCATCGACGCCAAAACGCGGCCCCGAACACAGGCGCGAGCGCAGCTCCTCGTGCCCACGGAAGTCCACGGCCAGGGCGTCGAGCAGCGCGCCCATGGTCAGCGAGCGCTGCTCGAAGATCAGCCGGCGCATGGTGACCAGCGAGTCAACGACGGTGCCCAAGCCCGCGCCGCCCACGGCGCCGAAGGAGTAGCGCGCGCCGCCTTCCGTCATGTCGCGCGCGCCCTCGATGCAGCCGTCGATGGTGCAGGAGATGAGCGGGTTGTGGAAGCGCTCGGCCCAGATGGCGTCGCGCAGGTTGGTGGCGTCGACGGCGGTGTTCACCATGAGCTCGAGCTGCGCGAAGAACGCGTCGAGGAGCTGGTCGAACGACGAGAACCGGCGCGGATCGCCGGTGTCGGGCCCGTCGCGGTTGCCGAAGAACGTGGTGCGCCCGCGGTGCAGGACCATGTCGAGCGCGCTCGGGAAGTACACCTTGGTGCCGCCGGTGGCGCCAAAGGTGTCGCCGTTGCCTGCCGGTTCGACGCACCCCACCAGGCAATAGTCGCGCGCGTCGGCAAGCTCGACGCCGTCGTTGACCAACGCAGCGATGGCGCACTCGTCGTTGAGGAAGGCGGGCGCCCCCGTGGTGGTGAGCATCTGCGCGACGCGCCGCACCCACGCCCGGGGGCTGTTGGGCGAGACACGAAACGAGGCGGTGGTGGCGAGGTTGGTGTTCTCGATCGCCTCGATGAAGAGCCACGACAGCTCGTTGGTGGCGTCGTCGCCGTTGCGGTCGACGCCGCCTACGGTGATGTTTTCGATGTCGGTGCCCAGGTGGTTGAGCTCGGCGCCCGCGATGTTCGGCCAGATGACGACGTTGTCGTTGAGCTTGATGATCAGCTCTTCGAGCAGGCGCAGGGCATGCGCGCGCGTGAGCGTGCCGCGCGCGCGATCGGCGCGGTAGTAGCGAATGAGCAGCTGATCGAGGCGCCCGGGCGTGATGCCGCTGCCGGCGCCGTAGCTGATGATGGCGACGTTCTGCGTGAACCACACCGCCTGGAGAGCCTCGGCGAAGGTGCGCGGCGGCAGCCATGGCACGCGCGCGCAGCGCTCGGCGATGTCAGCGAGCTCGGCTGCGCGAGCCGGGTCCTCGCTCGCGACGCGTCGCGCGCCGGCGCCCGCCTCCGCGACGAACCGATCGGCGAACGCGCGCACAGCGTCGCAGGTGAGCACGACCGCGTCGAGGAAGGCGCGCTGGTCGTCGGTGACGTGGGCGGCGCGTCGCGCGATCGCGTCGGCGCGGATGCCGGCGAAGCCCTTGGCGAGCACGTTCTTGTGGCCGAGCACGATGTGGGCCTGGGTGTCGGTGCAGCGCCCCCGCCCCTTCAGGTTGTCAGCGGCCCCGGCGCGCACGGCGCCGAGGAGGCGCGGCAGGCGCGCGAGCAGCGCGAGCGCGCCCTCGTCGTCGCGTGCGACCAAGCGCGCTAAGCGCGCGAGCCCGAAGGCGCGCAGCCGGCGGACGAACGCGCTCGGCGAGAGATCGAGCGTGCTCGCGAGGCCATGCTGGCGCAGCGCGGCGAGCTTCGCCTCGCGCACGGTGCGGCCACGCCACGCGGGGATGATGACGTCGAAGAGGAGCGCGCGGTCCTCGGCACTGCACCGATAGCCGTAGCGCACCAGCTCGTCGAACAGGTGCTCGAACACGAACGTGAAGTCGCCTCGTTCGGGCGCCAAGGGCGGAGCGATGGGCCTGGACGACCGATTGCCGACGAGCAGCTCGTCCTCGTCGATGCGCACGGACATGCGCTCGAGCACGCGGCGGAGCGCCAGGGCTGCGCGCGTCGACGGGTGGAGGCCTTCGGTGGCCTGCCAGCTCTCGGTGAAGAAGCGCGCCCGCTCCATGCACAGCGCGTGCGGCGCCGCGAGCAGGCGAGCCTTCATGGCAGCGTTCTTCGGATGCAGGCCGTCCGCGCCGAGGTGCGCGTCCTCCGCGGTTCGGGCCTCGGTGGTGACGCGCAGGCGCGCGAGGGCGGTCATGGATGCTCCGGGCGCTCCGGCGGCGGTCGCCGACGGCGCCGGCGAGCACGCGGTCGCGCGCGTGGTGGGTTCGCTTGCGGCAGCAAGACGATCTGTTAGGCGCGTAGTTTAGGCATGCGCCCAAGGCGTGTCAAGTGCAGATCGTGCCGCGCCAAGACGCGCCGCGAGCGCTGGGCCGTGTGGGGGGCCGCCGCCGTACCTGCGCGCGTCGGCGACCTCTGCTATGGCCTGGCGTCCCTTGGCGGAGCGACCCATGACCACCCCCGCGACCCATCAGTGGAACTTCTTTCGTGCCGGCGGCTTCGATCAGGTGCGCCTGACCACCGGCGCCGACCTGCTCGCGCTCGGCCACCTCGATCAGAAGCTGTGGGTCGCGCTGGCGTGTCCAGCCAAGGGCCTCGAGTGCGACGCGCGCACGCTGGAGCTCGTCGACCGCGAGGGCGACGGGCGCGTGCGCGCCGCTGAGCTGATCGCCGCTGCGGCGTGGGTCGGGAAGGTGTTCAAGAACGCCGACGACCTGACCGCAGGGAAGAGCGAGCTGCCCTTGGCGGTCCTGCATGACGGCACCGACGAAGGTCGCAAGGTGCTCGCCGCGGCCAGGACGGTGCTGCGGGGCCTGGGGCGAGCCGACGCGTCCGCGCTCACCGTCGACGACGCGGCGGGCGCCGTGAAGGCCTTCGACCAGCTTCCGTTCAACGGCGACGGGGTCGTGCCCGCCGAGTCCATCGCCGACGAGGCGGCACGCACCGCGTGCGCCGACCTCATGCTGTGCTTTGGCGGCGAGCTCGATCGGAGCGGCAAGCAGGGCATCACGCAAGCGAAGGTCGACGCCTTCTTCCGCGAGCTCGCTGCCTATGTCGAGTGGCTGTCGCAGGCCGAGCGCGACGCGCAGGTCTTGCCGCTGGCGGGAGACACCGCCGCCGCCGCGGGCGCGCTCGAGCGGGTGCGCACCAAGGTGGACGACTACTTCGCGCGGTGCAAGCTGGCGGCGTTCGACGCGCGCGCCCTCTCTGCCCTCAACCGCGAAGAGAAGGAGTACCTGCAGGTGGTGGCTGGTGACCTCACCATCACCGCCGACGAGGTGGCGTCGTTCCCGCTGTCACGCATCGAGGCCGGCCGGCCGCTGTCGCTCGAAGTCGGTGTGAACCCCGCGTGGGTCAGCGCGGTCGGCGAGCTCTCGGCCAAGGTGATCACGCCGATCCTCGGTGCGCGTACCGCGCTCGAGGAGAAAGAGTGGCTGCAGCTGCGCGCACGCTTCCAGCCGTTCGAGAGCTGGCAAGCGAAGAAGGCGGGCGGCGTCGTCGAGCGCCTGGGCGCGGCGCGGGCCAAGGAGCTACTGCAGGGAGACGTGCGGCGCGCGCTCGACGCGGCGCTGGCCGAGGAGAAGGCGCAAGAGCCCATCGCCGCGTCGCTCACCGACCTCGAGCGGGCGGTGCGCTACCAGCGCGACCTGTTCGCGCTCGCGCGGAACTTCGTCTCGTTCCAGGACTTCTACGAGCGCAAGCGCAAGGCGCACTTCCAGGTGGGCACGCTCTACATCGATCAGCGCGCGTGCGAGCTGTGCGTCCGCGTCGATGACGCAGCCAAGCACGCCACGCTGGCGCCGCACGCGCGCTCGTATCTGCTCTACTGCGATTGCGCTCGGCCATCGACGGGCGAAAGGCTGCAGATCGCAGCGGCCGTCACGGCCGGCGATAGCGACAACCTCATGGTGGGAAGAAACGGCGTCTTCTACGATCGGCAAGGGCGCGACTGGGACGCCACGGTCATCAAGATCGTCGACAATCCCATCAGCGTGCGCCAGGCGTTCCTGAGCCCCTACAAGAAGGCGCTGCGCTTCATCGAGGAGCAGGTCGCCAAGCGCGCCGCCGCGGCCGACGCCGCGGGGCACGACAAGGTGCTCGGCGCGGTCAAGGACGTGGACGCCGCCGCCGACACCGGCAAGGCCGCGCCCGCGCCGAAGAAGATCGACGTGGGCACGGTGGCCGCGCTCGGCGTCGCCGTGGGCGGCATCACGGCCGCCATCGGCGCGCTGTTGCAGACCTTCTTCGGGCTCGGCTTCTGGATGCCGCTCGGCATCGTGGGGCTGCTCTTGTGCATCTCGGGTCCGTCGATGCTCATCGCATGGCTCAAGCTCCGGCAGCGCAACTTGGGTCCGCTCCTCGATGCCAATGGGTGGGCCATCAACGTGCCGGCGTTGGTCAACGTGCCGCTGGGCGCGTCGCTGACCCGCGTGGCGGAGCTGCCCTCGGGCGCGACGCGCGAGCTCGTCGACCCGTTCGCGGAGAAGCGGCGCGCCTGGTGGCTGTGGCTCGTGCTGGCGCTCGTCATCGTCGGACTCGGCGCGTGGTACCTCGGCGCGCTCGATCGCTTCTTGCCCACGATGGCGCGCAGCACCGAGGTCCTCGGCGATCTCGCGCCCGCCTCCGCGCCGGCGTCGGCGCCCCCGGTGCGCTGAACAGGTGCTCGCGAGCGTTGGACGGTCTAGGATCGGGTTGTGGTTCGCGCCGTCTGCTTCCTGATCGTCGGTGTGACCCTCCTCGCGAGCGGCTGCCCACGCGCCGTGCTCGCGTGCGCCTCGGACGAAGACTGCCCGAGCGATCTGGTGTGCGCGGTCGGGAGCTGCTTGAGCGCCGAAGGCGAGGGAGAAGGCGAGGGAGAAGGCGAGGGAGAGGGCGAGGGAGAAGGCGAGGGAGAAGGTGAGGGAGAAGGCGAGGGAGAAGGCGAGGGAGAAGGCGAGGGAGAGGGCGAGGGAGAGGGCGAGGGAGAGGGCGAGGGAGAAGGCGAGGGAGAAGGCGAGGGAGAAGGCGAGGGAGAAGGCG
>CAZONM010000002.1:0-58912 GCA_964580865.1 uncultured Myxococcales bacterium | reverse complement strand
CGCACGGCGCGCCGCACGGGACGGTGGCGCCGCCGACCCTCGTGGGCAGCGGCGCGAGCGCGTTGGCGACTCGCTTGGGCGGCGCGCTCGCGGGCGCGGGGCCGGGGCTCCTGGAGCTGCGCCCGGGCGTGGTGCCCGACGCCGTGAGCCTGTCGACGGTGCTCAAGGGCTACGCCGGCACGCCACACGCACAGACAGCGGTGCAGGGCATCGTCGATCAGCTCGAGGGCGCGCTCGGCATCACGGTGCCGCCCGCGCTGGTGGCCGCGGCGGTGGCGAACCCCGATCGCGTGGCGGACATCCTCGCGCTCACGCCGGCGGAGATGAAGAGGGGCTTCGACGCCATGCACGCGGCCCACGGCGCGCGGCAGGCGCAGGGCGCCCCCGCGCCGACGGGCAAGCAGCGACACCTGCCGCAGCGCGTGTCGCTCGAGGCCGCGCTCGCGCTGCCCATCGCCCGCCCGCCGGGCGATCTCAAGGAGCTGGCGCCAGGCCTGTTCCGCGGCGACGTTCCCTCGTCGATCCCCGACGACCAGGCGCGCCGCAACATGGTGCTGGCCGAGATCTTCGATCGTTTGGGCGAGAACCCGAGCGCGGCGCCGGCGGAGCGCTTCGTGCTCACCTGGCAGGGGCGCTCGGTCACGACGCTGCCGGCGTTCCTGAAGCTGCTGGTGAGCGCGGGCTACACGGTCGAGGGCGAGGTCGCGCACCGCATCGCCGACTTCGCGGCGCTCAAGACCAAGGCACCAAGCGGCGCGCTCCTCGACGTGCCGGCGGCCGTGATGGTGCGCACCGGCGTGAAGGACGCGCACGGCGAGGAGGCGGTGCTGCCCGCCGTGCACTCGGAGGTGGTGTTCCGCGTCCGCTCGGGACCGGGCGCGCGCGGGCCCAAGCTCGACGCCGATCTCAAGTGGTACCAGGGCGTGCCCAACACGGGCTTCTTCGCGTGCGACCTGATGCGCAAGTCGTCGTGGACGGGCACCGTGGTCACGGACCGTCTCGACCAAGCGCAGGCGCTGCGCGCGGCGGCGCTGTGCGCCAACCTCTCCGACGTCATCAACGACGTGGCGGCGGCCGCGGGCCTGGCCATGAACGGCTACGGCGTGACCGGCGTGTGCAACGACTCGGTGGCGGTGGTGCAGCAGGCACTCACCGGCCACATCACCGGGTACCCGCTGTTCATGCGCGACCAGGTGCTCACGCCCGAGATCGAGCGGCGCCTGCGCGACCGCAACCGCCGTGACGACGCGGCCCTGCGCGAGCTCAAGGCGGCCATGGCGGCGGCCCCGAGCGACGAGGTGCTCAACGCGTCGTCGGCGGCGCGGGCGCGCGCGTCGATCCCGTGGACGCCGGGCGCCGAGCCCTTCGAGTCGACCGTGCGGGCGCGCGCGATCCTCGCGGGGCGCTGACCGTCGCTGGCGGCCGCGCCGTTCGTTCCTCCTTGCGCGCCGGCGCGCGCCCACGAGATAACGCGCCATGCCCCCAGCGCCGGCGACCTCGGGCGCGACCTTGACGCACCTGACGCGCGCCGGCCGCATGGTGCGCCTGGTCGTCGGCAGCGAGGAGCTCCCGGAGGTGCCGTGCTTCGCGCCGGGCGCGCCGCGCTTCGAGCGCGACCCGGCGCTCGGCCTCGAGCAGACCGGCGATCGGCGCGTGCTCCGCGAGGGCGACGTCGCCATCCTCACGGTCACCGCGCGCACCGACCCGTGGCTGCTGTCGGTGGACATCCCGCGGGGCGCGCGCGTCTTCGGCTTCGGCGCGGCCACGGGTGCGGCCACGCGGAACGGCGCGCGCTTTCGCGTGATGACGAGGGACACGCTCTTCTTCGGCATCGAGGGGGCGAGCTATGGCGCGTTCCCGCTCTTCTGGGTGAGGGACGGCGCCACCACGTTCGCGGTGCTGGTGGCGTGCGGCTACCCCCTCGACGTCGACGTGGGCGACACGGCGATCACGCTGCGCGGCGCGTGCGACACCGAGCGCAGCCCCGTGGACCTGGTGCTGCTGCGCGGCGCGCCCAGGGACGTCCTCGCGGATCTCGGGGCGCTGGTGGGGCGCACGTTCCTGCCGCCCGCGTGGGCGCTCGGCTTCCACCAGAGCCGCTGGAGCTACAAGACGCAACGCGAGGTGCTCGACGTCGCCAAGCGCTTTCGCGCGGAGGCCTTGCCCGCCGACGTGGTGCACCTCGACATCCACTACATGGATCGCTACCGCGTGTTCACGTTCAGCCCCGAGCGCTTCCACGAGCCACGTGCGATGCACGACGAGCTGCGCGCCTTGGGCTTTCGCACGCTGGCCATCATCGACCCCGGCGTGTCGGTGGCGCCCTACCCCGTGTACGACGAGGGCATCGCCGCGGGCATCTTCTGCACCACCAGCGACAAGCGGGCCTATCAAGGCAAGGTGTGGCCGGGCGCCACCGTGTTCCCCGACTTCACGCAGGCGAAGGCGCGCGCCGCGTGGGCCCGCTTCCACGCGCCGCTCCTCGACGCGGGCGTGGGCGGCTTCTGGAACGACATGAACGACCCCGTCTTCAAGGTGGGGGAGGTCTATGACCCGCTCGCCGAGGACGTGCGGCACGGCGAGTACGGCGAGGTCCCGCACCGACGGGTGCGCAACCGCTACGCGAACCTGATGGCCGAGGCGACCGTGCAGGCGCTCACCGCGGCGCGCCCGGCGGAGCGGCCCTTCGTGCTCACGCGCTCGGCGTCGCTCGGCATCCAGCGCTTCTCGGCGGTGTGGACGGGCGACAACCTCTCCACGTGGGAGCACCTGCGGCGCAACCTCTGCGACGTCGTCAACCTGGGGTTGTCGGGCGTGCCCGTCTGCGGCGCCGACATCGGCGGCTTCGGCGGACGCACGGGCAAGCTCGGCGCCGTGAAGTGGCGGCCGCCGGCAGAGCTGTTCGTGCGGTGGATGGAGCTCGGCGCGCTCTTGCCGCTCATGCGCGTGCACACGACGTTGTACTCACCGCGCCAGGAGCCGTGGTCGTTCGGTAAGGCCGCACTGGACCTCTGTCGACGTCAGCTGCGGCGCCGCTATCAGCTCCTGCCGCTCCTCTATCGCCTGGCGCTCGAGGCGCACGAGACCGGCCTGCCGATGGTACGGCCCCTATGGCTCGAGCACGACGTCGACGTGGGCGGCGCGCTCGACCAGTTCATGCTCGGTGACGCCCTGCTTGCCGCGCCGGTGGTCGAGCGCGGCGCCACGAGCCGCAAGGTGACGCTGCCGTCGGGCGCGTGGATCGACTACGACACCGGCGATGTGCTGGTGGGCGGCCGCACCGTCGAGCGCCCAGCCCCGCTCGGGCGCTGTCCGCTGTTCGTGAAGGCCGGCGCCGCGCTGTTCACGGCGTCGCCTGGTAGGAACGCCGAGGAGACGCTCGCGGGCGCGCTGGCGCTCGAGCTGTCGGCGCCGCCGCCCGGGCGCCCGGGCCGCGGCTCGTTGTTCCTCGACGACGGCGTGGCGGCCGACGGCCGGCGCTTCGTGCTCGACGTCGCCACGGAGGATCTGGGTGGCCGGCTGCGCGTGACCCTGGGCGCGCGTGACACGAGCTTCGCGCCCGCGCAGCGCGAGCTCGAGCTGCGCGTGCCGCGGGCCTTCGATCGCGCGGTGGTGGACGGGGTCACGGTGCCGCTCGTGCCCCGCGATCTCGCGCGCGAGGGGCGGGCGCAGACCGTGTGCGCGGCGCGCGTGCCGATCGGGGCGCGGGAGATCGTGGTGGAGTAGGGGGCGCGCGGCGCGCGCAAGCCTCGGACCAGGTCGTGGTCGTCGTCATCACCGAAGCGCAGCGAAGAACCGCTCGAGCTTCTTCGGGTCGAGTGCGCCGTCCGTCCGCACGCCCGAGCACACGTCCAGACCGAAGGGACCCACGTCGGCGACTGCCTCGGCGACGTTCTCGGGCGTCAGCCCCCCGGCGAGGAACACCGGCACCGGAACCTCCTCCCGAATTCGCCGGCTCACCGACCAGTCGTGGCGGCGCCCGGTGCCGCCGAGCTCCTTCACCGCGAGGGACGGACGCCCGGAGTCGAGCAGGATCGCGTCGACCTGCGGCGCGACGGTCCGCGCTTCGTCGACGGCCTCGGCCCCTTCGACGTGGATGACCTGGACGATGCCGATGCCCGGCGCCGCCGCTCGTAGGTCCTGGTGGCTCCCGCTCGTCAGGCGGTCGCACAGTTGCAGCACGGACGCGCCAAGGCGTCGTTGCTGCGCGGCGATGGCGGAGGCGTCTTGCAGGCTGGTGAGGAGGAACGTGTCGACCGGCGGGGGGATGGTGGCAGCGATGCGCGCGATCTCCGGCTCCTCGACGACGCCGGGACCGCTCGGCATGGCAGAGACCAGCCCAAGCGCCGCGGCGCCGGCGTCGATCGCGAGCCACGCCTCGGCGCGGCTCGCGATGCAGCAGATCTTCACTCTCGGGTACCGCGTCGCCTTCATGGCCCCTCCCGGCGTGGGAGCGGCCCCGTCGCAGGAATCCTAACTGTCCTGCGGGCAGCACAGTGCGTGCTCCTGCGGCGATCCCCTCGCGGCGCGCGCGCTGCGTACAACGAGGTCATGAGCCGAACACAAGCACTCCTGCGACAAGCGATCCCCGCCATCTTCCTGATCGCCGCTGCGACCGCGAGCGCCCTCCTGTTCCGGAGCAGGCCGCCAGAGGAGCCTCCATCGGTGGAGGCCTTCGATGCGGAGATCGACGCGGTGTTCCGCGAGGCGGAGGCTGCGGGCCTGGTCATCCGGGTGGAGGCCGAGCGTCCGCCGACGGCGGACCGCTCAGCTCGCGTCGCAGCTGCGCGATGAAGCGGGCGGCGGGAGCGCCGTCCACCACGTCGTGATCGAAGCTGAGGGTGACGCAGACATGCTCGTGGTTGCGCCAGCCCTCGCCCTCTCTCACCGGGCGGTCCACCAGGCCGCCGATGGTCACCGAGAGCGTGACGGGAGCGAGCGGCGCGCCAAAGGCGGCGCCGCGGCCAACGAGGGGACCGAGCGACGTGACGACGATGGGAGTCTTGTAGCGCGCGGCGATCCCCACGAAGCGCTCGCTGGCGAGCAGCAGCAGCCGGCGGATGAACGACGGCAACGCTGCAAAAACGCCGAAGCTCGCGACCTCGCTCGCGTCGCCCACGGGAGCGGTGCGCGCCTCTTCCATCAGTCCCTGGATCTCCTCGACGCTCTTGGTGCACGCGCCGCGCACCACCGTGGGCATGGGAACCGGGCGAGCGCCGATGGTGCGCTCGAGGACCACCCCGACGTCGACCCGGTCGAAGGTGACCAGCCGCCTCCCGACGCGGATCGAGCGCAGCTCTTGGTGCTCGCGCGCGACGCGGGCGACGGCAGAAATCACCGAGGCCGTCAGGGACACCGCGTCCCCGCCGCGCTCGGCGCGTCGCTCGTTGTCGCGCCGGAGCGCCTCCACGTCGAGCTCCACGAACGCGTGGACCGTGTGACGCCGCGCCGCGGCCCAGAGCAGGTCGAGCACCAGCGCGCGCTCTCGCGGCACGGCGCGCACTTGATACGGCGCGAGGTCGTTCATGGGAGTCCTCGTTCGGCGGCGGGGAGGTCAGGATCCCAGGAACGCGACCAGGCGCGACCCGACGACGTCCGGTCGCTCGATGCTCATCATGTGCCCGGTGTCGGGGAGCACGACCACCTCCGCCGTCGGCACCTGGTGGATCATCCGTTGCCGCGCGGGCTCGGCTGGCCCCACCGGACCGTCTCGATCGCCGAGGAGCAAGAGGACGGGCGCCTCGATGCGGCTCAACCAGGAATCGGGGATGGTGGTGGGCGGGGCCAGCGCTCCGCGGCACTCCATCGCCTCCATCATGTAGTCCTCGAGGTCCGCGCGGACCGCGGGCGAGGGACCAAGCGTCCAGTTCACCATGTCGCGCTTCTTGTCCTCAGTGGGGAGCAGGACCAGGGAGGCGACGCGCTCGATGGTGTCGGCGGTGGCAGGGGCGACGCCCATGGGGCCGAGCAGCGCGACGCGGCGAACTCGAGAGGGCGCGCGCGCGGCGAGGTTGAGCGCTGCCCAGCCGCCGTACGACGCGCCGACCACATCGACGCGCCCGAGGGCGAGCTCGTCCAGGACCTCGACGAGGAGCGCGGCCACGTCGCCGCCATCGCGCGGATGCTCGGTGGGCACCCACAGGCGGCTTGGGCCCAGATCCCCGATGAAGTCGACGCAGACCACCCGGTGGTCACGCGCCAACGCCGCGACGTTGTGTCGCCACATGGTCGCGCTGACCCCCATGGCGTGGAGCATCAGCACGGGCGGCGCGTCGGTGGGGCCCGAGGCGATCACGTGCACCAGGCCGTACGACGTGGGGACCCAGCGTCGCTCGTACGGGAGCGGCCAGGACGCCAGACGCTGTTGGTAGGCGTTCATCAGCGTGGCCTCGCGGTCCACGGTCCCGTAGATGGAGCGAGGCGTCGCGCAGCTCGACAGCAGGGCGACCAGAATGATGAGACCTAGGCGCATCGGGCTTTCCTCCGGCACGGCCACGCGCGCGGCCGCTTCCATCTCATAGCAGCAGCGCGGTTCGCCGGATCGCCGCCACGGGGGATTGTCCTGGATCCGGCACGCGACATAGCGTCCTGCGCACAGGACAAAGGACGCGTGTATGAATTCGTTCGACGAGGTTGGTGATCTCATGGCGTTTCGGATGGTCGTGGAGGAGCGCTCCTTCACCAAAGCCGCACGGATCGCGGGGATGTCGAAGAGCCGCCTGAGCGCGCGCGTGGCGCGCCTGGAACGGCTCGCGGGCACCGCGCTGCTGCATCGCACGACGCGCGACCTCTCGCTCACGGATGCGGGCGCCTCGCTGCTCGAGGCCTGCGCCGGCCTGCCGACCGCTGCGGCCGACGCGCGCGCCGCCCTGCGGGCAATTGGTCGCGGCACGAGCGACGAGCTGCGCGGCGAGCTGCGCATCGCCGCGCCCGCGGTCTTCGGACGGACGCTGGTCGCCGAGGCCGCCGCCGAGATGCAGGTGCGTCACCCCACCGTGACCGTCGACCTGGCAGCCGACAACCACTACGTCGACATCGTGCATGGCGGCTTCGACGTCATCGTGCGCATCGGCAGCGCGCTCGAAGGGACCGTGACAGGTCGCAAGCTCATGACGCTGCCGCAGCTGGTCGTCGGCGCCCCGTCCTATCTCGAGCGGCGCGGCCGACCGCGCACCGTCGCCGATCTCGCCGCGCACGCGTGCCTGGCATACGCGCGGGGCTCGCTCGGCACCGGCTCCACGGAGTGGCGCTTCGTCGTGGGGCGACGGGTTCGGCCCGTCGTGGTCGGTGGACCGTTCACGGCCAACGATGGTGAGGCCCTGTTGCGCGCGTGCCTCGGCGGCGTCGGTCTGTTCGTCATGCCGAGGTACCGCGTCGAGGCCCACCTCCAAAGCGGCGCGCTCGTCGACGTCCTGCCGGCGGCCGCGCCCGTGCCGCTGCAGGTGTGGGCGCTCTATGGCGGCGGTCGGCGACCCTCGGCCAAGGCGCGCAGCTTCGTCGAGATCCTGGTGCGCCGCGTGGCACACGGCGCGCCTGGCCCGGAGCGCCCGTGAGGATCATGGGGCGCGCGCGTCGCGGCGCGGGGATCGCAACGTCAGAGTCTCGTTGGAGGTCGCGAGGCAACAGCAGTTCCGCGTGTTCTCGCTCGGCACCGATGGCGCGTTGCACGCCCAGGCCGTGCCGACCGAGGGTTCGAGCGCCGCCATCGCCGTGGGGGTGCCTTGACGACGCGGGCGCAACCGCGGTGGTTGCAGCAGGACTGAGTCTCTATGCGGCAAGCGCTGAGCGGCGGTAGCCGCAACGGGAGATGGGCATGACGATCCTCCTTCGCAAGCTCTTGAACGTGAGGGCGGTCGCGTTGGTCGTTGCGCTCACCGCGTGCGCGAGCACGCCCCCGATCCGCTCCGAGGACGGCGTTCCGATGGCGACGGGCGTGGCGTCGCTCGAGTGGATCGAGCTCGGTGGCGTTGAGCAGGCAGTACTCCTGCGCGGCCAGCGCAGAGACAACCCGGTGTTGCTCTTCCTGCATGGCGGGCCCGGCGCCACCGAGATGCCCATGGTGCGCACCTACCTCGAGCCCCTCGAGCGCGACTTCGTGGTGGTGACATGGGACATGCGCGGCCAGGGGCGCTCCGCCGCGCGCGCGGTGCCGCCGGGCACCATGACGCACCACCAGATGCAGCGCGATGCGATCCAACTCATTGAGACGCTGCGCGGCCGGTTCGGCGTCGACAAGGTCACGCTCGTCGCCCACTCCTGGGGCACCATCGTGGGCGCGCGCATCGCCGCGCAGCGCCCGGACGTGGTGCACGCCTACGTCGGCGTCGGCCAGTGGACCGACGGGGTGAGGCGTGAGGCCGAGTCGTATCGCCTCCTGCTCCGCTGGGCGCGCGACGCCGGCAACGCAGAGGCGGAACGCGAGCTCGCGAGCATCGGGCCGCCGCCGTGGTCGGGGCCACGCGCCGCTGCCAACTTCGAGACGCAGAAGCGCTGGCTGCTCGAGTCGGGCGGCATGGTCCACGACGAGAGGGGCGCAGGCCTCCTGGTCGCACCGCTGATGCTCGCGTCGGAGTACAGCGTGCTCGACAAGCTGCAATTCATGAGCGCCTTCCTGCGGACCATGAACGCCATGTGGCCCGAGGCGATGTCCATCGACATCACGTCGACGGTCCGGCGCTTCGACGTGCCCGTCTACTTCGTCTCGGGGGCACACGACATGAACACGCCGCCGCACCTCGTCGAGAGCTATGTCAAGACGATCGAGGCGCCCACCAAGGCCCACCTGGTGTTCGAGCGATCGGCGCACGCCCCGTGCTTCGAGGAGCCGGAGCGCTTCATGGCGTTCTTGCGACGCGTGGGAGCAAAGGCGCCTGGCGCGGGGGCGTGAGCGGCTCGGCCCTGCGGCTCGCCGGTCGCACGCCCGGTGCAGACCGCGCGGCCAAGCGCGCGCCCGCCGAGGCGTCGCTCGACCGCCCATCGCCCGCGTCCGGACGCGCCGATTCCCAGCTTGACAGCCCAGGTTCCATGAACGAACGTTCATGTAACAAACGATCTCCCCGATCTCCCGCGAGGGCCCCCATGACCATCACCGCCAAGGCCTGGTTTCTCGTCGAGCCCAAGGCTCCGCTGGTGGAGCGCGAGCTGCCCATCCCGGCGCCGGGCCCGGGGGAGGCCGTGGTGGAGGTGTGGGGCAACGGCCTGTGCCACACCGACCTCGGCTTCGCCGACGGTGGCGTGCGCACGAACCACCCGCTGCCGCTGGTGCTCGGCCACGAGGCCGTCGGCAAGGTGGTGGAGGCGGGCGACGCCTTCCTGCACCTCGTGGGTAAGACCGTGGTGGTGCCCGCGGTGCTGCCCTGCGGCGAGTGCGCGCTGTGCAAGGCGGGCCGCGGCAACGCGTGCCCCAAACAGAAGATGCCGGGCAACGACATCCACGGCGCCTTCGCCACCCACCTGCTCGTGCCCGCGCGCCCGCTCCAGGTGCTGGCCGACACCGGCGGCGTCGACGTGCGCATGTACTCGGTGGTCGCCGACGCCGTGTCGACCGCGTGGCAGGCGACGCGCCGCGCCGGCGTGAGCGAGGGCGACCTGTGCTACGTGGTGGGCGCGGGCGGCGTGGGCGGCTTCGTCATCCAGGCGTGCGCGGCGCTCGGCGCCAAGGTCATCGCCCTTGACGTCGCCGACGAGCGGCTGTCGCTCATGGCCAAGCACGGCGCTGCCGCCACCATCAACACGCGCGGCAAGGACGTGAAGGCCGTGCGCGACGAGGCGAGCAAGCTGGCCAAGGGCTTCGGCATCGACACGTGGAAGACCCGGGTCTTCGAGTGCGCGGGCCTGCCGGCCACGCAGGAGATCGCGTTCTCGCTGCTCGGCCGCTGCTCGACCATGGTGCAGGTGGGCTTCACGCCCGAACGCGTCACCGTGCGCCTGTCGAACCTGATGGCGTTCGACGCCACGGTGCACGGCACGTGGGGCTGCCCGCCCGAGCAATACCCGGAGGTCTTGCGCCTCATCGCTGCCGGCAAGATCGCGCTCGCGCCCTTCTGCGAGGTGCGCCCGATGCGCGAGGTCAACGCCGTGCTCGACGCCATGCGCGCGCACACGCTCACGCGCCGCGTCACCCTCGATCCCCGCCTCTGAGCACTCCCTTCGATCCAAAGGAGCGAACCATGGCCCTCACCCTCAGGAACCACGAGCTCGTCGCCGACTACGTCTTCTCGCACATCAAATACGAGACCAAGCCGGTGCTCGACACCGCAGGCAATGAGGTCGCCGGGCTGCATCAGGTGTGGATCTCGCTCAACAACCCAAAGCAGCTCAACAGCTACACCACGGATACGGTCAAGGACGTGATCCTGGCGTTCCGTCGTGCGAGCTGCGATCGCCGCGCGGTGGCCGTGGTGTTCACGGCGGTGGGCGACCGGGCCTTCTGCACCGGCGGCAACACCGAGGAGTACACCACGTACTACGCCGGTCGTCCCCTCGAGTACGCGCAGTACATGCGCCTGTTCAACGACATGGTGACGACGATCCTGCTGTGCGACAAGCCCGTCGTGTGCCGCGCCAACGGCATGCGCATCGGCGGCGGCCAGGAAATCGGCATGGCGTGTGACTTCACCGTCTCCGGTGATCACGCGCGCTACGGCCAGGCGGGGCCCAAGCACGGCTCGGCGCCCGACGGCGGCAGCACCGACTTCCTCGACTTGTACGTGGGCGTGGGGCGCGCGCCCGAGTCGCTGGTCTTGTGCGAGCCATGGTCGGCGCACAAGGCCATGCACTTCGGCATCGTCAACGAGATCGTGCCCGTGCACAAGAAGAAGGACGGCACCTTCATCGCCAACCCGTACGTCGTCACCGAGCGGTTTCTCGATGAGTACGGTCGCGTGGTGTACGGCGACTTCAAGGACGGCGACGCCAAGGAGAAGGCGAAGGCCGCGGCGAGCGAGTGCGAGATTGACCTCACGCTCCTCGACAAGGCGGTGAACGCCCTCGTCACCAAGCTCCTCTACACCTTCCCCGACTGCACGCGGAAGACGCTCGAGAGCTTCCGGAAGAAGAAGCTCGAGGCCTGGCAGAAGAACTGCGAGACCAGCCGGAGCTGGCTGTCGCTCAACATGAACACCGAGGCGATGGCCGGCTTCCCCGCCTTCCACTTCGGCGAGGGCAAGGAGCGCGAGATCGACTTCGCGCAGCTGCGCCGCCGCGTGGCCGAGGGCGCGCGCTTCAACCAAGAGCTGGTGGAGAGCGTGCTGCCCGCCTCGGCGCGGCCGGCATTCAAGAAGCTGATGAGCGAGTGAGGGGGCGGCGATGACGCGACTGGTGCGCACCGAGATGCTCGAGGACGGACGCGTGCAGCGCGTGCTGCTCACGGGCGGCAAGGGCAACATCTTCTCGATGGCGATGATGTCCGCCATCACCGCCGCGCTCGACGAGCACAAGGACGACCCCAAGCTCAAGCTGGTGGTGCTCGAGGGCGATGGCGCGCACTTCTCGTTCGGCGCCTCGGTGGAAGAGCACAAGAAGGAGGCCGCGCCCGGCATGCTGGCGGCCTTCCATCGCTTCATCCGCGCGCTGGCCGCGCACCCGGTGCCGGTGGCCGCGCTGGTGCGCGGGCAGTGCCTGGGCGGCGCCTTCGAGGTCGTGTGCGCCTGCCACCTGGTGTTCTGCACGTCGGACGCGAAGTTCGGCTGCCCCGAGGTGAAGCTCGGCGTGTTCCCGCCGGTGCTCGCCGCCATCGGCCCGCTGCGCCTGGGGCACGCGCTCGGCGAGCGGCTGGTCATCACCGGGGCCACCATCAACGCCGACGAGGCGGCGCGCAGCGGCTTCGTCAGCAAGATCGTCGTCGACGAGGCCGAGGTGTTCGCTTGGTACCGCGAGCACCTGGCGCCGCTGTCGGCCTTCGCGATCCGTCAGGCCACCAAGGTGGCGCGGCGCGCGGGCGGCTTGCTGCACGCGCTCGAGGGCGCCCTCGACGTCGCCGAGCGGCAGTACGTCGAGGAGCTGCTGCCGAGCCACGACGCCAACGAGGGCATCGCGTCATTCCTCGAGCGGCGCAGACCCGCGTGGGAGGACCGCTGATGGCGCGTCCCTCCCGCAAAGCGGAAGGACGCCTCGAGATCCTCGAGGCCGCGGCGGGCGTGCTGGCGAAGCACGGCTTCCACGGCATGTCGATGCGCGATCTGGCCAAGGCGCTCGGCAAGACACCGGCGGGCTTCTACAACTACTACGCGTCGAAGGAGGATCTGCTCGCCGATCTGCAGCAGCGCGCCTTCGAGACGCTGGTGCAGTCGGCGACGGCGGCGGTGGCGCAGGGCAGCTCGCCCGTCGACAAGCTCTACGCGTTCATCCAGCAGCACGTGCAGTACGTGGCGAGCAATCACGCGATCATGCAGGTGCTGATCCAAGAGGCGCATGCGCTGCCGCCCAAGCAGCGCGCGGTGGTGCGCGCCGTCAAGGAGCGCTACTACGCCATCGGTCGCGACGTCGTCGCCGGCGTGCTCGACGAGGCGTCGTGCACGCCCAAGAAGAACGGCGCCGCCAAGAAGGCCAAGGTCGATCCGCTCGAGCTCGAACGCCAGACCTACGCCCTGTTCGGGATGATCAACTGGACCTACGGCTGGTACCGCCCGGCCGTGCACGGCACACCACAGGTGCTCGCCCACACGCTCCACCGCTTGCTGTTGTGCGGCCTGCGGCCCGCATGCCCCATGCACGACGCCAACGCCGACGTCACCGAGACCGTCGAGCGCTTGGCCGGCAAGAAGCCCCTTCCTCTGTTGCAGCTCGTCAAGTCACCGGGAGATAGCGCATGACCGCTCAACCCACCGCTTCCACGAACGACCCCGCCGCGGCGGTCCTCAAGCGCGCGCAGGCGCTCGTCGACGACTACGGCACCGCGCCGGTCAAGGCGTGGAAGGACAAGAACAAGGGCGCGCTCGCCATCGGCCACATGCCCATCTACACGCCGCGCGTGCTGCTCGAGGCCATCGGCGTGCTCCCGGTGGCCATCTACGGCGCCGGGGACAAGGACATCATCCGCGGCGACTCGTACTTCCAGAGCTACATCTGCCATATCCCGCGCAGCACCATCGAGCTCGGCCTCACCGGCATGCTCGACTCGCTCGACGGCATGATCTTTCCCGCCATCTGCGACGTCATCCGCAACCTGAGCGGCATGTGGCAGATGCTGTTCCCGCAGAAGTGGGCGGCGTACCTCGATCTGCCGCAGAACTTCCGCCCCGAGGTGGGCGGCCGCTTCTACAAGCTCGAGCTCAAGCGCCTAGCGCGCGAGCTCCACGAGCGCGGCGCCAAGGCCCTCACCGACGAGGGGCTGCGCGCGGCCATCAAGGACGAGAACGTGCGCCGCGCGGCGCTCGACAAGCTCGCGGCCCTGCGCCGCGACGCCTCGTGGCGCGTGCCGGCCTCCGAGGCCTACCTGGTGACCCGCGCCGGCGGCGCTGTCAGCGCGCGTGAGCACGCCTCGCTCGTCGAGGAGTACGTGGCGGCGGCGGGCAAGCGCACGGGCCAGCCCAAGGACAACGTGCGCGTGGTGCTGGTGGGCAGCTTCTGCGAGCAGCCGCCCTTCGGCCTCATCAAGAGCCTCGAGCGCGCCGGCTGCGACATCATCTCCGACGATCTGCAGCTCGGGCTCGACTACATGGAGGGCATGATCGACGACGTCGGCGATCCGCTCGACGCCATCGTCAACGCCTTCCTGCACAAGGGCAAGGCGACCGCGTCGCGCTACATCGGCGAGGGCCAGAAGGGCGCGGCGCTGCTCGAGCAGGTCAAGCGCGCCAAGGCCGACGGCGTCATCTTCGCGGCCGCGTCGTTCTGCGACCCCGCGTTGCTCGATCAGCCGATGCTCGAGGCCGCGTGCGAGGGCGCGGGCATCCCCTTCACCTCGTTCAAGTACGCCGAGAACACCGGGCAGTTCCAGGTCATTCGTGAACAGGCTGGCGCCTTCTCCGACGCCGTGCGCCTGTGGGAGTCAGCGGCATGAGCCTCGTCAACATCGGTTCCAAGGGTTCCAAGGGCGCGCCTCCGTCGGAGGGCTCGGCCGTCACCGTGCCGACCACCAAAGACGCAAGCCAACAGCGGCAGAAGCGCATGATCGCCGAGCACTTCGACCGTCTCTCGACGGCGAAGGCCGACGGCAAGAAGGTGGCCTACACCTTCGTGCCTGGCAACCTCACCGAGCTCATGGGCGCGTTCGAGATGCTGCCGGTGCTGCCCGAGATCAACGCCCTGCAGTCGGGCATGCGCGGCAAGAGCGGCGCGTACATCAGCGAGGCCGAGCGCGGCGGGCACAGTGAGGACGTGTGCAGCTACGTCAAGTGCGACATCGGCATGCTGCGCACCGGCAACGTGGGCCCAACGGGCAAGACGCTGCCGAGCCCCGACCTCTTGCTGCTCTCGTACACGGGCTGCTTCACCTTCATGAAGTGGTTCGAGCTGCTCAAGGCCGAATACAACTGCCCCGTGGTGATGCTGCACGTGCCCTATCAGGCCGACGGCAACATCACGCCCGAGATGCGGCAGTACGTCGTCGATCAGCTCAAGAGCGACGTCATCCCGCAGATGGAGCAGATCACGGGGATGAAGCTCAGCCTCGACAAGCTGTCGGAGCAGCTGGCGCGCTCGCGCCGCGCCGAGGACGCGCTGGTCAAGGTGTGGGAGTCGGCGCGGAACAAGCCGTCGCCCATCGATGGCTACTTCGGTGGCGTCTATTACATCGGGCCCATCTTCTCGGCTTTCCGCGGCAGCGAAGACGCCGTGGCCTACTACGAGGAGCTGCTCGCCGAGGTCAACGAGCGCATCAAGGCCGGTGAGGGGCCCATGACGCCCGCCGGCGTCATGAACAACCAGAAGTACCGCCTGGTGGTGGAGGGTCCGCCGAGCTGGACCCACTTCAACGAGTTCTGGAACATGTTCTCGAACGAAGGCGCCATCGCGGTGGCGTCGACGTACACGCGCGTCGGCGGCCTGTACGATCAGGGCTTCCGTCACGATCCGCAGGACCCGCTCGGCACGCTCGCCGACTACTGCCTCGGCTGCTACACGAACCGCTCGCTGCCGAGCCGCATCGACCTGCTCGAGAAGTACATCAAGAGCTACTCCGCCGACGGCTTCCTCATCAACTCGGTGAAGAGCTGCAACTCGTTCTCGGCCGGGCAGCTCATGATCCTGCGCGAGCTCGAGAAGCGCACCGGCGTGCCCGGCGCGTTCGTCGAGAGTGACCTCGTCGATCCGCGCTACTTCGGCAAGGCCAACATCGAGAACCGCCTGCAGAGCTACCTGCAGATGCTCGAGGCGCGTCGCAACGGAAAGATCGCCGCGTCGGGTCCCGCACCCGTCGTGATTGGGAGCAACGCATGAGAGTCTGTGTCGGCGTCGATCTCGGCTCCACCACCACCAAGGCCATCCTCATCGACGAGGACGGCCAGATCGTGGGCAAGGGCATCACCAACAGCCGTTCGAATTACGAGGTGGCGAGCGCCGTGGCGCGCGACGAGGCGGTGACCTCGGCGCGCTTCAACCTGCTCGCGCGCAAGCTCGACGGCCTCACGGGCGACGGCGCGAGCGACATCCGCGCGCTCGGTGACAAGTTGCTCGCGGCCTTCCGCCTGGAGCTCTACCTCGACGAGCTCGCCGCGCTGCGCCAGCGCGTCACCGAGGTGGTGGCCGCGGCGGGCACGCGCGGGACCTCGCAGGTGAAGGACGCGCTCGCGGGCATCTTCGACCGCATGCAGAGCGACGCGCCGGCGCTGTTCTTGGGCGGCGATGGGCGCAAGAGCGACTTCTTCCGCGACATCGCGGGCGCGGCCTTCATGCACGCGGCCGAGAAGCTCGCGGCCGAGCGCGGCCTGCGCTTCGAGGAGCTGACCTGGCCGTTCGATCGCGCCATCCTCGACGTCGAGACCGAGCTGCGCGAGCTCGACTTCGCGGCCACGCTCGGTCGCGCCGCGCGGCGCATCGCGGGCGTCCTGCCCGAGGGCGCCAAGAAGCGCTTCTTCGACATCGTCGACTCGGTGGGCACGGAGCCCATCGACGAGATCGCGTTCGCGGGCACGGGCTACGGGCGGCAGACGCTGCCGTTCCCCAAGGCCGCGGTGCGCTCCGAGATCCTGTGTCACGGCCGCGGCGCGCACCGGTACTTCCCCGGTACGCGCACCGTGCTCGACATCGGCGGGCAAGACACCAAGGCCATCCAGGTCGACGACAAGGGTGTCGTGACGACGTTTCAGATGAACGATCGCTGTGCCGCCGGCTGCGGTCGCTACCTCGGCTACATCGCCGACGAGCTGAACCTCGGTCTGCACGAGCTCGGGCCGCTCGCGCTCAAGTCGTGCAAGAGCGTGCGCATCAACTCGACGTGCACGGTGTTCGCGGGCGCCGAGCTGCGCGAGCGCCTGTCGCTCGGTGAGGAGCGCGAGGACATCTTGGCGGGCCTGCATAAGGCCATCATGCTGCGCGCCATGAGCCTGTTGGCGCGCTCGGGCGGCGTGAAGAGCGAGCTCACCTTCACCGGCGGTGTGTGCAAGAACGACATGGCCACGAAGGTGCTGCGCGAGCTGGTCGATGAGAACTACGGCAACGACATCACGCTCAACGTCCACCCCGACTCGATCTTCATGGGCGCGCTCGGCGCAGCCTTGTTCGCGCTCGACGACCTGCGGGCCGGCAAGGCCAACCTGCTGGTCGTCAAGCGGCCCGACAAGAAGGCGATGAAGGACTACGCCCAACCCGACGACGCCTGCGCGAGCTGCGGCTGAAAGAAGAGAGGAATCGCCATGACCATGCAAGATCAACGCGGGAACGACGCCCCATGGGTTCACTCGGCGGGCATCGACATCGGCGCCGGCGCCGTCAAGGTCGTGATCACCAAGAGCAAGGCCGGCGAGCACGGCGAGATCGTGACGCGCGTGTGTGAGCGCATCCGGCGCCGCAACGTCTATGAGCTCGCCGAGCGCGTGTTCACCGATGCGTGCAAGAGCGCGGGCATCAAGCCCGACAAGCTCGTGTACGTGGCGTCGACGGGGGACGGCGAGGCGGCAGAGAAATTCGCCACCGGCCACTTCTACTCGATGACCACGCACGCGCGGGGGGCGCTCTTCCTGGAGCACGACGCGCGCGCCGTGCTCGACATCGGCGCCTTGCATGCCCGCGCCATCAAGATCGACGACCGCAGCAAGGTGCTCAACCACCGCATGACCTCGCAATGCGCCAGCGGGACCGGGCAGTTCGTCGAGAACATCGCGCGCTACCTGGGCGTGCCGCTGGAAGACGTGGGCGGGCTCTCGCTCAAGGCCACGGCGCCCGAGCAGGTGAGCGGCATCTGCGCGGTGCTGGCCGAGACCGACGTCATCAACATGGTGAGCCGCGGCGTGACCACGCAGGACATCCTGAAGGGCATCCACGTGTCGATCGCCGGGCGCCTGTCGAAGCTCCTGCGCGCGATCAAGGCGGACCACACCGTGTTCGTGTCGGGCGGCATGGCGCTCGACGAGGGCATGCTGACCGCCTTGCGTGAGTCGCTCGCCACCGACAAGGGCGCGCCGCTCAAGGTGGTGGCGAACGCCGACAGCATCTACGCAGGCGCGTTGGGCGCCGCCCTGCTCGGCGCCTATCGCCGTCATCAGCTCGATCGCCGCGGCGACGCGGCCACCACGATCTCTGGAGGACTCCATGGGCACGCGGCTTGATCTCGACGAGCTGATCGGTTGGCAATCGCTGCTGACCGAGGACGAGAAGACCATCCAGCGCAACGTCAAGCGCTTCGTTCGCACGCGCTGCATGCCGCGCATCGTCGACGACTTCGAGAAGCACACCTTTCCGAAGGAGCTGATCGGTGAGCTGGCCGACCTCGGACTGCTCGGCGCCAACCTCGAGGGCTACGGCTGCGCCGGCATCTCGTCGGTGGGCTACGGCCTGGCGTGCCACGAGCTCGAGGCCTGCGACTCGGGCCTGCGCAGCTTCATCAGCGTGCAGACCAGCCTGGCGATGTACGCCATCCACGCCTTCGGTTCCGAGGAGCAGAAGAACAACTATCTGCCGCGCATGGCGGCGGGCAAGTGCATCGGCTGCTTCGGCCTCACCGAGCCAAACGCGGGCAGTAACCCCGGGCAGATGACCACGCGCGCCGTGAAAGACGGCGACTCGTGGGTGCTGAACGGCGAGAAGATGTGGATCACCAACGCCCAGATCGCCGACGTCGCGGTGGTGTGGGCACAGACCTCGTCGGAGTCGAAGGACGTCACGGGCTTCATCCTCGAGAAGGGCATGAAGGGCTTCTCGGCCACCGACATCCCGCACAAGCTCTCGCTGCGCGCGAGCTACACCGGCGGGCTGACGATGATGGACGTGCGTGTGCCCGACAAGAACCGCCTGCCGAACGTGCACGGCATGCGCGGCCCGCTCTCGTGCCTCACGAGCGCGCGCTACGGCGTGGCCTTCGGCGTGCTCGGCGCCGCGCGCGCGTGTCTCGAGACCGCGGTCGAGTATGCCTGCGAGCGCAAGCAGCTCGGCGGCCCCATCGCGAGAAAGCAGCTCGTGCAGGTGAAGCTCGCCGACATGGCGAACGAGATCACCAAGGGCAGCCTGCTCGCGGTGCACTATGGCCGCCTCAAGGACGAGGGCAAGCTCGCGCCGCCGCAGGTGAGCCTGCTCAAGCGCAACAACTGCAAGATCGCGCTCGACGCGGCGCGCACGGCCAGGAACATCCTCGGCGCCAACGGCATCACGGGCGAGCACCACGTCATGCGGCATGCGATGAACCTGGAGTCGACGTTCACCTACGAGGGGACCGACGACGTGCACGCGCTCGTCATCGGTGAGGCGTTGACCGGCGAGCGCGCGTACTGATACCGAGCGGGCCGGCTGCGAACGACATCGTCAGGAGACCACCATGTTCCCCTCCATGGGCAAGAGCAACCCGAGCGAGCTTCCTCCGAACCACCCGGTGCGGGTGTGGATGGAGGAGCACGACACGCTGCTCGGCTTTCTCGACCGGCTCGACGCCATCGCGGTGGAGGCGCGCAAAAGCGCCGCGGGCCTCGAGCCCAATGGCGCCGTACGTCAAGAGCTCGTGAAGCTCGCGTCGAGCCTGCTCGACGCCGAGCCGCACCACCAGCGCGAGGAGCAGGCCTTGTTCCCGCGCATGGAGGAGGTGGGCATCGAGGGGCCGCCGCACATGATGCGCCTCGATCACGAGGAGCTGCGCCTGGCCAAGCGTGCGCTCAAGGACCACGTGAGCACCGACGCCACGGCGGACGAGGCGTTCGTCGATCGGCTGTGCCAGGTGGCCGACTTCATCGTGCCGGTGCTGCGCTCGCACATCCACAAAGAGAACGAGATCCTCTACCCCATGGCGCTGCAGGCCATCGGGGCCGACGGCTGGCGCGCCATCCAGGCGGACTGCGAGCGCATCGGGCCTTGCTCGTTCACGAAGCGCTGACGCGCGCTACGGCGTCGCGATCACCAGCGACATGGCGCGGTCCTCGCTCGCGCCGCTGCCGTCGCTGCTCCACCCCGTGAGCCGATCGATGAGCCCAAGCGCGCGGCCGAGCGCGCTTGGCGCGTCGTCGTCGACGGCGAAGTCCACGGGTGTGGCCTCCAGCCGCAGCGTGCCGTTGTCGTCGTCGTAGAGCTCGATGAGCCGGAACTGGTGCGGCCAGTCGGCGAGCGCGCTGGTCATGATCTCGAAGAACGCGTGGCCCGGCGTCTGCTGTACGCGCACGCGGTGACGGTGCGAGTGCGCCACCAACGAGAACAGCACGTTCGGGTACGCGCTCAGGAACGCGCGCCAGTCGTCGCTCGACAGCGCATCGGGCTCGCTGGCGCCAAACACCCCGCCATCCGTGGTGAGCGAGTCGGCCGCGTGGTGCGACGCCAAGAGGACGAGGCGCCCCCGCGCCACGGCGTCGTCGAGGACCGGGCGCACGAACGCGTCGATGTGCGACGCTTGCAGGACACCGCTGGCGCCGCCGCGCGCGTGCGAGGTGTCGAGCACCACCGCGGTGAGCCGCGTGCCCGGCAGGTCGAAGGCGGCGAACGCCTTGCCGGTGGGGCGCACGGCGCCCGGGGGCATGGGCGCGTCGGGCGCGAGCCCGTGGCCGTCGTCGTCCGCGCCCACGAGGTCGACGAGGGCGGCGCCCTGCAGCAGGCGGCGCGCCTCGTCGGGGATGGCGACGTCACCGTCGGCGATGCTGCCGAAGCCCTCGCCCTGATAGATGCGCGTGCCCATGGTTGCCTCGCCGCCGAGCGCGGCGGCGGCCTGCGCGTCGTCGACGGCGAAGTTGCCCTGCACCAGCACGTCGTGGTTGCCGCTGACCCAGCGCCACGGCACGTCGAGCCCGGCGGCGGCGAACGGGTCCTTGCCGTCGTCGCCGTCGGCGTCGAGGTCGTTGTCGTCGCCGGAGTCGCAGTGGACGCGGCTGCTGCCACCGAGGATGTCGAGCACCCAGCGCACCTCGTTGTTCTGCGCGGAGTCGGCGTTGTCGCCGCCGAGCACCACCAGGTCGATGGGGTCCTCCGCGTGCAGCGCGTTGATGGTGCGCACGGCGGCATTGAGCATGCGGCAGAGGACGGGATCTTGCGGCCGCAGCGCGGCGGTCACCGCCTGGGTGTCGAAGGCGGCCGCGCGTGTGGGGCTCTCGTCGTCCATCAGCTGCAGGTCGGCGAGATGGACGATGCGCGCCAGGCGCCGCGCATTGGGCCCGGGGGCCGGCAGGGCGCTTGGGTCGAGCGGCGCGCTCGCGCCCGCCACGGTGCCGAGGGCGTGCACCACCACGTCGTCGGGCGGCCCCTCGGTGACGTCGCCGAGGCCCAGCTCGAGGTACCCCTGGAGGTTCTCCGGTCGCCCCGGGTTCGTCGGGTTGCCCGGCATGGCGTCGTGCACCGGCACGAGGGTGCGCACGCGCGTGGTGGCAGCATGCGCGAGCGGAGGCAGGGGCTCGAGCGCCGCGGGCGCGGGCGTGGCGTCGTCGGGCGCGCACGAGACGGCGAGGACGAGCGCCACCGTCATGACGACGCGAGGGCGTGGCGGAGCGACACGCGCAGGCATGCGAGGTCAGCGTGGCACCGCCGTCGACGAGGCGCAACGTGCGCGCACACGAGGGATTGTGCTCAGCTCAGCCGGCCGCGCGCCGCCCCATCGGGCCCCGCGCGGCCTCACGAGGGCCCGCGGTGGCTCGCAGCGTCTTGTCGTACACGGCGAGCAGCTCGTCGGTGCGCTGTTCGATGGACGCCCCGCGCGCGAGCTCGGCGGCCTCGTTGCACTTGCGTCGGTAGAGCACCTCGTCCTTGAGGAGGCGCTGCGCGGCGTTTGCGAACGCCACGGCGTCGTCGGCGGCGAACAAGCAGCCGCGCTCACCGCGCATGGTGGAGGCCGGGCCCATGGCCTCTACGCTGACCAGCGGCACTCCCGCGGCGAGCGCCTCGGTGACCACCAGGCCCTGTGTCTCGGTGGTGGACGGAAACAGGCACAGGTCGGCAGCCGCGTAGGCGTCGACCAGATCGTCGCCGCGCACGAAGCCCGTCCAGATGACGTCGACGTTCTTGTCGCGCGCACGTTGGCGCAGCTTGGCGAGGTAGTCCTCGGGGCCGCCGCCGGCGATGACGTAGCGCACCCGCTCTTGGCCACGGCGCGCCAGCTCGGCGAAGGTGTCGATGACCAGCTCGACGTTCTTCTCGGTGCCGATGCGCCCGAGGTAGAGGACGACGTCATCGGTGGGCGCGACGCCCCAGCGCTGCCGAAAGCGCTCGTTGCTGCCGGTGCGGAAGCGCGCCACGTCGATGCCCGTGGGCACCACGCTGATGTCGCAGTGCTCGGGCTTGATGCCCCAGTCGCTGATGAGCACCTCGCGCATCTTGTCGCTCGGTGCGATGACGGCGTCGAAGCGCTTCTGCGCGGTGCGCGGCGCCAAGAAGCGCAAGAGCGGCTGCGAGACGAGCTCGGGGATGGGCAGGTAGAACAGGTACTCGGTCCACAGCGTGTGGAACGTATGCACGCGCCGCGTGCCGAGGGGGCCGAGGCGCGTGCGCCAGTACGACGCCGACCACAGGCCCAGCGTGAACTCGGTGTGGCTGTGAATGATGTCGGGGCGCCAGCGCGCGAAGCGCTCGGCCACCACCCCGTGCCCCATGCTCTTCCAAAACTTGCCGAGCGCGGTGTCGGGGTAGATCCAGTCCGACGCCACCGCAGGGATGAGCAGCGTGTCTTCGTGCACGGGCCCGTACTCGTGCCGCGGGTGGCGCGGCGCCACCACCAGCACCTCGTGGCCACGGCGGCGCAGCTCCGTGGTGAACAGCTCGATCGAGATCGTCATCCCGTCGATCTTCGGCGGGAACGTGTCGACGAACATCGCGATGCGCAACGCGACCTCCGGCCCTATGCACCCTGCGTCTTGCACACGCGACCGCCCCTGTCGACGCGGTCGCGCGTGAGGCCTGCGGCGCCTTGCGCGCGGACCTGGTGAGCGGCACAGTGGCGCCATGGCCCGCGCGGTCTCGCTCTTCCTTGCCGCCGTGCTCGCCGCCGCGTGCCCCCCGATGCCCGATCCCCAATGCCCGGAGCCCCTCATGACCGCCGCCGAGAAGACGTCGTCGAGCGAGCGCTACGCAGAGCTGTACCGGCCGCGCTATCACTTCTCGCCCGAGCGGGGCTGGCTGAGCGATCCGAACGGCCTCATCTTCCTCGACGGCGAGTGGCACCTGTTCTTTCAGCACAACCCCGACGACTCCATGTGGGGCAACCTCTCGTGGGGCCACGCCGTCAGCACCGACCTCGTCAACTGGCGGCACCTGCCGGTGGCGCTGCGGCCGCACGAGCAGCTCGGCGCCGTGTTCTCGGGCTCGGCGGTCGCCGATCGCGACAACTCGAGCGGCCTGTGCACCGGACCCTCGTGCCTGGTGGCCGTGTTCACCCACGCCTTCGGCGACGACGGCCAGCAAAAGCAGAGCATCGCCGCCAGCAGCGACGGCGGGCGCACCTTCACCGAGTTCGCGGGCAACCCCGTGGTGCCGAACCCGGGCCTGGTCGACTTCCGCGATCCCAAGGTCCTGTGGCACGCGCCCACGGCCCGTTGGGTGATGGTGGTGGCGGCCGGCGATCGCGCGCACTTCTACACGTCGACGGATCTGAAGAGCTGGACCAAGGCCAGCGAGCTCGGGCCGTTCGACGGGCTCGAGGGCGCGTGGGAGTGCCCCGACCTGTTCCCGTTGGCCCTCGACGGCGTCGAGAAGTGGGTCTTCAAGCTCGATCGCAACGTGGGGCTCGGCGAGGTCGACAACTTCGGGTTCACCATGGTGGGCAGCTTCGACGGCGTGAGCTTTGTGCCCGAGACCGCGCCGCCCGGGCGGCGGCTCGACTTCGGGCCCGACTTCTACGCCGCGCAGTCGTTCAACGATGCGCCGGACGGTCGCCGCGTGTGGCTCGGCTGGCGCGAGAGCTGGCAGTACGCCATCGGCACGCCCACCGACCCTTGGCGCGGCTCCATGAGCGTGCCGCGCGAGCTGTCGCTCGTCGACGACGGCGCCGGCCCGCTCCTGGTGCAGGCGCCGGCGCGAGAGCTGCGCGCCTTGCGCGGCGCGTGCCCCATCGCGTCGCGCGCGGCGCTCGACGTGCCCGCGGGCGGCGACGACGCCCTCGCGGGTATCGAGGGCGACGCCCTCGAGATCGCGCTGGTGCTCGAGCCGCGCGACGCGACCAGCGCGGGTCTGGCGGTGCGGCGCGGCGACGGCGAGGAGACGCGCGTGGGCTACGACCGCGAGCGCGGCGCGGTGTTCGTCGATCGCACGCGCTCGGGGGACGTGCTGTTCGCCAGCGGCTTCGGCGCGCGCTTCGAGGCGCCCGTGAGCCTGCGCGACGGCGCGGTGGCGCTGACCGTCTTCGTCGATCGCTCGTCGGTGGAGGTGTTCGCCGACGGCGGCCGCGCGGTCGTGAGCGTCAACATCTACCCGCTGCCGAGCTCGGTGGGCCTCGCCACCTTCGCCGACGGCGGGCCGGCGCGCATGCGCGACCTCGAGGTGCATCGCCTGAGCAACGCGACCTTCACGCCCGCGCCGTGACGTCGGCGGCGTGGTCGCCGGGCTCGCGGAAGCGCCAGTAGGCGACCACGCTGATGAGCGAGGTCACCACGGTGGCTGGGCCGATGAGCTGCACGCCGAGCGGGTTGTCGGCGCTGTTGCCGAGCGGCAACAGCGCGGCCAGCACCGCCGAGCTGACGCCCAGGTTCACCTTCATCAAGAACGCCTGCGCGCCGAAGAACATGGCCTCGCCGTTCTCACCCGTGCGCTTGGCCTCGGCATGCGCCAGGTCGGCGAGCATGGCGTTCGGCAGCGCCATGAGCGCGGCGATGGGGATGCCGGCGAGCCCGAGCACGACGAGGCCCGTGGCGGTGTCGTGGATCAAGGGCAGCGTTACCATCACCAGGCACAGGCCAACCGCGCCGCCGATCATGGTTCGGCGCTTGCCGAAGCGATGCGCCACCTTGGCGACGACGGGGAAGAACACGGCGGTGACGGCGAAGGTGATGGTCAAGACCGTCCCCGCGAATTCCACCTCCCGGCCCATGAGCACCGTGACGAAGTAGGGCACGCCGCTGGCGATGGCGTTGAAGCCGAACCAGAACGAGATGGTGGCGAGCAGGTACCAGCCCATGCCCGGCGCCTTCAGCGTGGCGCGCACGCTCGCGAGGATGGGTTGGCTCGACGGTCGCGGCGCCGCCACCAGCTCCCGCTCGGGGACGCCCACGATGGGCGCGAGCATGAACACGAAGGCGATGAGCGCGAACGTGACGCCCATGATCTGGTAGCGCGGCACGGGCGCCACGTCGCGCAAGGCGCCCAGGAGCACGGGCGAGCCCACCATCACCACGGCGGCGCCCACCAGCATGAGCGCGGCCTGCAAGGTGCTCAGGTTCACGCGCTCGCGCTCGGTGCGCGCGAGGTCGGGGAGGAGCGCCTGGTAAGGGCAGGCGTAGAGCGTGAACGCGACGAAGTACGCGGTGAGCACCACCGCCGCGAACACCGCGTTGCCCCACGAGGGAGCGAGCGTGGGCGCGAAGAAGAGCGCGCCCGTGGCTAGGGTGAGCGGCACGATGCCGGCCACCATGAACACCCGGCGCCGCCCCCACCGATGTGTGCTCCGGTCGCTCATGGCGGCCACCAACGGGTCGGAGACACCGTCGACGAACCGCGCCAACAGGTTAATCACACCCCACACGGTCACGACACCGAACAGGCTCCACGCTGGCAGGCGTTGCGGCAGGTCATCGCCCGCCGGCGGCGAGAACACGAAGAGCCCCCACGTCATCAGCAAGCGATCGCCGATGGTCCAACCGGTGGCGCCGAGCGCCCACGCGATCTTGCGAGACAGGTGGAAGGGCTTCACGTAGAGCTCGAGCGGCACCATAGCGCAGGGTGACTGCACGGCGCGGGCCAACAGGGGACGCGCACCGTGTCGCACCCGCCGCCGTCACGTCGCGATCCTGCGTAGCCCTCCGTAGACGACGCGCGCCGCGCGGATTAGCGGAGGTACGGCACGGCACGGCGCGCGGGCCGGCGAGCGGAGGCGGAACGGTGAAGGCGGCGATCTTGCTGTTGAACGTGGGCGGCGGCCACCAAGAGGCGGCCAACAACCTCAAGGCGGCGCTCACCAAGCTCCACCCCGACATCGAGCTGCGCACCATCGACGCGCTCATCTACACGCCGCGCTGGTTCCAGGTGCTGTTCGCGTGGTGGTGGCTCAAGATGCAATACACGGCGCCGCGCATCTGGGGCTGGATGTACGAGTCGCCGCTGTTCGCCACGCGCTTCTGGGGCTGGTGGATGTACCAGCTGCCGTGGTGGGGCATGCGGCGCGAGCTACGCGAGTTCAAGCCCGACGTCGTGTTCATCACGCACTTCGTCTGTAACCCGGTGGCCGCGCGCGTGCGGCGCGAGTCGAAGCTCGACATGCGCATCAACTACATCTGCACCGAGTTCATCTGGCTCGACCTGTACTTCCGCTGGCCCGAGACCGACCACACCTTCGTCTCGACGGAGAAGCAGCGAGAGCAGGCCATGGCGTCGGGCTTGTCGGCGGAGCAGCTCGCCATCACCGGCATCCCCATCAAGCCCGCGTTCTCCGAGGAGCTATCGCGCGACGCTGCGCGCACCAAGCTCGGCATCCCGCTCGACGCCACGGTGTTGTTCTTCTTCGCCGGCACCTTCGGCGGCACCAACATCGACCGCATCGTCGACTCCATGAAGGGCAAGCACGTCTACCCGGTGGTGGTGTGCGGCAAGAGCGCCGAGGCCAAGGAGCGCATCGAGAAGCTCATCGCCAAGGCCGGCATCGACGGCAAGGTCTATGGCTTCGTCGACTTCATGGACGTGATCATGCGCGCCGCCGACCTGATGGTGGGCAAGGGCGGCGCCCTCATGTGCGCCGAGTGCCTGGCCACGGGGTGCCCGGTGCTGCTGTACGGCTCGCCGCCGGGCCACGAGCTCGGCAACGCGCGCTGGCTCGAGACCATCGGCGCCGGCATCGTCACCGACACCATCGACGACGTGCTGCGCGCCATCGACGATCTGCTCGCGCACCCCGAGAAGCTGCGCCGCATGCACGAGGCGTCGAGGGCCGCCGGCCAGCCGCGCGCCGCCGAGCGCGTGGTCGAGCTCGCCATCAAGGACCGGCTCGAGAGCCGCGCGGCCGCGCCGCACCTGCCCGCTTGAGCGCGATGCCCTGGCTCGTCGCCGCGACGGCGTTGCTCGCCTTCCTCGGCTTCACCCTGTGGTGGAGCCTGCGGCGCACCATGCCCCCGTCGCTCGTCGAGGAGCGGCCGGGCGCCCGCTTCCCCGCGGGCTTTCTGTGGGGCGCCGGCGAAGACGCGTACCAACACGAGGGCAACAGCTTCAACAACGACTGGAGCCGGTGGGAGCGCACGTCGCCGCCGCCCATCGATCGTGGCGCGACCCAGGAGCGCGGCGCCGACTTCTGGGAGCGCTGGCAGGGCGACCTCGCGTTGGCGGCCGCCGACCACCACAACGCGCACCGCATCGGCCTCGAGTGGTCGCGCATCGAGCCCGCCCCCGGCGCCTACGATCAGGCGGCGCTCGGCCGCTATCGCGACATGCTGCGCACCATGAAGGAGCAGCACGGCTTCACCACGTTCGTGAACCTGTGGCACTTCACGTTGCCGCTATGGGCCGCCGACGACGGCGGCTGGGAGAACCCACGCCTGATGGAGCGCTGGCGCGCGTACGTGCAGCTGTGTGGGCGCGAGCTCGGTCCCTTCGTCGACTGGTGGTCGACCATGATCGACTCGCAGATCTACGCGCTCACCGGCTACCTCATCGCCGAGATCCCGCCCTGCGTGGCCGACGCGCCGCGCGCGCTGCGCGTGTATCGCACCATGATCGACGCGCACGCCGTCGCCTACCGCGCGCTCAAAGACGCCACGCGCGCGCCCGACGGTGGCGACGCCAAGGTGGGCCAGATCTACTTCTTCTTCGACGTGTTCCGCCGCGGCTTCCTGGTCGACGTACCCATCCGCGGGGTGTTTGAGCGCGTGTTCAACTGGGCGCTGCTCGACGCGCTCGCCACCGGCAACATCGACGTGTTCCTGCCGCCGACGCACCGGCTGCGCGCGCACGATCCGGCGTGCGCGCGCACGCTCGATTGGATCGGCGTCAACTACTTCACCCGCGCCGTGACGTCGTTCTCACCCCTGTCGCCGGGCCTCGTCAGCGCCGCGCGCCAGACGCCATGGACCACCAGCGATCTCGACTGGGAGATCTTTCCCGAGGGGCTGTACCGCACGCTCACCAAGGTGCACACGCGCTACCCCGGCGTGCCGCTGTTCGTCACCGAGTGTGGCATCGCCGACGCGGACGACTCGCGCCGACCGCGCTTCATCGTCGATCACGTGGCGTGGACGCACCGCGCCCTCGAGGAAGGCGTGGACGTGCGCGGGTTCTTCTACTGGTCCATGACCGACAACTGGGAGTGGAAGCGCGGGCCGTGGCCGCGCTTCGGGCTCTACGAGGTCGACTACGCGACCGGTGCGCGGCGCGCGCGCAAAAGCGCCGCGCTGTTCGCCGGCATCGCGCGCGACAACGCGTTGCCCGCGGTGCTGCCGCCCAGCGTGACGCGCGTGCAGCGCGAGAGCCGTATGCCGGCCGATCTCGACCCCGCTCGTCGACAAAAGTAGCCGCCCCCCTTGCGAGATCGCGATCCGCGTGGCCAGCTACACAGTCGAACGTGCGCCTCTTTCTCCCCTCCCATTTCACACGGACTTCACACGGTTCCCAGGCGGACCGTACGGCGGAGGGCGCGCCCATCCGCGACGACCGCCTGGCACGTGAGGTGAAGGCCGACGTAGGCGAGGGCAAGGCCAAACGCCCGGAGGAGCCCATGGTCGCAGCGCGCAAGCTCGAGGCCCCGTCGGCCGACGTCGCCGCCCAGAAGCCGCACGTGGTCATCCCCGCGGCGGGCCTGGGCACGCGCATGCTGCCCACCTCGGCGCGCATCCCCAAGGCGATGATCCCGCTGCGCGAGAAGCCCATCATCAGCTGGATCCTCGACGAGCTCATCGCGCAGGGCTTCACCAGCTTCACGATCATCTACGGGCACCTCGGCCACTTCCTCACCGACTTCGTCAAGCGCTACTACGCGGGTCGCCCGGGACTCGACATCAGCTTCGTGGAGCAGACCGAGCTCGACGGCGTGGCCAGCGCCATCGCGCTCGCCGAGCCGTGGGTGAAGACCAAGGGCATGCTGGTGGTGCTCGGCGACACGGTGTTCGAGCAACGCCTCGAGCTCCCCGACGATCGCTCGTTCGTCATGTACAGCCCCGTGAACGACAGCTGGCGCTGGTGCCTCATCGAGACCGACAGCGCCGGCAAGGTGGTGGGTTACGTCGACAAGCCCGACGGCGCGGTCGACACCGACAAGGCGCTGGTGGGCATCTACTACCTGCACGACGCGCAGCGCTTCTTCGACGGCGTGCGCCACATCAAGAGCGAGAACCGGCGCATCAAGAACGAGTACCAGATCAGCTCGGCGCTCGAGTACTACGAGCGCGCCATCCCGGTGTACGGGCAGCTCGTCGAGAAGTGGTTCGACTGCGGCTCGAAGGACACGTACCAGGCCTCGAAGAAGTCGATGCTGGTGGCGCCGCGCGAGTTCAACACGCTCGAGATCTCCGGCAACACCGTCACCAAGCGCAGCAAGCACAAGGCCAAGTTCCTCGACGAGATCAACTGGTTCGTCACGCTCCCCAAGAAGCTGCGCAGCTACATCCCCACGGTGGTCGACTACGACCTCGACCCCGACGACCCGTTCCTGACGCTCGAGTACGTGCCCACGCCCACGCTGTCCGAGCTGTTCCTCTACGAGAACCTGCGCGTAGAGATGTGGCGCAAGATCCTCACCAACCTCGTCGACACCTACATGGAGCGCTTCCGCACCGTGAAGGCATGGGAGTCCGACGATTGGCAGGGCGACTACCGCCGCCACTACCTCGAGAAGACGTTCGAGCGCATCGACGACGTCAAGAACAACACCGAGTTCTGCGAGATGTTCAGCTACGGCAAGGTCGTGATCAACGGCCAGACCCACACGCCGTACCGCGACTTGTTCAAGCGCGTCGCCGAGGTGATGTTCCCGCGCATCGCCCGCGAGGAAGACCTGTGCCTCATCCACGGCGACCTGTGCTTCTCGAACGTGCTCTATGACGTCGACGGTCAGAGCTTCAAGCTGGTGGACCCGCGCGGCAGCTTCGGCACCATGAAGCTCGGCGGCGACCTCAAGTACGACATGGCGAAGCTCTACCACTCGGCCGTGGGGCACTACGACTTCATCACGCACGATCTGTTCCATCTCGACCACCACGACAACGAGTTCACGCTCACGGTCTACGCGAGCGACGACCACCACCGCATCGGGCAGATCCTCAAGGAGACGCTGACGCAGCGCCACAAGCTCGACCTCGACGAGATCGAGTTCATCATGAGCATCCTGTTCTACTCGATGCTGCCGCTGCACCAGGACCACCCGCAGCGCATGAAGGCGTTCTTCTGTATCGCCACCGAGGCGCTCAACCGGGTTGCGTCGCGCGTCCTCGATAAGTAACGCGGGCGTCATGGTCGACACCAAACGTCTGTGCTTCGACCTCGACGGCACCATCTGCACCCTGCAGAACAAGCAGGGTGACTACGAGAACGCGGCGCCGCTGCCCGGCGCGATCGAGACCATCAACCGCCTGTACGATCAGGGGCACTACATCATCATCTACACGGCGCGTCGTATGCGCACCTGCGAGGGCGACGTGCAGAAGGTGATGGCCATGGTGGGCGAGGTGACGCGCGCCTGGCTCGCGCGCCACGGCGTCAAGCACCACGAGCTGATCTTCGGCAAGCCCTACGCGCACCTCTACGTCGACGACCTCGCCCACCGCTTCGACGGCGACTGGGCAGGCGTGGCCTCGGCCGTCGCGGCCATGGACAAGATCGAGCAGCTCTGATCAGGCGAGCAACGCGTCGACCTCGGCTCGCGTCGGCAACGCTGGGATCGCGCCGTAGCGCGTGGTGGCGAGCGCGCCCGCGGCGTTGCCGCGCAGCGCGCACACGGCCAGGCGCTCGCCGCTGACGTCCGCGGGCGCGGCGATGCCCGCGCGCACCCAGGCGTCCAGGAACGCCGCCACGAAGGCGTCGCCCGCGCCGGTGGTGTCGACCACCTCCACGCCGAGGCCCGCCGCGTGCACGGGGTCGGCCTCGACCGAGAAGACGCTACAGCCGCGCTCGCCGCGCGTGACCACGACCGCGACGGGTCCGCGCTCCAACAGCGTGGCGACGCCGCTGTCGTGCTCCTCGCCGGTGAGGAAGCGCAGCTCGCCCTCCGACACCTTGACCACGTCGGCGAGGGCCACCGCGTCGAGCATGGTGCGTCGCGCGCTGTCGAGGTCGGGCCACAGGGGTTCGCGCAGGTTCGGGTCGTACGACACCCACGCGCCCGCCGCGCGCGCGCGCTCGGCCGCGGCGCGCGTCGCGCTCGCGCTCGGCTCGGTGATGAGCGAGATGCTGCCGAAATGAAACACGTCGAGCTCGGCGCCGAACAGCGCGTCGTCGAGGTGCGCAGGCGCCAGGAGCTGGTCGGCGCAGGGCTTTCGGTAGAAGCTGAAGGTTCGCTCGCCGCGCGCGTCGAGCGCCACGAACGCCAGCGCGGTGTTCGCCTGGTCCGAGCGCCGCACGCCGCGCGTGTCGACGTGGTGCTCCACCATGGTGCGCTCGAGGAAGTCGCCGAACAGGTCGCGCCCGAGCATGGTGATCATGGCGGCGCTGGCGCCGAGCTTGGCGGCGCCGCACGCTACGTTGAGCGGCGCGCCGCCGGCTTGGCGCTTGAAGCTGTCGCCGTCGTCGAGCTGCAGGAAGTCGATGAGCGCCTCACCGAGGCAGAGGATGCGCGGGGTTACCATGGGGTGCTCCTCGTGTGGCGAAGGTGGCACAGACCGTCTCGATGTCGTAGGGCCGCGGGTTTGGCACGCTGCCATCGGCGATGAGCTCGTCCATGATGCGCACGGACCGGCTGGTGCACCCGAGCGCGCGGTAGCGCGCGCGCTGCGCGACGACGTGCGGGCGCGCCAAGAGCGGGCAGGTCTGGGTCAGGGCGCGTTGGATCGCCGGCCAGATGGCCTCGACGTACACGTTGCCGTAATAGCTCTCGTCCCAGCAGGGGTTGACCCATTCGCCGAGGTCGAAGGCGCGCCGCAGCGCCCAGCCGTCGGCGCCCTGGACGAGATCGGGCGTGTCGCCGTCGCACAAACGCTGAAAGAACACGAGACCCTGGTAGTTCGCCTCGAGATCGGCGAACGAGAAGATGCCGTCGATGCCGAGGCCCCAGCCGCCGAGCTCCGTGGCCACGCCGATCTCCTCGATGGCCGCGCGCAGCGCGCGCTCGTCGTCGTCGCCGGCGGCGCGCCGCTCGCGGTACAGCCGCCAGTACCGCCACCCCGTGGGGAAGAAGTGCGCGATCTTGTCGGTGCTGAAGGTCACCTCGGCCACGCGCAGCTCCCGCTCGAGCGGCGCCACCGTCAAGGGCACCCACCAGAAGGGCACGTAGCGATAGAGGCTGCGCGCGCGGTACTCCTCGAGGTCCTCCGTGTTGGTGCGCGGCGCGTAGTGCAAGCCGAAGTGCGGCTGCGCGCGCAGGAGGAAGCGGTACTCGGTCCAGAAGAGGCGCTCGGTCATGGCGTGCGCCACGTCGACGCACGTCCTGGTGCGCCACGCACCGCCGCGGTTCACGTCGCGCAACGCGTCGGCGAACACCTCGTTGTAACGGCGATTGATGGCGTCGCGCGAGTCGTCGAGCGGCCGGTGCCACGGGTAGAAGTCGTCGCCCTCACCGGCGCGCGCCGACGCGGCGGCGAGCGCGAGCAGGGTGAGCACCGCGGCAAACCGCGCCTTCACGACGTCACGCCCCGCCCACGAGGCGCGCCAACAGACCGCGCGCGGCCGCGCTCGCGCTGGTGCGCCCGGCGCGCACGTCGTCGACGGCAACCGGCAGGGCCATGCGCACGGCCGGGTGCGCGTGCAGCTGCGCGAGCAGCGCGCGCTCGAGAGCGTGCCACAGCGCGCGCTCGGCCTGCGCCGCACGTCGGGGCTCGAGCACTCCCGCGTCGACCAGCGCCTGGCGGTGGGCGCGCACGGCGTCCCACAGCGCGCCCACCCCGGTCCCCTCGAGCGCGCTCACCACCAGCGCCGGCACGGTGAAGCCCGGCACGCTCTTGAGGAACAGGTGCGCGGCGCTCGCGTAGTCGGCGCGCGTGCGCTCGGCGTCGGCGGCGCGCGCGCCGTCGGCCTTGTTGACCGCGATGACGTCGGTGCGCTCGAGCAGGCCGCGCTTCTGCCCCTGCAGCTCGTCGCCGCCGCCGGGGGGCAAGACCAGCACCACCGTGTCCACGAGGTCGGCGATGGCGATCTCGCTCTGCCCCACGCCCACGGTCTCCACCAGCACCACCGTGAAGCCCGCCGCCTCGCACAACAACAGCGCGTCGCGCGAGTGCGGTGCCGTGCCGCCGAGCATGCCCGACGAGGGCGAGGGTCGGATGAACGCTCGCTCGCTCGCCTGTAGCCGCTCCATGCGCGTCTTGTCGCCGAGGAGCGAGCCGCCCGTGGTGGGGCTCGTGGGATCGATGGCGAGCACGGCCACCTGCTCGCCGCGGTCGACGAGCATGCAGCCGAGCGCCTCGATGAGCGTGGACTTGCCCACGCCGGGTGGTCCCGAGATGCCCACCCGCATGGCGCCACCGGTCTTCGGCAGCACCAGCTCGAGGAGACGCGCGGCCTCCTGCTGGTCGTCGTCACGGCCGCTCTCGACCAGCGTGATGGCGCGCGCCAGCGCGCGGCGGTCGCCGGCGCCGAGCGCTTGGGCGAGCGCGTCGACGGTCACGCGCGGCGCCTCGGGATGGCCTTGAGCACCGCGCGCGCGGCGTCGGGGATGGGCGTGCCCGGCCCGAACACGCACGCGCAGCCCGCGGCCTTGAGCACACCGTGGTCCTTGGGCGGGATGACGCCGCCCGCGATCACCACCACCTCGCCGGCGCCGCGCTTCTTCAGCTCGTCGATGAGGGCGGGCACCAGCGTCTTGTGCCCGGCGGCCAGCGAGGACACGCCCACCACGTGCACGTCGTTCTCGGCGGCGGCGCGCGCCGCCTCGTCGGGCGTGGAGAAGAGCGGGCCCACGTCGACGTCGAAGCCGAGGTCGGCGAACGCCGTGGCCACCACCTTCTGGCCGCGGTCGTGCCCGTCTTGCCCGAGCTTGACGACGAGGATGCGCGGGCGCCGGCCCTCGCTCGTGGCGAAGGCCTCCACGCTCTGCCGGATATCGCTGAGCGCGGCCTCGTCGCCGAACGCGCTCTGGTACACGCCGCTCACGAGCTTGGTCTGCGCCTGGTGCCGGCCGAACGCGCGCTCGAGCGCCAGGCTGACCTCGCCCACGGTGGCGCGCGCGCGCATGGCGGGGATCGCGAGCTCGAGCAGGTTGCCGTGGCCGCTCGTGGCCGCGTCGGTCAGCGCCGCGAGGGCCCGCTCGACGGCGGCGCCGTCACGGGCCGCCTTGATGGACGAAAGGCGCGCCACCTGCTCGTCGCGCACCGCGCGGTTGTCGACGTCGAGGAGCTCCACCTCCTTGTCCTCGGCCGCCAGGGTGTACTTGTTGACGCCGACGATGGCCTCGCGCCCACCATCGATGCGCGCCTGCCGCCGCGCCGCCGCCTCCTCGATGCGCCGCTTGGGCATGCCCTGCTCGATGGCCTTGGCCATGCCGCCCATGCCCTCCACTTCGGTGATGAGGGCGCGCGCCTTCTCGGCGAGCTCGGCCGTGAGCCGCTCCATCAGGAAGCTGCCGCCCCAGGGGTCGACGACGTCGGTGATGCCGGTCTCCTCCGCCAGGATGAGCTGCGTGTTGCGCGCCAGGCGCGCGGAGAACGGCGTGGGCAGGGCAAGGGCCTCGTCGAAGGAGTTGGTGTGCAGGCTCTGGGTGCCGCCGAACACCGCAGCCATCGCCTCGATGGTGGTGCGAATGACGTTGTTGTAGGGGTCATGCGCCGCCAGCGACCAGCCCGAGGTCTGGCAATGGGTGCGCAGCATCTTCGACTTCGCGTCCTTGGCGCCGAAGCGCTCCATGATCTCGCACCACAGGACGCGGGCGGCGCGCAGCTTGGCCACCTCGACGTAGAACGCCATGCCGATGCCGAAGAAGAACGACAGCCGGCCCGCGAAGGCGTCGACGTCGAGGCCGCGGGCGGTGGCCGCGCGCACGTACTCGATGCCGTCGGCGAGCGTGAAGCCGAGCTCGAGCGCGGCGTCGGCGCCGGCCTCTTGCATGTGGTAGCCGCTGATGGAGATGGAATTCCACTTGGGCATGTGCGCCGCCGTGAACGCGATGATGTCGGCGACGATGCGCATGCTCGGCGCGGGCGGATAGATGTACGTGTTCCGCACCATGAATTCTTTGAGGATGTCGTTCTGGATGGTGCCGGCGAGCTTGGCGGGCGGCACGCCCTGCTCCTCGGCCGCCACGATGAAGGCCGCCAGCACCGGGATGACGGCGCCGTTCATGGTCATCGACACCGTCATGTCGCCGAGCGGGATGCCGTCGAACAAGAGCTTCATGTCCTCGACGGAGTCGATGGCTACGCCCGCCTTGCCGACGTCGCCCACCACGCGTGGGTGGTCGCTGTCGTAGCCGCGGTGGGTGGCGAGGTCGAAGGCCACCGACAGGCCCTTTTGCCCGGCGGCGAGGTTCTTTCGGTAGAACGCGTTCGACTCGCGCGCGGTGGAGAAGCCGGCGTATTGCCGAATCGTCCACGGGCGCTGCGTGTACATGGTGGCGTGGGGCCCCCGCAGGAACGGGGCAACCCCCGGCAGCGCGTCGGTGGCAGCGGCGGGCACGTCGTCGACCGTGTACAGGGGCTTGAGGCGGAGCCCCTCCGCGGTGGTCACGCCGAGCGCGTCTGCGTCCTTGCCGGTCTCTTTGGCTGCGAGCTTCTTCCACGTCGACAGGTCGGCCATTCGTCGGTGATGCCCACGTGAGGGCGGCCGCGCAACCCCGGGGGCGGCGGGGTGGCCCCGGCGTGCCGCGACGGGTCCGGGGTGCTCCCGGCGCCCCTTTGCATCGCGCTCGTGCATCGCTATCAGCGGGGCGTGCGCTCGATCGCGCTCGCGCTGGCGTTCTGTGTGTCCTCGTCGGCGCTGGCCGCGCCGCGCGTGTACCTGGTGCCGCTGCGCGCGCCCAACGTCGATCCCGCCACCGCCGAGCTGCTCGCCGAGCAGCTCGTGGTGTCTGCGCGTCGGCACCACGAGCTGTTCGAGGTAGTGGGCGCCGCCGACATCGGCGCGCTGCTCGACGTGGAGGCGGCCAAGGCCGCCATGGGCTGCGACACCGAGTCGTGCACCAACGAGATCGCCGACGCGCTCAACGCGGAGCAACTGCTGGCGGGCCAGGTCGGACGCATCGGCGATGTGTGGCTCCTGACCATGACCCGCACTGAGACCCGCACCATGAAGGTGCTCGCGCGCGTGTCGGCGGAGGCCCACGGCGACGCCCCGTCGGCCCTCCTGCCCCTCATCCCCGACGTCGTCGACGAGGCGCTCGGCGCGGCGGCGCCGGTGAACGTGTGGCCGTGGATCGGCGGGGCGGTGGGCGTCGTCGGCGCCCTCGGGGCGGCGGCGGCCTTGGGGCTGTGGGGCTGGTCGCACCTCGAATTCCAGGCGGCGTCGACGGCGTTGACGCCGCCCAACCTCGACGTCGAGGTCGCGCACGCGGCCGAGCAACGCAGCCGCGACCTCTATACGGCCGCCGTGTACACGGGAGTCACCGGCGCCGCGCTGGTGGTCGTCGGTGCGGGCACCGCGGTGGTGGCGCTGGCGCTGGAGGAGTGACGATGGTGCGCGCGCTCACGGCCGGGTCATCGCTCGCGCTGGTCGCGCTGGTGGTGGCGTGCCCACCCGATTGGGACGCGCTGCCGTATCCCGATGCCGGCCTGGGCGAGGGCGAGGGCGAGGGCGAGGGCGAGGGCGAGGGTGAGGGTGAGGGCGACACCTGCGTCGGCGCGCACTACCAAGGTTTCCTGACGCCCTACCGCGTCGGCGTGGGCACAATCGTCGACATGATCGCGGGCACGGCCGACGGGCCCATCGTCATCACCGACGCGGGGGCGTTCGAGCAGGTGACCATCGAGGGGAACCACCTGCCCATCGGGCGGTGCCCCGACCCCCTCGGCACCAACCGGCCCACCGGCACCGGACAGCTCATGCGCACGTCGTCAGGCGTGCTGGTCCGCACCGGCGAGAACGTCGTGTGCGCCATGCTACCGGGAGGCGCCCTCGCCGAGGCCGTGCCGGTGCGCCTTAGTGGACCCAGCGACCTCAGGGTCGCCGGCGCCCTCCTCGAGGACGGCGACCCGGCCACGTTGCTCTTGGCCTTTGCCGGCCAGCCGGGCACCTTGGATCTTGCGATCATCGAGGTCTCGAGCAGCGGCCAGCTCGGCACCGTGGCGACGATGCGGTCGCTCAACGCAGATGAGCCGGACGCGCGCCTCACCCGCATCGGCGACGAGGATCGCGTCGCCATCGCCGTCGATAGCGGCGCCATCCTTGAGGCGACGCTCGACGGCAACCGCGACCTCGTCATCACGCCGCGCGGCGACCTGTTGGACGGCAGCGGCATCCCGCGGCTGGCTTTCGAGCCCCGCACGCCGGAGGGCACGCCCGTCGTGGTGACCCGCTCGACCAGCGACCCGGCCGAGAAGGTGCGGACGGGTCTGTGGGAAGGCGGTCCCTTGGGGTGGCATGTGGTGGCGCGTGGCGCGGGCTTCCTCCTCGCCGGCGACGACGTGCCCCTGGGGATGCTGCGCACCGACGCTGGCTGCGTGATCCATTTTGGCGAGTACGGCTACCTCGGCGTGCAAGCCGCGCGCGACGCGGCCGTGGAGCCAGTGGTCGGCGACTTCCGCATGAAGGACGTGCACCGCATGGCCCGCGGCGTCGGCGACAGCTCGGTTTGGGCCACCACCACCGTCGGCGGCGTCGCGCGGTGGGAGACCGACGCCGCGTTCTGCGAGGGCAGCTTGGTCCCGCCCGATCACGCCACGGTGCTGCCGCATCGTCCCTCCGGCTCGCTCGTGCCGAGCTCCGCCGGCACGGCGCTCGTGCCCCTGGTGAACGGCCTGGCGAAGGTCGTGGCGCCGTTCGACGGGATCGTCCAGCGCGCCCTCGACGGGCGCGCGGTCCGCGCGGTGCTCGTCGACGACGGGGGGGCGGTGGCGCTGGCGGTGCTCGCGGGTGGCAGCGCGCGTCGGATCAACCTGACGAGCTTCGCGCCCTCCGGCACGGAGACCTCGCTCGGCGTCACCCCTGCCGGTTACGACGAGCCCGCCAAGCTCGACGCGCTCGCCGTCGCCCGCGACCCGGTCGCCGGCGGCGACAACGTGTTCTGGCTCGTCGCGTTCGACGGCGCGGAGCACACGGTGCGGCGCTGCACCTGGAGCGCCGTCAGCGACGCGTCATGCGCCGCGCCCGACGTCTTCCCCGCCGGACCGGGGGGGGCCGGCGACCCGGGCGAGAGAATCGGCGCCGCGGGCATCGTCGGCAACGCGCTGGTCGTCGCGCTGTCTTCGGGGGTGCGTGTGGCGCAGCTCGATGGTGCCCACACGGCGATCGGCGCCTGGGACGACGGCACCTTGTTGCCACCGGCGGGCGCGGACGACTACTACGCAGCGGACCTCATCGGATCCGAGGTCCACGCCTTCTCGGACACCTGCGCGATCCTGACGGGTCACGGCCCGCGCATTCAGCGGGTCCAGGTGGCGGACGGCAGCGAGATCGTCTCCGATGCCAGCGACACGGAAAACAACCCATTCGCCACCGCGCTCACGACGATCTGCGCCGATGGCATCCTCACCTCCGGCGGCCTGGGCGCGAGCTTCGTCAGCCACAGCATCGACGCGGCTACGTGCAGTGTCGGCCTGTCGACGATGCTCGGCCCCGACTTGCCACGGGACAGCGTCACCGCCGCGGCACAGGCTGGCGGTCGCGTGTGGGTCGCGGAAGGCGAAGTGCTGTGGCAGCTGCCTGCGCCCTGAGCGTCGCCCTCATAGCCCCCAGTCTTGTTTCAGCGTCTCGCCGCTCTTGATGGTGACCTTCTTGGTCACGTCCTTGCCGGCGTCCTCGTTCACCAGGCGCACCGTGTGCGTCCCCGGCGCCAGCGGCACCTTCGCCACGGGCGTCGAGCCCCACGGCTGACCGTCGATGGAGATCTTGGCCCACGGCGTGGTCTTCACCGTCAGAAAGCCCTTGCTGGCCTCGGGGGGCGGCGCCTTGGGCTCGGGTTGGGCGGGAGCTACGCATCGCCCCCCCACTCGGCTCGTCCCCGGCGGACACGCCTCGGTCGCGCGCTGCTTCTCGAGCCGCAGCGCGAGACTCACCCGCTCCCCCGGCGCGCCCGACACCTCGCCCGCGTAGCGATAGCGCTCCTTGCCGCGCTGGAGCTCGGCCGTGAGCGCATGCGCGCGCTCGGGCTCGATCGCCAGCTCGAGCGGCGTCACGCCCACCTCGCGGTCATCGAGCGTGATCACGGCCCCCACGAGGTTGCTGGTGAGCGCGAGCGTGGCCTTCTGCTTCACGAGCATGGCCATGATGCCGCGCATGTCGCCGGGCTTGAGCGTCACCCGCTCCACCCGTGGCTCATGGCCCGGCGCGCTGATCTCCACCTCGTGCTCCACGTCGGCCGTGACGTCCACGGTGACCGGCGCCGCACCCACGTCGGCGCCGTCGACGCGCACGCGCGCGCCCGCGGGCTGCGCGTCGACGGCGATCTTGGGCGCCGCCGCCACCACTGACGCGGGTGGCGGTGGCTCGGCGGGCACCAGGAGGAGCGCCGCCATGCCCGCGGCCAGCACCAGCGCCAACGCGGCCCCCGCGGCGATGCCCACGGACGCCCGGCTCTTGCCCACGGGCGTCACCATGGTGGGCGCCGTGGGCGGCTTGTCGGTCTGCGATAGGTTGATGACGAAGTTGTTGGCGCCCGACGGCGTCAGGTCCACGGTCTTGGCCGAGATCTCTTCGCCCAACGTGTCGGCGACGAAACGCGCGGTCTCTTGCTGGGCGTTCTTCAGGCCGCGCACGTCGAGGTACGCCTTGAGCTCGGCGGCCGCGTCGGCCAGCGTCGCGTAGCGCAGCGCGACGTCGCGCGCGATCATGCGCTCGACGATCCGCGACAGCTCCGGCGGGCAGGAGGGCTCGGCCTCGACGAGGGGCGGCATGGGCGCGTGCAGCACCGCGCGCAGCACCTCGATGTCGTTGCCGCCGGAGAAGAGCTTCTTGCCTGTCACCAGCTCCCACAGCACCACGCCAAGCGCGAACTGATCGGTGCGGCCGTCGACCTGGCCGCCCATGACCTGCTCGGGCGCCATGTACTGCACCTTGCCCTTGAGCAGCCCCGTAGCGGTGCGCGACGAGCGGTTGGCGGCCTTGGCGATGCCGAAGTCGACGACCTTGGTGACGCCGTCGGTGCGCACCATGATGTTCTGCGGGCTCACGTCGCGGTGCACGATGTGCAGCGGCGCGCCGTGGAGGTCGCACGCCTTATGCGCGTGATCGAGCGCCTGCGCGGCCTCGTGCACCACGAACGCCGCGACGTCGACCGGCATGCGCCGCTTGGCGCGCTCGGCGGCGCGCGCCAGGCGCGAGAGGTTGTCGCCGCGGATGTACTCCATGGCGATGAAGTACGTGCCGTTCCACAGCCCCACTTCGTAGATGCTGACGATGTTTGGGTGGTTGAGGGTGGCGGCGACGCGCGCCTCGTCGAGGAACTGCTCGACGAAGTCATCCTGCGCCGCCAGGTCGGGCAGCAGGCTCTTCAAGATCACGAGCCGGTCGAACCCCGCCACGCCCGACTGGCGCGCCAGGAACACCTCGCCCATGCCGCCCACGGCGAGGCGTCGGATGATCTGGTAGCGGCCGAAGACCAGCTCGGACGGCTGCGGGGCCACCGAGCCCGGCGCTGCGCCGGTGGTCGTGGTGGGAGGCGGCACGTCGCGAGCATAGCGGGGACGCGGTGCGCGGCCGCGACCTGTCTCCCGTCGAGGCGCCATGTAGGCAAGGGTGCGCCCATCGCTGGGCGGCGCGCGCCACAGGGCGCGCGCTCGACGCGGACCGTGCGCCGCAACGCCGCGCAGCGGGCGCCGGCTCGGGGTGGCCCACCTGTCCGCCAGTGGCGCGGCCACACGTCGCGGCGCTAGCCTCGATGACCATGCCGCGCCTCGCCTGCGTCGCGCTCGTCGTCGTGGTCGCGGCCCCTGCCGCGCTCGCCGGGGCGCCGGTGCCCGCCGCGGCCCGCCTCGACAACGCCGAGCTCGCCAGGCGCGCGCGCGCGCAGTTCGAGCAGCTCGAGTACGACGCCGTGCTGCCGCTCGTCACCGAGCTGCTCGCGCGCGGCGACGCGGTGCCCATCGACATGCGGCTCGACGCCTATGTGCTCGAGGGCTCGTGTCGCGCCATCGTCGGCGACCCCATCGAGGCCGAGAAGCCGTTCCGCGCGTTGCTGCGCGGTCGCCCCGGCTTCGAGCTGCCGGCCGACACGCCTCCCAAGATCATGTCCGTGTTCCGCAAGGTGCAGGCCGAAGAGCGCGCCATCGTCGACGAGATGAGGAAGCTCACGCGCGCGCGCCACATCCGCGAGATGGAGCTCGTGGGCGCGCACCCGACCAAGCTCCCCGGCGGGCGGCCGGCGCTGTTCTCGTACCTGGTGAAGGACCCGAACGCCGTCGCCAGCGCGGTGCGCGTGCAGTACCGGAAGCAGGGTGAGCCCGCGTTCTCGTCGCTGGCGCTGTTGCGCGACGACGCGACCGGGCGCTGGAGCGGCGTGCTGCCCGCCGAGGTCACGGCCAACGATGGCGGCGCCACGTTGGAGTTCTACGTCGAGACCGCCGACGCCGACGGCGCGCTCCTCACCGCGGGCTCGTCCGCCGCGCCCCTCACGGCGGCGCTCGCGCCCGGTCAGGTCGATCACAGCGCGCCGCCGCCGCTGCGGCCCTGGGCGGTGTGGACGGGGGCCGGCACCGGCGTCGTCCTCTTGGCCACCGGCGCGGCCTTCGGCGCGGGGATGGCGTTCGTGCAGCAGGACTACCACCAGCAGATGACGCTCTCGATCGAGGTGCCGCAGCCCGGCGCCGACGCCGTCGCCAAGCAGGCGTTCGGCACGACGTTGGCGTGGGTGGCCAACGGCTTCTACGTCGCCTCCGGCGTCGCGGTCGTGGCCACGGGCGTGATGGCGGCGTTCTTCACCGACTGGGAGGGGCGCGCCGACGTGCCGGCTGCCGCTGCCGCGGCGCCCGCGCCCGCCGCGCGATGATCGCGCTCGCCGTCGCCGCGCTGTTCGCGACCACGGCGGAGCCGTCGAGCGCCACCGCGACCATCACCGTGGGCGGCGTGCAGCGCAGCTACCAGCTGTTCGCGCCCGCGAGCGCGCCGCCCAAGGCGCCGCTCGTGATCGTGCTGCACGGGCGCTTCGGGACCGCGTCGCAGGTGCGCCAGCACACGCGCTTCGACGTCGAGGCCGCCGCGCGGGGCGCGCTGGTGGCGTACCCGCAGGGCATGGACCGCCGCTGGAGCGACGCGCGCCAGCTCACGCTCGATCCCGCGCGCCGCGTCGCCGGACACGACGACGTGGGCTTCGTGCTCGCGCTTGTCGACACGCTGGTGGCCGAGGGGCGCGTCGATCCGGCGCGCGTGTATGTCACGGGCCACTCGAACGGCGGCTTCCTCGCGCTCACGCTCGCCTGCACGCACGCCGAGCGCTTCGCGGGCGTGGGCGCGGTGGCGGCCAGCCTGCCGAAGACCGCGTGCGCGCCCTCGCGCGCGGTGCCGCTGATGCTCTTTCACGGCACCGCCGACACGCTGGTGCCCTTCGAGGGCGGCGGTGTCGGGCGCAAGGGCGAGCGTGGCCTCATCCAGAGCAACGCTGCGACCGCCGAGGTGTTCGCGCGTGTGGCCGGGTGCCAGGCGCCCACGCGGCGCGCGCCCATCGATCGCGATCCGAAGGACGGGACACGGGTCATCATCGAAGAGCGCGCGGGCTGCAGCGCGCCGGTGGTCAACGTGATCGTCGAGGGCGGTGGCCACGGCTGGCCGGGGCGCCCGCCGCGCCTGTCGGACGCCACGCGGGAGATCGACGCCACCGCGGCGCTGGCCGCGTTCTTCCTCGACGGCACAGAGCCGTGACGCTCACCCGCGCAGGGCGGCGGCGGCCAGCTTGGGGATGTGCAAGAGCGACGGGTTCTGCTCGGCCTTGAGCATGGCCGCGCCCACGCGATCGAGCGTGCGGTGGCCGTGGAAGTAGACGTGCTTGATGCGCGGGCGGAACGGCCCGCGCACCACGCTCTTCTCCGGGAAGTCGAAGGCGAAGGCGTTGTGCACCTTGCCGATGCCCGACTGCACGTCGTCGGGCGAGTGGCCGGGGTACGCGCCCCACGCGAGCTCCGTGAGCCCGGCGCCTGCGCCCGCCCATACGTTGACGCCGATGGTGCCGTAGCGCAGGCGCGCAAGCTCGTCCTCGAAGCGTGACCCCAAGCGCGCCGCGGTGGCGGGATCGATGACCACGTTGGCGCCGAGCGTGCCCCACACGACGTCGTTGGCGACGTCGACGGCGGCGGGCAAGAACTCCTCGGCGGTCTTTCCCGGGATCTCGACGTGGGCGATCACGGAGCAGAACGCCTCGTTGGTGAGGGCGTACTCGCCGCGCTGCGCGGGCACGTTGGGGATGAGCGTCCACGGCAGCGCGCCCGCGGGGGCGTCGCCGAACACCTCGGCCTTCGGGTAGCGCTGCAGGAACTCCTGGTGGCGCGCAGCGGCGCCGGGGTAGTAGGCCTTGCGCGCCGGCGTGCGCGCCATCTCCTCGCGTAGCAGCTCGAGGAAGCGATCCTTCTGCGGCCAGTCCTTCGACAGGATGAGCGCCTTGCCGGCCACGCAGATGAAGCTCGCGTTGTTGGCCATGGTGGCGAGCACGTGCGACGCCTGGTAGCGCAGGTCGCTCTCCGACCACTCGCCCGGCACCACGATCAAGGGGCCCACGCCCCCGAGCTCGGCCGAGAACGGCTTGTCGTTCGCCTTGGTGCCCGTCGCCTTGCGCTCGCGCTGCTCGTCGGGGGCGCCGCCCCAGACGATGGCGTCGTAGGTGCGGTTGCTGCCGGTGACGTGCAGCGTCTCGACGTCGGCGTGGGTGGCGAGGTACGCGCCGACGTCGCCGGCGCCGTAACAGAGCTCGACGAAGCCGCGCTCGATGAAGGGCGCGAACACCTTCTCGAGGTGGGGGCCGCCGGCCTCGTTGACCGGGTTCATCTTCAGGATGACGACCTCGTGCTCGAACACCAGCTTGTAGAGCGCGTCGCACGGGGCCAGGAAGCCGACGTTGCCGGCGCCGAGCACGAGGCCGATGCGCCCGCCGGCGGGCTTGGCGTTCACCAAGGCGCCCTGGCTCGGCGCCTTGCCCTTCTCGATCCACACCTCGGCAACCCATCGATCGAGCAGCAGCTTGTCGAACAGGTTGCGCGGAAAGACCTGCGCCACCCACTGGCCGTCGGGGCGCTGGCGCAGACCTGCCGGCCTCGGGTGGCCGTCGTGCTCCAACAGCTCGATGTACTGACGGAGGTTGCGCGCCACGATCACGGGCCCGTCGAGCCACGCCTCGCCCGCGCCCGGTGTCTCGGGATCGAAGCCCTTGATGCGCGCCAACGTGGCCGCCCACGCCGGGCCCTCGGCCTGCAGCAGCTCCATGGTGGCGCGCAACAGCGCGATCTTCTCCTTGCGCGGTAGCTGCACCCACGCGTCTTTGTGCGCGCGCAGCCGCGCGAGCTTGCGATCGAGCTCGGCGGTGGTGGTGGGCGGCACCGACGACGGCGGGGCGGGGAAGGCAGGCGAGCTCATGGCGTACTCCAGGCGCCATCGTTAGAGGGCGCGCCCGTGGAATTCAAAGGGGCACGTCGGCTGCGGCCCTCGCGGCGTCACGCTGGCGCGCCGCCGCACGCGACTGGCGCGCCCACGAACGCGTCGGAAACAAGGCGGCGGCGCGCCCGCCGCCCGCAGTAGGCTTGGCCATGCGCCGCTTCCTGCCGCTCGCGTCGTTGCCGTTCACCGCCGCCGTGCTCGCGGCCTGCCCGCCGTCCGTGCCCGGTGAGGGCGAGGGCGAGGGCGAGGGCGAAGGTGAAGGTGAAGGTGAAGGTGAAGGTGAGGGTGAAGGTGAAGGTGAAGGTGAAGGTGAAGGTGAAGGTGAAGGTGAAGGTGAAGGCGAGGGCGACCCCATCGTCGAGCCCGGCGATCCCGGTGCCGCGGACGTCGTGCTGCAGGTGCGCGTCGACACCGGCCGTCGGCCCATCTCCCCGCTGATCTACGGGTGGAACGGCGGCGAACACGCCGCGCAAGACCGGCCATCGGTGGTGCGCAGCGGCGGCAACCGCCTGACGGCCTACAACTGGGAGAACAACGCGAGCAACGCGGGCACCGACTGGTGCAACCAGAACGACGCCATGCTGGGCGGGCCGAGCGCGCCCCCGGCCAACGCCTTCGTCGATCTCCTCGACGACGCCGAGGCGCGCGGCACGGCGGCGCTGGTGACGCTGCCCATGGTCGACTACGTCGCCGCCGACCACGACGACCTCGGCGACGGAGGCCAGGGTCCGCCGGCCTGCGTGGGCGACGTCGCCAACTCGGGCTCGAGCTACTTGCAGACGCGCTTCGTCGCGAACCACGCCGCCAAGGGCGCGGCCTTCGTCGACCCGCCGGACGAGGGCGACGGCGCCGTCTATCAAGACGAGGCCCTCGCCTACGTGCGCGCCCACTGGCCGACGGTGCCGCTGCTCGTCGACCTCGACAACGAGCCCGATCTTTGGTCGGAGACGCACCCGCGCATCCACCCCGAGCCGGTGAGCTACGTCGAACTGCGCGATCGCACGGTGGCGTTCGCGGGCGCCGTCAAGGATGTCGACGACGACGTCACGGTGCTCGGCTTCGTCAGCTACGGCTACAACGGCTACACCACGCTGCAGAACGCGCCCGACGCGGGCGCGCACGGCGAGTTCATCCCCTGGTTCCTCGACGCCCTCGCCGACGCCGAGCAGACCCACGGGCGCCGCCTGGTCGACGTGCTCGACCTGCACTGGTACCCCGAGGCGCGAGGCGACGGCGTGCGCGTGAGCGACGCTCAGGACGACACCGCCGCCGACGAGCGCGTGCAGGCGCCGCGCTCGCTGTGGGATCCCACGTACGTCGAGGACAGCTGGATCGCCCACGACGTGCTCGGCGGCGCCGTGGCGCTCCTGCCCACGCTGTTCGCGCACATCGACGCGCACTACCCGGGCACGGGCCTGTCGTTCACCGAGTGGAACTACGGGGGCGGCTCGCACATCTCCGGGGCCATCGCCGTCGCCGACGTGCTCGGCGTGTTTGGGCGTATGGGCGTGGTTGCGGCCACGTACTACCCGCTCGCCGGCGACGAGCCGTACGCGCGCGCCGGCCTGCGCACGTTCACCAACGTCGACGGCGGCGGCGCGGCGTTCGGCGCCACGTCGGTGGCGGCCAGCACCACCGACGTCGAGCGCGTGACGGTGTACGCCTCCGATGGGCCGCTGGTGGTGGTCGTGCTCAACAAGTCCGACGACGCCATCGACGCCACCCTGACGCTGGCCGCGCCCGCCACCGCGCAGCTCGCGCGCTTCGTGCTCGACGGCGACGGCCCCACGATCGCTGCCGCCGCGGCCGTCGACGCCGTGGCGCAGAACGCGTTCCGGGTGACGCTTTCGCCGTGGTCGGTGACCGTGCTGCGCGCGCCACCCCGCTGATCTCAGCGCACGGCGCTCAGCTTGCGGCGCTCGTGGCCCACGTACACCACGCCGTCGGCGCTGCACGCGTCCCACCACGAGGCGCCGGTGGCGATGGTGAAGCGGGGCTCACCGTCGCGCGCGCCGAAGCCCACCAGGCCCGCGCCGCCCGTGGGCACCACCACCACGTCGCCGACCACCAGCGGCGTGCCGTGCACGATGCCCGTCAGGTCGCGGCGCCACGACAGCACGCCGGTGGCGGCGTCGACGCGCGCCACCGTGCTCATCTTGCTCGCGCTCGACGACAGGAACAGCGCGGTGCCGTTGAGCGCCAGCGTGTTGCCGAAGCTGCCGCCGCCGGGCGCGGGCTCGAAGCCCCAGCGCTTCTTGCCCGTGGCCACCTCCACGGCCCAGGTCTCGGCGACGTTGGTGGGCACGTAGATGAACCGCTGGTCCACGGCCACGGCCTCGGGCTGAAACCCGGCGACGACGTGGCGCTCGTGATCGATGACCGGCCCCGTGACGCGCCACAGCTCGCGCCCGCTGGCGCTGTCGAAGGCGAGCACCAGGTTCTCGGCCATGGCATGCACGAAGACGCGTCCGTCGCGCACCCCGAGCACGGCGGTGCCCGCCGCCATGGGGATGCGCAGCAGCTCCGTACCCGTGGTGGCGTCGAGGGCGACGGCGCCGCCGATGAAGCCGAGCCACACGCGCTCGCCGGCGGCCGTGCGCTCCACGTGCGGCGTCGACAGCAGGCCCCCGTCGCCGTTCTTGAAGCGCCAGCGCTCGGCGCCGGTGACGCGATCGAGCGCGAGCACGTCGCCGGAGAAGCCGCCGTGCACCACCAGTGGCCCCACCACGCCGGGGGCGGCGTGCGGGTAGCCGCGGCCAACTTCGCGTTGCCACGCGACGCTCCCGGTGGCGCGATCGACGGCGACCAGCAGCGCGTGCTCGCGTTTGTCGACCGGTCGCATCACCCCTTGGAACACGCGCTGCTCGTCGGTGGCGCAGCCGCGCGCCGGCGCGCCCGGGAGCGCCGCCGTCCACTGCACGATGCCGCGCGGGGAGGGCGGCGCCTCGGCGTCGGCGGCCGCACATGCGAACGAGAGGAGCAGCGGGGCGACAAGCATGACGCATGCTAGCGTGGCCCGGCACCGCCAGGGTGGGGCCGTGGGAGGTGGCCGCCGCGTGACCACCGAGACGTCCAACGCGCCCTCGTCGTCGTGGACGCCGCACATGCGGTGGCGCTTGGCCATGGTGACCGCGGTGGTGGCGGCGCTGGCGGTGGGCGCGTCGTCGTGGCTCATCGCGCGCGAGCGCGCGCGCGTGCTCGACGCCTGGCGCCGCGAGCTCGACGCCGAGGCCGCCCGCAGCGCCGACGTGGCGCAGCTCTGGCTGCACGAGCGCATGGCCGACGCCGCGGTGCTCGCCGACAGCCCCATCACCGAGCGCGCGCTCGCTCATGGAGGTGCCGCCGAGATCGAGCAGTTGACGCGCGTCCTCGACCGCATGCGCGCGTCGTATGGCTACGTGGAGATCTTCGCGCTCGCGAGCGAGCCGAGCCGCGTGATCGCATCGCCGGCCATGGCGGTGCCCGACAGCGTGCGCGCGGCGGTCGCTCGAGTGCGTCCCGAGGGGACGGCGCACGTGGAGCTGCTCGACGCCGGCGCGCACCTCGGCATCCTGGCGCCCGTGCGTGGCGCCGCCGCCGCCGCCGTGGTGCTGGAGATGGACCCGAGCGAGAGGCTGTACCCCCTGCTGTCGTCGCCGGCGCGCACCGCCACGGGTGAGACCCTGCTGGTGCTCGCGCGCGGCTCGGACATCGTCTTCGTGTCGCCACGGCGGGACGGCGCAGGCGAGGGCTCGGTGCTGGCGTTGGCAGCCGACCCGCGCCTCGCGGCCGTGGCCGCGACGCGCGGCACCGTGGGCAGCGACGAGTACCTCGACTATCGCGGCGCCGCGGTGCTGGCGTCGACGCGCGGCGTGGGCGTCGCCGGCTGGGGCATCGTCGCCAAGGTCGATCGCGCCGAGGCGCTGGAGCCGCTCGCGCGCTACGCGCGTATTGCGTGGGGGCTGTCGGGGCTCGTCGTGCTGGCGGCCACGGCGCTGGGCGCGGCCTTCATCTACCGCGCGCGTGTGCGCTTCTTGGCCGTCGCGCTCGAGCGCGAGCGCGCGCAGGAGGCGAGCGCGTCCGAGCGCCGTCGCCTCGAGGCCCAGCTGGTGCAGGCGCAGAAGATGGAGGCCGTGGGCCGCTTGGCGGGCGGCATCGCGCACGACTTCAACAACCTGCTGACGCTGGTCCTGGTCGCCGCCGACGACCTGGTAGCCGGGCTCCCCGCCAGCAGCTCGCTCAAGCAAGACGCCGCCGACATCAAGCAGGCGGCCGTGCGCGCCACCGACCTGACGCGGCAGCTCCTCACCTTCAGCCGCAAGAACGTGCACCGCCGCGAGCCCATCGAGCTCAACGACGCGTTGCGCGCCGTGCGCTCGCTCTTGCAGCGCGCGGTGCGCGAAGACGTCGAGATCGCGATGACCTTCGGCGACGGCGGCGCCTGGTGCACCACCGATCGCACCCAGCTCGAGCAGGCGCTGTTGAACCTGGTGGTGAACGCCAAAGACGCCATGCCCAAGGGCGGCCGCATCACCATCACGACGCGCATCGCCGCCGCGACTGCCGCGCCGCCGGGCATGGCGCCCACGAGCGAGCGCTGCGTGATCGTCGACGTGGGCGACACCGGCGAGGGCATCGCGCCCGAGTCGCTCGACAAGATCTTCGATCCGTTCTTCACCACCAAGCCCCAGGGACAGGGCACGGGCCTCGGGCTCGCTATGGTGTACAGCTTCATGGCGCAGAGCGGCGGCGCGGTGCAGGTCGCGAGCGAGCTCGGCAAGGGCAGCACGTTCTCGCTCTGGTTCCCCGCGGCCGCGCCGGCGCCCCTGCCGCGCACGGCGACGCCGGCCGCGCAGCTTCGCCCTGCGGGCGGCGAGACCATCCTGGTGGTCGACGACTCGCCCGACGTGCGCATGGTGGCGGTGCGCGTCCTGCGCGGGGCGGGCTTCGCGGTGCTCGAGGCCGACGGTGGCGCCCAGGCGCTCGCGCTCTACGACCAGCACGGGCGCTCCATCGCGGCCGTGCTCTCCGACGTCGTCATGCCGGGCATGGGTGGTCGCGCGCTGTGCGACGCGCTGCGCGCGAAGGGCTGCACGGCGCCCTTGGTGTTCATGTCGGGCTACGCCGACGACGAGATGCTGCGCGCCGACATCGACGCCACGCGCGCGCGCTTCATCCACAAGCCGTTCACGGCGAAGAACCTCACGAGCGCCTTACGCAGCGCCATCGACGAGGCGGTCGCCGAGTCGTGAGGTCACGGTGGCGGGGGCGTCGGGTCGAGCAGCGGTGGGGGCGCGTCGCTCGGGTCGCCGGGCGGCGCGGCGGGGCTCGGCACCGGCGCCGGCGGGCGCGGCGGTGGTCCGGTGCCGATGCGCGTACGCACGTCGCGCGCGTGCTGGGAGAGCGCGCCCGCGTACAGGTTCGACCAGCGCGTCTGCTCCGACGCGGCGATGATGTACTGCGACGAGCTCTGCGCCACGTACAGCCCGATGCCGCCCACCAGGGAGCCCAACACCACCAGCCACCCGTTGGGATCGCGCGTGACCACCGAGTAGAGCAGCGCCGCCACCGACGTCACCTCGAGCACCGTGGCGCTCACCCCGAGCGTGGTGGTGACCGCGTACTCGAAGCCGTCGTCGATGTTGCCCGTGACCGGCTCGCTCTTGACCACGGTGCCGTCGGGCAGCGTGGAGGTGAGCCCGATGGTCATCTCCTTCCAGGTGCCGATCTGCAGCGCCGATGGGCCTGCCAGGTCCATGGTGGCGATGGTGCGCGCCGTGGGCGCCTCATCGTCGGCGGCCAACAGTGTGTTGAGCGACGTGGCCGTGTAGTTCTGCACCTCGCGCTGCCAGGTGCGGCTCGGCGACAACGGCTGCCCGGGCTCGCGCAGCACCGTGGCGTCGCCGTCGAAGCGCACGCCGGCGAGCGGCGGCCCGTCGGCCACCAACGGTGTGTCGGGGCGCGTGGGCTTGATGACCGTGCTGCAGCCGGCGCCCAGCGCGAGCGCCAGGCACGCGGCGAGCAGCGGCAACCGGGTGACTCGCGAATCGCTCCCCATGCCTGCCACCATAGCAACGCCGGCGGTCACCCGGGGAAGCCGTCCTCGCGCGTGAGCCCATGGCGCTGCGCGCGCCGGTAGAAGGTGGCCCGGCCGATGCCCAGGCGGCGCGCGGCCTCCGAGACGTTGCCGGCGGTCTCGCGCAGCGCCGCGATCATCAGCTCCCGCTCCATCTCGTGCAGCGGGCGCACCGCCTGCTTCTCTTCCTCGGTCATGCCGTCGCTGCCGGTGCGCTGGGCGTCCGACGCCGTGACGTCGGCCGGCAGGTCGCTGAGCCGAATGACGCCGCCATTGGCCGTCAGGGCCATGCGCTCGACGGTGTTGAACAGCTCGCGCACGTTGCCCGGCCACTCGTAGCGCAACAGCGCCTCCATGACCTCGTCGGAGATGGTGGGGGGCGGCTGGTTCTCCCGCGCCGCGAAGCGGGCGAGCGCGTAGCGGGCGAGCGCGGCGATGTCGTCTTGCCGATCGCGCAGCGGCGGCACCGTGATGGAGAAGACGTTGAGTCGATAGAACAGGTCGGCGCGGAAGGTGCCGCGCGACACCTCGCTCGGCAGGTGGCGCACCGTCGAGGCGATGACGCGCACGTCGCCGCCGTTGTGGCCGCGCCGATCCTGCAGCTGCGCGTCGTGCAGCTGCCGATCGAGCCGGGCCTGCAGGTCGGCCTCGAGCTCGCCGACCTCGTCGAGGAACAAGGTGCCGCCGCGCGCCTCCTCGAAGCGCCCGCCGTGCTCCCCGTCGCCGAAGAGCTGCGCCTGCAGGAGCTCCGCGGGCTTGAGCGCGCAGTTGAGCGTGACGAAGGGCCCGTCGCGCCGCCGTGAGCGCGCGTGGATGCGCTGCGCTACCAGCTCTTTTCCGGTGCCCGGCTCGCCGTACACCAGCACCGGCACGCGCGAGGCGGCGACGCGCTCGACGAGCGAGATGACCTCGCTCATGGCTTGCGAGCCGCAGATGAGGTGGGGGCCGCCGTCACCGCGGATCATGGCGGCGCGCAGGCCGTCGCTCTCCAGGCGCAGGCGGGTCTGCTCGGCGGCGTTTCGCACCACGATGGCCAGGCGCTGCAGGTCGAGAGGCTTCGTCAGGTAGTCGAACGCCCCCCGGCGCATGGCGTCGACGATGTTGTCGACGCCGGTGGCGGCGGTCATCATCACCACCGCCAGCTCCTTGTGGTCCCGCGCCAGGCGGTCGAGCAGCGACAGGCCGTCGACGTTCGGCATGGTGATGTCGAGCAGCACCACGTCGAAGGGCGACTGCAGCGCGCGATCGATCTCGCGCCCGTCGAGCACCACCTCGACCTTGTGTCCGTGGTGCTCGAGGTACTTCGAGACCAAGCCGCAGATGGCCTCATCGTCGTCAACGAGCAACACGCGGGCTGCGAGAGCATGCTTCTGCACGGCCACCATGAGACACCTGCGAAGGAAGATGCGGGCGCTGCGCTCGTCCCGGACTGAGACAGGTCGCGCACGCGAGATCTAGCCGGATCCGCCGCTTCGTCGCAAGAGATCGGTGCTCTAGCCCTGCAATGACGCGTCGAGGCGCGTGCGGTCGCCGCTGGCTACCAGGACGATCTCGTCCACCGCATCGAACGTGCCCTGCAGCTCGTAGGCGGCGATGCCGCTGGTTCCCGGGCCGATGGGCAGGCGCGGCAGCCGGTACAGGTGATCGCCCGGCCGCGCCACGCCAGGCTCGGCGCCGAGCGCCGCGCGGTAGCCGGCGGCCCGGGCGGCGAGCACGGCCCGATCGTCCACGTACGGCGAGCGGCCGAAGGGGTAACTGACGACGTCGGCGAAGGAGGCGCCGCACAGCTGCTGCAAGACCTCGCGCGGGCGCACCATCTCGTCTTGCAGCGCGCTGGCGGTCGCATTGGCCAACGCCAGGTGCCGCTCGCCATGGGCGCCGAACGACAAGAGCGGCTCCTTGCACAGCTCGGCCAGCTCGAAGCGGCCCAACATGCGGTCGAGCGGCGCGCACGGCGGTGTCCCGCCCGTGCGCTGGAACAGCTCGCCGAGCCGACGCTCGAGGCGCTCCTCGTCGAGCGCGGCCAGCGACAAGAGGAGGCGGCGCGTGGCGGCGCGTCGCTTGGCGGCAGTCTCGGTTCGGAGCACCCGGTCGATCCACGAGACCGCCAAGGGCCGCGGAGCGTGTTGCTCGACGGCGCAGCGCACGGCCTCGTCCCAGAGCGTGGCGTGAAACACCCCGGGGGTGCCGGGATCGAGGAAGCCGGTGGTCACAAAGATGGTGGCCGGCACCCCCAGCTCCCGCAGCACGGGCAGGGCCAGCTCCACGGTGGCGGCGAAGCTCTCGTCGAACGTGAGGACCGCCAAGCCGCGCTCGAGGCGATCGCCGCGCTCCAAGACCGCGACCGCCTCGGCCAGGTGCACGAAGTCGAGGGTGCCCTGGGCGTCGCGCAGCTCGCGCTTGAGCGCCGCGGGCGTCAGCGCGCCTGCGCTCCAATCTTGGTGGCGCCGGCCCAGGGCCGTGTCGGGGAGCAACCGGCGCGCGCGCAGCACGGCCACGCCGGCGCCGCGGGACGCCACCGAGAGCGCGTGGAGCGCCTTGCGCGTGAACGGCACGCGGCCCACCTGCCGCAGCGCGCCGCGCAGGAGGGATCGGCTGGCGGCTCTAAGCATGGAGCGCGTCGGCGACGGCGCGCCGCACCATCACGGGCACCATGTCGCGGCGCCAGGCGGGGTCGTCGGCGATGTTGGTCATGGGGTGGCAGCGCGCGCGCGCCAGGTGCCCGAGCTCATCGACGGCCGCGGCGTCGAGCGCGCGTCCCTGCAGGGCCTCGAGCCCCACGCGCACGGGGCGCGCCTGCAGCGCGCTCACCACCAAGCGCCCGCTGGCGACCGTGCCTGGCGCGGCCCCGGTGACGTCGACGGCCACGGCCACCGACAGGAGCGGGAAGTCGATGCTGTTGCGGTGCCGCAGCTTGGCGTACCCCTCGCGGCGCGCGGGCGAGGCCTTGGGTACGCGCACGCGCACCACCAGCTCGCCGTCCTCGAGCACCGTGTTCTTGGCGCCGTCGGGCACGTAGAACGCGTCGAGCGCCACCTGCCGGCTGCCCGCCGGCGCGCGCAGCTCCACCTCGGCGCCCAGGGCGATGAGCATGGTGGCCGTGTCGTTGGACGCCGCGGCCACGCACCGTTTTCCGTCGGCCACCACGTGGCAGGCGCTGCCGTCCTTCTTCAGGCAGTAGCCGAGCGCCTCCCGCCAGAAGGCGGTCTGGTTGTAGTAGAGGCAGCGCGTGTCGAGGCACAGGTTGCCGCCGAGGGTGCCCATGCGCCGCAGCTGGGGCCCCGCCACCTGCGCCGCGGCGCGCGCCAGGCCGGGCGCGTGGCGCAGCACCAGCGGGTGACGCTCCAGCTCCGCCAAGGTGGTCAAGGCGCCGATCTCGAGCGCCTCGCCTGCGTCGCGCACGCCACGGAGCTCGGCCACGGCGCCGATGGACACGACCAGCTCGGGCGCGTGCAGCCCGTGCTTGAGGTTCGGCAGCAGGTCGGTGCCGCCGGCCAAGACCCGCGCCTTCGGCCCGTGGGCGGCCAGGAGCGCCACGGCCTCGTCGACCGTGGCCGGCCGCTCCACGCGGAAGGGGTCGAGGCGCAGCATGGGGCGCGTCTAGCAGGGCAAGGCGCGCCGGCCAACGCTACCGATCGGTCCCCCCGGCCGGCGGATCCGCATGTCACAATCGCGCCGGCCGCCATCTGCCGTGCACAAGGAGGCTGCAATGCAACTGTTCATGGAAGCGGGTTTCGCGAGCTGGCTGTCGGCGGCGGTGTTCCTGGCGGGGATCGGCCTGGTGGCGTTCAAGAGGCTGCCGGCCACGCCCTTCGCGGTCGCCGTGGTGGCGTCGGGTGTGCTCGGCCATGGCCTGGGCATGCGCCTGGTGAGCCGCGCCGCCGAGGGCGCGCCCAGCCTGCCCGAGAAGGTGATGCTCCTGTCGCTCGGCGCCAGCGAGGCCGCCGCCAACGGCGTCATCTCGGGCGGCCTGGCGCTCATCCTGCTCGTCGTCGGCGCCATCGCCACGCGCGTGCGCGTGCCTGCCGCGTGACGCTTACGACCCCGGCGCGCGCGCCAGGAAGCGCGCGCGCTCCTCGGGGTCCGAGAGGTGCTCGGCCAACAGCACATAGAGGCCGCGCAGCGTGGTGGCGCGAGGCGCGGCCTGCTTCACCAACACCTTGGCGATGGGCCCCATGTGATCGGCGAGGTCGCGACGGGCGCCTTCGAGGGTGGCCTGGTCGAACACGCCCAGGGCGGTGGGCATGTGGCTCGACGAGCTGGCGCCGGCGTCGGGCACCGTGCGCTCGTCGCCGTCCGCCACGGGCGCGCCGCCCATGAGCTCGCGGAACCGCCGGCGCTCGGTGTCGTCGGGGATGGCGGCCGCGAGCGCCTCGGTCAGCTCGGTGACGGTGCGCGCGCGCTGCGCCACCCGCCGCACCAGCACCCGCGCAACGGGGCCGAGCACCAGCACGAGGCCGCGCACGGCGCGGTCGAGGAGCGCCGCGTCGAAGGAGGGCGCGTGCGTGACCGACGGCCGGCCTACGCGCGTGTCGAGCGGCCCGGTGCCGAGCTCGCGCTCGACCAGGCCGAGCGCCTGCAGCGCCTCGAGGAACTCGGCGGCGCTCTGGTAGCGGTCGGCGGGCGCCTTGGCGAGCGCGCGCGCCAGCACCGGGTCGAGCTCCTTGGGCACGCTCGGCTTCACCGCCGACGGCCGCGGCGGCGGCGCGTTCTGCACGAGGTCGCGCAGGGCCTGCTCGCCGCCGCCGTGGAAGGGCCGCGCGCCCGTGAGCAGCTCGAAGAGCACCACGCCGCACGAGTAGAGATCGGCGCGGCGGTCGGTGCGCCCCGCGGCGAACTGCTCCGGGGCCATGTAGCCGGGCGTCCCCACGCCCACGCGCTCGACGTCGGCGCCGTCGCCGCTCTCGAGGCGCGCGATGCCGAAGTCCGTGACCTTCACGAGCCCGTCGTCGAGCAGCAGGATGTTGGCGGGCTTGATGTCGCGGTGCACCACGCCGTGGCCGTGGGCGTGATCGAGCGCGAACAAGACCTGCTCGACGATGGCGGCGGCGTTGCCGGCCGACTGCGCGCCGCGCTCGCGCACGATCTCGCGCAGCGCCATGCCGTCCACGCGCTCCATCACGATGAAGGGCAAGCCGTCGTCGTCCCCGTAGTCGAACACCGTGACGATGTTGGGGTGCACGCAGCGCCCGGCGGCGCGCACCTCGCGGCGGAAGCGCTCGATCCAGGCGGCGCCGTGCTTGCCCTGCACCAGGTCGGGGTTGATGGTCTTGATGGCCACCGCGCGATCGATGGTGGTGTCGTGGCCGAGGTACACCGTGCCCATGGCGCCGCGGCCGAGCTCGCCGTCGATGCGGTAGCGGCCGATCATCGCCGGGCGCAGCGCGTCGCCATCGTCGGACATGTCACTCGTCCAGCATCGCCATGGCCTTCTCCAGGCTCACGCGCATGCGGTGGAAGGATCGCGACAGCGACGCGATCTCGTCGCTGCCGTGGAGCACCTCGTCGGCCGCGCCCTCGCGCCCCATGCTCACGTCGTTGGCGATGGCCGCCATGCGCACCACGGGTCTGATGACCGTGAAGTGCAACAGCACGTTGAGCAGCACCAGCACCAGCGCGAAGACGCCGGCGAGCAGCAGCACGAAGGTGGCGAGGGCATCGCGCGCCCGCGCCATGGGCACCGACATGGGCACGGTCACCACCTGCGCCGCCACCACCTCGTGCAGCTGCCAGCCGAAGCCGTTGGCGCTGCCGTACTTGGCGATCATGGTCGCGGGGGCGCGCTCGGGGGTGCTGTGGCACCCAAGGCAGCTCTCCTCGCTGACGACGAGCGGGCGCGCCAGGTGCAGCAGCTGTCCCGTGGGGGTGTCGCGCACCACCGCCAGCTCGCGGCGGTCGTGGTGGTTGCGGAACTCGTTCACCAGGTCGGCCTCCCAGTCGGTCGCGCGGTTGGCCGGGTTGCGCGGGTTCAGCGCCGCCTCCTTGTAGGTGTATTCGGGGAACTGCGTGCGCAGCGAGAGGAAGATGTTGGTCGCGGCGTAGGCCGAGACCGTCTCCGGCAGGAAGCGCTCGGCGAGCTGGTCCTCGAGGAGGGGCTTGACGTGTTGCGCCGTGTAGGCGCGCGCGCTCAAGGCGCTCTCCATCATGATGCGCGCCTCTTGCAGCACCTCCTGGCGCGCGTTGTCGCGCAGCACGCGGTTCGACAGCCAGGCCGCGAGCGCCAGGCCCACGGCGAAGGCGAACAGGAGCGCGGCGTTGAACTTCACGCGCAGACCGACGCGCCCGAGCCCACCGCCCGCCGCGCCGCCCACGCGGGTGGGGATGGGCGCGGCGCGCGCGCCGCTCACCTCGCCCGGTCGCCGTCGCACCACCGCGGTGTCGGCATCGGCGCTGGCGTCGGCGGGGTCGCGCGCGGGGAGGTCCGCGGTCGCCGACAGCTCCTCGTTGGCGTCCACCAGGCTCAGGTCGGCGGTGGCGAAGCGCGACCGCGGAGCGGCGTCCGCCGGCTCGTCGTCCTCGGGGCGCATGCGCGTCGCCATCGGCACAGCCTAGCGTCGATCTCGGCCGGGCTCACGAACGACGGCAGTTCGTCGATCACAGGGCGATCACAGGGCGATCACACCGCGATCCCAGGGCGAAATCGCGCGGGGCTTGGGCACCGACGCAGAGGGCATTGCGGCCTCGGCGCCACCCTCTACCATGGGGCCGATTACCCTCGGGGCCCCATGACCACGCACGCTGAAAACACCCTGGCTCACTTCATCGGCGGCAAGCCCGTCGCGTCCACCGGCGATCGCACGGGCGACGTCTTCAACCCCGCCACCGGCGACGTGCAGCGCAAGGTCGCCTTCGCCAGCGTCGACGAGGTGGACGCCGCGGTGGCCGCGGCCAAGCGCGCGGCGTTCGAGTGGAAGAACAGCTCGCTCGCCGCGCGCACGCGCGTGTTGTTCGCCTTCCGCGAGCTGGCCAACCGCCGGAAGGACGACATCGCGCGCCTTCTCACGCTCGAGCACGGCAAGGTGCTGTCGGATGCGCAGGGCGAGGTGCAGCGCGGCCTCGAGGTCATCGAGTTCGCCTGCGGGCTCGCGCAGCTCCTGAAGGGCGAGCTGTCCGAGAACGTGTCCACCGACGTCGACTCGTGGTCGATGCGCCAGCCACTCGGCGTGGTGGCGGGCATCACGCCGTTCAACTTCCCGGCCATGGTGCCGATGTGGATGTACCCGCTCGCCATCGCGTGCGGCAACACCTTCGTGCTCAAGCCCTCGGAGCGCGACCCGTCGGTGACCAACCTGTGCGCCGAGCTGTTCAAGGAGGCGGGCCTGCCCGACGGCGTGCTCAACGTGGTGCACGGCGACAAGGTGGCGGTCGATCGCCTGCTCGAGCACCCCGACGTGGCCGCGCTGTCGTTCGTGGGCTCCACGCCCATCGCGCGCTACATCTACGAGACCGGCGCCAAGCACGGCAAGCGCGTGCAGGCGCTCGGCGGCGCCAAGAACCACATGGTGGTGCTGCCCGACGCCGACATGGACCTGGCCGCCGACGCCGCCGTGGGCGCGGGCTTCGGCTCGGCCGGCGAGCGCTGCATGGCGATCTCCGTGCTCGTGTGCGTCGGCAGCGCGGCTGACAAGCTCTTGCCGCGCATCAAGGAGCGCATGGCGGTGCTCAAGGTGGGCAACGGCCTTGATCCGTCGTCGCAGATGGGTCCGCTCATCACCAAGGCGCACCGCGATCGCGTGGCGGGTTTCGTCGACGCCGGCGAGAAGGAAGGCGCCAAGGTGCTGGTCGACGGCCGCTCCCTCAAGGTGCCGGGCCACGAGCGCGGCTTCTTCCTCGGCCCCTGCCTGCTCGACCAGGTGCAGCCGGGCATGAGCGTGTACCGCGAGGAGATCTTCGGGCCCGTGCTGTCGGTGGTGCGCACCACGACGTACGACGAGGCCATGACGCTGATCCAGAACCACGCGTACGGCAACGGCACGGCCATCTTCACCAACGACGGCGGCGCCGCGCGCAAGTTCCAACACGACGTGCCCGTGGGCATGGTGGGCGTCAACGTGCCCATCCCCGTGCCCATGGCGTACTACTCGTTCGGCGGCTGGAAGCAGTCGCTGTTCGGCGACCTGCACATCTACGGCCCCGACGGCGTGAAGTTCTACACGCGCAACAAGGTGGTGATCGGGCGCTGGCCCGACCCGCGCTTCCGCGGCGTCGACCTGGGCTTCCCGCAGAACAAGTAACGCTACTCGACGTCGGTGCGCCGAGCCTCAGCCACCATCGCGGTGTAGCCCGCGTGCTCGAGCGCCTGGAGCGCGCGCTCCTCGAGCGCGCGCACGTGCGCGTCGTTGGCGCGCTCGGGCGCCGCGCGCGCGTGAG
>CAZONM010000001.1:0-68120 GCA_964580865.1 uncultured Myxococcales bacterium | reverse complement strand
GGGCGTGGGCGTGGCGCGCGCGCGGGCGAGCTCGGCGTCGAGAGCGGCGAGGGTGCCGTTGTCGACGCGGCCGGTCTCTTGCAGGCCCACGCGCCGCTGCAGCGCGCGCACCGCCGCCTCGGTGCCCGGGCCGAACAGGCCGCGGTTCGCGTTGTTGGCGCCGAGCGAGACGCGCAGCAGCGAGGGCTGCGCGGTCCGCGCCTCGTCGGCGGCGGCCACCGTGAGCAGCGCGTCTTGCAGCGAGCCCACGCCGAGCTGCTTGACGCCCGCCTTGCGCTCGAGCACCGACACGCCGTCCTTGATGGCCGACAGCTCGGGCACCTCGGCGAGCTTCTTGGCGCCGAGCGCGCCCTCGGCGCCGCTCCTCTGCGCGAAGCGCGCGGTGAGCGCGTGGTACACCGGCCGCACCGACGGGTCGTCGAGGTCGAGGCCGCCGGCGCCGGCGCCGCCCAGGCTCAGGAGCTTCTGGTACACCGAGCGCAGCTCGGGGTCGCCCTCGATGACGCCGTTCTGATCGAGGTCGGCGGCGGCCACGCCCGCGGCCTGCAGCGAGGGGTCGGCCTGCACCTCGGCGGTGGCGAGGCGCTGGGCGGCGTGGCGGGCGAGGAAGTCGCGCTCGAGGATGCGGGGCATGGCGGACCGATAGCACCGCGCGCGCGGGTGCGCAGCGCCCTGGTGGTGTGCAGCGGGCACGTCCCGCTCGCGCCGCGCCACGCCGCGACCCCTTGCGAGCGGACGCCGCGAGCGAGACAACGGCCGCGGGCCGCCACCGGCCAGGGGCGATCATGAGCCAACCAGACGCGCGCTTTCGCTTGATGTTCGAGCGCAGCGCCGACGCCATCTTGCTGCTCGACACCGAGGCGAACCTGTTCGTCGAATACAACCAGGCCGCGCTCGACATGCTGCGGTGCACGCGCGAGGAGCTCTCGGCCCTGCACCCGTCGGTGCTGTCGCCGCCGGTGCAGCCCGACGGCGTGTCGTCGTTCACCAAGGCCAACGACATGATCGCCACGGCCATGAAGAACGGCAGCCACCGCTTCGAGTGGATCCACCGAAGCCCCCACCGCGACGACTTCCCGGTGGAGGTGTTGTTGACGCCGCTGCCGCTGGGCGACGTGCCCATCGTGGTGGTGGTGTGGCGCGACATCACCGAGCGCAAGCGCAGCGAAGAGGCGCTGCGGCAGGCGCAGCGCCTCGAGTCGCTGGCCGTGCTCGCCGGCGGCATCGCGCACGACTTCAACAACCTCTTGGCCGCCATGTCGGGCCACCTGCAGGCGGTGCGCACGGCCGCCCAGGGCAGCGTCGACCTCGAGGCGAGCTGCGCGGCCGTCGTCGAGCACGTCACGCACGTGGAGCACGCCGTGAGCCGCGCGGCCAGCCTGACGCGTCAGCTGTTGGCATACGGCGGCCACGGCACGGTCGCCAAGGAGCACGTCGACGTGTCCGCGCTGGTGCGCGAGCTGGTGGACCTGTTGCGCATCTCGCTGCCGCCGGGGGTGCAGGTGTCGTGCGCGCTGCAGGGCGAGCGCGTCACCGTAGAGGCGGACCCCGCGCAGCTCCAGCAGGTGGTCCTGAACCTCGTCACCAACGCCGGCGAGGCCATCGGGACGCACGCGGGATCGTTGACGGTGCGCGTGTTCGCCACCACGCTCACCGACCAGGACGTCGGGCGCGACTTCCTCGGCCAGGGGCTGCGGCCGGGCCCAGTGGTGTGCCTCGAGGTCACCGACACCGGCGTGGGCATGGCGCCCGACCTACAGGCGCGCATCTTCGAGCCCTTCTTCTCCACCAAGGCCTCGGGCCGCGGGCTCGGGCTGTCGGCGCTGCGTGGCATCGTGCGCGCCCACCAGGGCGGCGTGCACCTGACGAGCGCGCCCGGCCACGGCACCACGTTCCTGGTCGCGCTGCCGGCCGCCGCCACGCACACGCCCGCCGCCGCGCGGCGCGCGGTCACCGGTGCGCGCGGCAGCGGCACCGTGCTGGTGGTCGACGACGAGGCCACGGTGCGCCGCAGCCTGTCGATGCTGGTGCGCTCCCTCGGCTTCGACGTGCTCGAGGCCGACGGCGGCGAGCGCGCGCTGGAGCTGTTCGACCAACAACGCAACGTCATCCGCTGGGTGCTGATGGACGTGACCATGCCGCACATGGACGGCCACGCCGCCTTCTTGGAGCTGCGACGGCGCGACCCGTCGGTGATCGTGATCTTGAGCTCGGGCTGGGCCGAGGAGGAGCTGGCGCGGCGCTTCGCCGATCAGCCACCGTCGGCGTTCGTGCCGAAGCCGTTCACCGTGCCGGACCTGGTGGCGGCGCTCGGGCGGCTGGGGCTCGTGACGTGAAGCTCGGCGCGGCGGCGGTCCCGCGCGGCGTCCTGCGGGAGCTCCTCGTGGTGGCGCTCGCCGTGGCCGGCGTCGCCGACGAGGCGCGCGCCGGCGTGACCTTGGTCGCCGACGGGACCGCCCGCGCCGTCATCGTGGCAGGACGCGACGCAACGACGGCCGAGCGACATGCCGCGCACGAGCTCCACGACGGGATCGCCCGGCTGACAGGCGTCCGCGTGCCCATCGTGGAGCATGCGCCGGCGGGGACCACCACCGCGCGCGTCTTCGTGGGCGCGACGCGCGAGGCGCGACGGCACGTCCCGGCGCGCGCGTGGCGCGCGCTCGGCCCGGACGGCACGTTGATTTTCACCGTGGGTCGCGACCTGGTGGTCGCCGGTGATCGCCCCCGTGGCACCCTGTACGCCGTCGTCGATCTGCTCGAGCAGCTCGGCATGCGGTGGTACACGCCGAGCGTGAGCGTGGTGCCGCGCCTCACGGAGGCGGTGGTGGCCGAGCAAGCCGCCGTCTACACGCCGCCGTTTGGGTACCGCGAGGTCACCGAGCGCAGCGCCGCCGAGGAAGCCGCGGCGCCGTTCCTCACGCGCCTGCGGCTCAACGGCCACTACCACCCGATCCCCGACGAGCTTGGCGGCCACCTGACGGTGCCGGGCTACGTGCACACCTTCGACGAGCTGGTGCCAGCGCACCAGCACCTCGCGGCGCACCCCGAGTGGTTCAGCCTGGTCGATGGCCAGCGGGTGGGGGGCAGTGGGCAGGGCCAGCTCTGCCTCACCAACGACGCCCTGAAGGCCGAGCTGACGCGCGCGCTGCTCGCGGTCATCGACGCGAACCCGGGCGCCGCCTACTATTCGGTGTCGCCCAATGACGGCGGCGCGCCTTGCGGCTGCGAGCGCTGTCGCGCGGCCGCGGCCGCGCTCGGCAACCACGGGGACGTCCTGTTGGCGTTCGTCAACGACGTGGCCGCTGCCGTGGAGCGCGCGCGGCCCAGCGTGCTCATCGAGACGCTCGCCTACCGCACGTATGCCGAGCCGCCGCGAACGGTGCGCGCACGCAGCAACGTACTGCTGCGCTTCAGCACCATCGACGCCGACTTCGCGCGGCCGCTGAGCGCCCCGGCCAACACGGCGGTGCGCGAGCAGCTCCTCGCCTGGCGCGCCGCTGCGCCGCGCATGCACGTGTGGGACTACGACGCGGGCTTCGGCAACCTCCACGTGCCGTTTCCCGCCACCCACGTACTGGCGCCCAACCTGCGCTGGTATCGCGACCTCGGCGTCGGGGGCGTGCACGTGCAGGGCGATCTCACCAACGCGAGCGTCGCGCTCCGCGAGCTCAAGCTCTGGCTGACGGCACAGCTCCTGTGGCGGCCCGACCGCGACCCGGCGGCGCTAACGCGCGAGTTCCTCCACGCAGTCTATGGCCCCGCGGGCCCGCACCTGGCGCGCTACGTCGACCTGCTCACCGAGGCCGCCGTGGCCGCGCCGCTCCCGCTGCGCTGGACGGCGCGGCGCGCGGGGTGGGCTGACGCCGCGTGGTTCCGGCGGGCGTTCGCCGCGTTCGACGACGCCGAGGGCGCGGTGGGTGACGACCCCGCGCTGCGCGACCGCGTGCAGGTGCAGCGCCTGGCCGTCGAGATGGCGTGGGCGCAGGCGCCGCTCGAGGTGCGGCGCGCGGTCATCGAGGCCGGCGGCGCGCCTCGCCCGTTCTCGGCGCGCGCGTACGCCGAGCGCGCGCGCGCCTCGGGGAACCCGTTCGTCCGTGAGCGCCTCGAGCTCGACGAGCGTGCGCTACACCGCGCGCTCGTGGGCGATGGCGACCTCGCGCGCCTCGCCGTGCCGACCCTGGCGCTACCGCGGCCGCACGGCTCGTGGCGCGATCTGCGCGTCGAGCGAGCGGAGCTCGCCGGCGGCTCCGCCGTGCTGGCCAACGATCCCGAGGCCATCGGCGGGCGCGCAGTGCTCGTGAGCGGACCGGCGGGGGTCTGGGCCGTGCAGTTCGCGCTCGGCCCCTTCGACGTGGACGGCATGGCGCGCGCCGAGGTGGTCGTGCGTATGCGCTGCGACGGGTGCGCGGCGGCCGAGCCCGTGGTGGCCGTCGCCACCTTCGGCGAGGAGCTGCGTGCGTTTGGCGCGCCAACCCTGCTGTCCGCCCCTCGCGACGACGGTGCCTACCACGAGGTGAGCGCCGGTGTGCATGCGCTCAGCGACGACACCACGGTGTACCTCGCGCCACGCGGGCCCACCGACGCACGACGCGCCCTGCGCGTGGACCGCGTGGTGCTGATGGTGCCGCGCGAGCCGGCCCTGGTTCCATGAGCCACGCCGTCACGCCTTGCACAATGCGCGTCGGCGCGGCATCCGTGCGTGCCCGACTTGGCGCGACGGCCGCGACGGGCGAGGACGGATGGCGCGCGACACCAGGCCCCTGCGAGTGCTGTACGTGTGCGGCGTGGGGCCCTTCAGCGGCTCTGCGCGCAGCCTGTTCGAGTCGTTGCGCGCCATGCCCGAGGGCGAGGTCGCGCCGTGCTTTCTCGCCGTGGACGGCACGGCGCTCGACGTGTTCCGCAAGATCACTGACGACATCGTGGTCACGGGTGGCCTCGCGCGCTTCGACAACACCCACTACAGCCACTATCGCGGGGCGCGGTGGTTGGTAGTGTTGCGCGAGCTCTCACACCTCCCGTCGACACTGACCGCCCTGCGCGAGGTGCGGCGCCGCTGGCCCGACCTCGATCTCATCCACGTCAACGAGTACACCGAGATCATCCCGGCGCTCCTGGCCAAGCGGTTCCTCGGCGTTCCCGTGGTGGTGCACGCGCGGGCGCTCAACCGCGTAGCGCCGCATTCTCGGCGCGCGCGCTGGCTCGCCGAGCGCCTGCGCCACGACGTCGACGCCGTCATCGCCATCGACGAGAACGTGCGCGCCACGCTCCCTGCTGACGTCCACGTCGACGTCATCCACAACTCGTTCGCCGCCGTTGTGGCCACGCCCGATTTGGCCATGGAGCGCCGCCTGTCGCTGCTGCGCCCCGAGAGCCTGAAGGTCGGCTTCGTCGGCAACCTGCACCGCTCCAAGGGCATCCTCGAGCTCATCGACGCGGCCCGCCTGGTGCAGGAGTCGGGGCGCGACGTCGAGTACCTCATCGTGGGCGGGGCCACGCGCGGGGAGCGCGGGCCGCGCGCGTGGGCGCTGGCGCAGCTCGGGCTCTTGCAGGACGTCCAACAGGAGGTGCGCGAGCGCGTGGAGCGCTATGGCCTGCGCGACCGTGTGCACCTGCTCGGTCCCACCACCGACATCCAGCGCATCTACCAGCGCATGGACGTGCTGTGCTTCGCGTCGCACTTCGACGCGCCCGGGCGCCCGATCTTCGAGGCCGCGTTCTCGGGCGTGCCGTGCATCGCCGCCGTGTCGGCGCCGCGGCCCGACACGCTGGTGCCAGGTGAGACCGGCCTCACGGTGCCGGCGCGCGACCCCGCGGCGCTCGCCGACGCCATTCGCTACTTCGCCGACCGGCGCGACGAGGTCGCGCGCATGGGCGCCGCGGCCCGCGCGCTGGCACACCGCAACTACGACCCGGCCACGAACGCGCGGCGCGTGCTCGATGTGTACCGCCGCGTGCTCGGGCGTACGGCCTCGAGCGTGCTCGACCAGCCCACGCGCGACGGCGGACGGCCGAGCGTGCGTAGCGCGGGTGCGCGATGACGGTCGCGATCATCGACTACGGGCTCGGCAATGTCTTGGCGTTCGCCAACGTCTATCGGCGACTCAACCTCCCGTGCACCGTGGCGAGGAGCGCCGACGAGCTCGCGGGCGCCACCAAGGTCATCCTGCCGGGCGTCGGCGCCTTCGACCACGCCGTCGAGCGCCTCGAGGCCTCGGGCATGAAGCCGACGCTGGTGGAGCTGGTGCACACACGCAAGGTGCCGCTGCTCGGCGTGTGCGTGGGCATGCAGCTGTTGGCGCGCTCGAGCGACGAGGGGACGCGCGCGGGGCTGGAGCTGATCCCCGGGCGGGTACGCGGCTTTCGCGACTGGCCGCCGGCGGCGCGGCTGCCCATGCCCCACATGGGCTGGAACGACGTCACGCCGCGCGCCGGCGAGCGGTTGTTCGCCGGGCTCGAGCGCGACGCGCGTTTCTACTTTTTGCACTCATTCTTCTTCGAAGCCGAACGCGCCGACGACACGGCGGCCACAGCCACCTACGGTGGGGAGTTCACCTGCGCCGTCCACGCCGACAACGTCTACGGCGTGCAGTTTCACCCCGAGAAGAGCCACCACTACGGTGCGGCGCTCCTCAAGAATTTCGCGGAGCTTTGAGGCGCATGCTCCGTCCTCGCGTCATCCCGTGCTTGCTGGTCCACGACGGCGGTCTGGTGAAGACCCAGCGCTTCAAGGAGCCGAAGTACGTCGGCGATCCCATCAACGCGGTGAAGATCTTCAACGAGAAGGAGGCCGACGAGCTGATCGTGCTCGACATCGACGCGAGCGTGCGCGCGGCCGAGCCGAACCTCAAGCTCATCACCTCGCTGGCGATGGAGTGCCGCATGCCGCTGTGCTACGGCGGCGGCGTCAAGACCGCGGCGCACGCCCGCCAGATCGTGGGGCTCGGCGTCGAGAAGGTGGCGCTCAGCTCCGCGGCCATCGAGCGGCCCGCGCTGGTGCGTCAGATCGCCGAGGAGATCGGCAGCCAGAGCGTGGTGGTGGTGCTCGACGTCAAGAAGCGCTTGCTGGGCGGTGCCGAGGTGTGGACGCACAACGGCACCCGCAACACCAAGCGCGCGCCCGTCGACGTGGCCGCGGAGATGGCAGCGCTCGGCGCTGGCGAGCTGGTGGTGAACTCCATCGACAACGACGGTCTGATGAAGGGCTACGACCTGACGCTGGCGCGCGCGGTGCGGGAGGCCGTGCGCATCCCGCTCACGGTGCTCGGCGGCGCCGGGTCGCTCGCCGATCTGCGCGCGCTCGTCACCACGTGCGGTGTGGTGGGGGCCGCGGCCGGCAGCCTGTTCGTGTTCAAGGGGCCGTTCCGCGCCGTGCTCATCAACTACCCGAGCCAGGCGCAGCGCGACGAGCTGTGCGCGAGCGCGAGCGCGCGCTGATCAGGGAAGCCACGCAGTGTCCGCGCCGCGCGGGAAGTCCACCGGCCGTCGCACGAGCTGCAGGCCCTTGGCGAGGTACTTCGACCACACGCGCGCGGGGCTCGTGGGCACACCCCAGCGACGGCACGAGCGCACCGCCTCCGCGTTGATGACGCGCATGCTGGCGAGGCCGCGCGTGGAGACGCCGCCCAGGCGCAGCCCCACCAAGGTCTCGTCGAGAGGCTCCATGCGCAGCGCCTTGACGTGGAAGAAGCGCAGCATCCACTCGAAGTCGGCGCCCACCCGCAGATCGAGGTCGAAGGGTCCCACGGCGGCGGCGGCGGCGCGGCGCACATAAAAGCCCGGGTGCGGCGGCATGTGGCCATAGCGCATCATCCATGGCCGAAAGCCGCGCGCGCGGTAGTGGCGCCGCACACGATCGGGGCGCTCTGGCTCCACCAAGGCCACCGCGCCGCACACCGCGTCGGCCGCCGGGTGCTCCGCGGCGGCACGCGCGATCAGCGTGAGCGCGTCGGTGCGCGCGAAGAAGTCGTCGGCGTTGAGGAAGCCGACGAGGTCGCCGGTCGCTTGGGCCAGGCCCTTGTTCATCGCGTCATACAGGCCGCGGTCGGGCTCGCTCTGTGCGCACAGCCCGCGGTGCGCGTGGGCCCGCACCACCTCCATGGTGGCGTCGCGCGAGCCGCCGTCGATGACCAGGTGCTCCACCGCCGGGTGCCGCTGCGCCGCCACCGAGCGCAGGGTGTCGCCGATGGTCTTCTCGGCGTTGAAGGCCACGGTGACGACGGTGATCTTCATCCCGTGGGAGGCGCGTTCAAAAAGTCCTGGTAGGTGCGCGCCAGACCGTCGTGGAGCGACGTGCGGGCGCGCCACCCGAGCGCCTGCAGGCGCGAGACGTCGAGGAGCTTGCGCGGCGTGCCGTCGGGCTTGGTGCGATCGAACACGAGCTCGCCGGCGAACCCCACGGTGCGCATGACGAGCTGCGCCAGCTCCGCGATGGTCACGTCGCTGCCCGTGCCGACGTTGACCCACGACCCACCGTAGCCGGCCTCGAGCAAGAACACGCAGGCGTCCGCGAGGTCGTCGACGAACAGGAACTCGCGGCGCGGCGCCCCGCTGCCCCAGACGGCGAGCTGACGGGCACCCGCGGCCTTCGCCTCGTGGGCCTTGCGCAAGAGCGCCGGCAGCACGTGGCTCGACGCCAGGTCGTAGTTGTCGTTGGGGCCATACAGGTTCGTCGGCATCACCGAGATGTAGCGGCGACCGTATTGCGCGGCGTACGCCTCGCACAGCTTGAGCCCGGCGATCTTGGCGATGGCGTAGGGCTCGTTGGTGTGCTCGAGCGGGCCCGTGAGCAGATACTCCTCGCGGATCGGCTGCGAGCAGTCGCGCGGGTAGATGCAGCTCGAGCCGAGGAACAGGAGCCGGTCGACCCCAGCGCGGTGGGCGCCGTCGATGACGTTGGTGGCGATGGCTAGGTTGTCGTACAGGAACTGCGCGCGGAGGGTGTCGTTCGCGTGGATACCGCCGACGCGCGCCGCCGCCACGATGACGACGTCGGGGCGCTGGTCCGCGAGGAAGCGGTGGGTGGCGGCCTGGTCGCACAGGTCGAGCTCGGCGCGCGACCGGACCACAAGGTTGCGATACCCGCCGGCCCGCAGCCGGCGCAGCAGCGCGGAACCCACCATGCCGAGGTGACCGGCGACGTAGATCTTGCTGTCGGGGCCGAGGACGCGGTCGCTCATGGGCGGCTACTCATGCCGCAGCAGCGCGCGATAGCCGTGGCGCTTGATCAGCTCATCGCGCTCCGCGGCGATGAGGTCTTCCTTGGCCATCTCCGCGACCAGCTGCTCGAAGGAGACGGTGGGCGCCCAGCCGAGCTTGGCACGCGCCTTGGACGCGTCGCCGAGCAGCGTGTCGACCTCGGTGGGGCGGAAGTAGCGTGGATCGACCGCGACGATGCAGCGGCCGCTGCGGTCATAGCCCTTCTCGTCGACGCCCGTGCCTTGCCAGCGAAGCTCGATATCCAACTCGCGCGCCGCCGCCTCGACGAACTCGCGCACCGAGCGCTGCACACCCGTAGCGACGACGTAGTCGTCGGGCGCGTCTTGTTGCAGCATGAGCCACTGCATCACGACGTAGTCGCGCGCGTGGCCCCAGTCGCGGCGCGCGTTCAGGTTCCCGAGCCACAGGCAGTCTTGGATGCCCAGCTTGATGCGGGCCAGCGCGCGCGTGATCTTGCGCGTTACGAACGTCTCGCCGCGCAGCGGCGACTCGTGGTTGAACAGGATGCCGTTGCAGGCGTAGATGCCGTAGGCCTCGCGGTAGTTGACCGTGATCCAATAAGCGTACAGCTTGGCGACGGCGTAGGGGCTGCGCGGGTAGAAGGGCGTGTGCTCGTTCTGCGGCACCGCCTGCACGAGCCCATACATCTCCGAGGACGACGCCTGGTAGAAGCGCGTCCTCTTCTCGAGGCCCAGGATGCGGATCGCTTCGAGCACGCGCAGCGGGCCGAGCGCGTCCGAGTTCGCCGTGTACTCAGGCTCCTCGAAGCTCACCGCGACGTGGCTCTGTGCCGCGAGGTTGTAGATCTCGTCGGGCTGGGTCTGCTGGATGATACGGATCAGGCTCGACGAGTCGGTGAGGTCACCGTGGTGCAGCGTGAAGCGTCGCCCGGCCACGTGGGGGTCGTGGTAGAGGTGATCGATGCGGTCGGTGTTGAACAGCGAGCTGCGCCGCTTGATGCCGTGGACCTGGTAGCCCTTATCGAGCAAGAGCTCCGCGAGGTACGCGCCGTCCTGGCCCGTGACGCCCGTGATCAGCGCGGTGCGCGACATCGCATTCGGTGTCGCGGACCCCGCGCCTGCTGTCAAGGCGCTCGACCCCGCTGCTCGCGGCCACGTCGGTTGCCGGCGGACCGGCGGCGAGCGGAACGGAGGGTCGCCGCACACTTCCCGCTACGAACCTCGAGCGTGGGGCAGTAGGCTGGCGCGCGACACGTCCGCCGATGAGCGCGTGCCGGTGGTGCCGGCGAGGGCGCCGCGTGGCGACCGAGCATGGCGCGCCCATGCGTCGAGCGCCGCGACGACGCCGTCGCCGAGACCGTCGAGCGGCGTCGCGCGCGGACATGGCGAACACGACACGAGGGTGCCGCCCACGGTGCGGCCGGCGGGTGAACCAGTGGCATCGTCAAGCTCGAACCCCACGACCTGCGCGCGCTGCGTGATGGACACCAGCGCGCGCGACATCAGTTTCGATGCTCTCGGGGTGTGCAACTACTGCCGTGACTTCCTGGCGAGCAAGCGCCACGTGCTCTTCATGGACGAGGCTCAGCGCGCGCGCCGCCGCGACGCGTACCTCGAGCGCGTGAAGGCCGATGGCCGGGGCCGCGCGTACGACTGCGTGGTGGGCCTGTCGGGCGGTGTCGACAGCTCCTGGGTGCTGTACCTGGCCAAGCAGCACGGCCTGCGCCCGCTCGCCGTGCACATGGACAACGGCTGGAACACCGAGCTCGCGCAGAACAACATCGAGAACTTGGTCGATCGCCTCGGCGTCGACTACTACACGCACGTCATCAACTGGGACGAATACCGCGAGCTGATGAACGCGTTCTTCCGCGCCGACGTCATCGACGTCGAGCTCCTGTACGACAACGCGATGCTGGCGGTGAACTACCGACAGGCGAAGCAGTGGGGCATCAAGCACATCCTCGGCGGCACCAACACGGCCACCGAGGGCATGGCGATGCCGAAGGGGTGGAACTGGTTCAAGTTCGACGCCACCAACATCCGCGCGCTGTGGCGGACGTTCGGCAACGGGCGTCCGCTGCAGACGTTCCCGCTCATCGGCGTCGTCGACTACATCACGTGCGAGCACGTCCGCGGCATTCGGTGGGAGAGCTTCCTCGACTTCTTCGACTACCAGAAGGCGCGCGCGCTCGAGGTGCTGGTGGCCGAGATGAGCTACAAGCCCTACCCCTACAAGCACTACGAGTCGGTGTTCACGCGCTTCTATCAGGGCTACCTGCTGCCGAAGAAGTTCGGCATCGACAAGCGGCGCCTCCACTTGTCGACGTTGGTGGTGGCGGGGCAGATGACCCGCGACGAGGCGCTGCGCCTCCTGCAGCAGAGCCCGTACCCCGACGCCGACGCGCTCGAGGCGGATATCCAGTACTTCCTCAACAAGATGGGCTGGACGCGCGGCGAGCTCGACGCCTACCTCGCGCGTCCGGGGAAGGCGCATGACGCGTACCCGAGCGAGCGCTGGCTGTGGAACTTCGCGGCCGGCGCTTACCGACGGCTCCGGGGTGGCCGACGCGCCGCGTGAGCGGCGACCGCCACGCTACAGCGCGACGCGCATGCCGCCGTGCAGCAGCCAGCGCTGCGCGCGCACGCCCGCGGCGTTCTCGACGTTGTCGAGCGCGCTCCAGAGCACCATGGCGTTCGCGCTCACGTGCGGCGCTATCGGAATGTCCGCCCCCAGCGAGATGGTGACCCGAGCTTCGCGCGGCCGCTGCGTGTACTCGTCGAGCGCGCCCGGACCCGCCCACGCGTCGAGGTCGTAGTACAGCGGCGCGCGCACCGGTTCGCCGAATCGGTCGAGCACCGGCGCCCCCTGGTCGTCGAGCAGCGGGGATCCGGTGATGGCGCCAAGCCGCATGGCCCCCCGCCACATCCCCTCGATCCCCAGTGACAGCTCGAGCCCGTCGGGGGCGAACGCGCGTAGGCGCGCGCCCGCGGCGTCGAGGTCGCCGCCCCACGGGTAGCCGAGCGGCACGTCGACGAAGTTGCAGCCGCACGGCACGATCTGTCGCTGCTGCATGACGAGGTACGGCTGCCAGCGCTGATAGGTCCAGCGATCGACGTGGGTGTACTCGACGGCGACCTCGGCGAGCACGTCTGCGTGCACCGACGCCACCCACCGGCCGCCGAGCTGCCAGCCCAAGGAGGTGGGCTTCTGCCCATCCGCCTCGTTCCTGGTCGCGACGTCGTCGGCCACGAGCTCACCGAAGAGGAGCAGGCCGGGCAGCGGCGCCACGGCCGCGCTCACCCCGAGCATGACGTTGGTGCTGCCGGGCGCGTAGGCGTTGTGCCACACCACCATCGGCAACAGCTGCGAGAGGTCGGGCTGCTTGCCGCCCACCACGCCCATCTCCCCAGCCCCCAGCACCAGCCACGGCCAGGGCGCCCACTCGTACCAGCGGTACATGAAGGACTTGGCCGGCGCGTCGAAGCGCGCGCTGTCATAGTTGTTGACGGGGTCGAAGCCACCGCGCGGCGGTGCGGCGGTGCCGTAGCCCTGCACCGCGGCCTCGGCGGCGGTCAAGAACGACGACGAGGTGCCAAGCAGCCACCGCGCGCGGAAGTGGTCGTCGTGCCACTCGGCCTGCACCTGGTCGTACCAGGGTGCCCGCCCGTTCAAGAACGGATTGCCGAACACGCCGTGCCCGATGCCGCTGCGGAAGCGGCCGGCCGCCACCAGCAGGTGCTCGGTGGCGACCACCGCCCACGACTCGCGCGGGAAGTCGAGGTTCGCGTAGCTGTCGAGCGTCCACGGTGCGGCCAGCCCATCGCCCGTGAAGTCGCGGCGGACCGAGCTGAGGTCGAGGCGCAGGTGCGCGCCGAGCCATTCGCCGTCGCTCACGTTGGCGCCCAGCTCGGCCAAGGGCGCGATAGCGTCGTACCACAGCGTCCCCTCGCGTAGCGCCGGCGACAGGCCGCGCCAGGCGCTCGCTTGCGGGCGCCACACGAGGTGCAGCCGTGCGCCCGTGGGGTCGGGCGGCGCGGTGAGCACGCCGCGCGCGCGCAGCTCGCGATCGGAGAGCGGGTACATGCCGAGGCCGCGCGCATCTTGCGCCAGCAACAGCGTCGCGCGCCCCACGGCGAGGGCGGGGTCGTCGGGGAACACCAGCGACGCCGCGCGCACGGGCGCGGCCGCCGCGCCGAGCGCCACCAGCGCGAGGACGGCGACGCGGTCACGCATGCGCCGGGGCCTCTGGCGTCGTCGATACCGACACTCGCGTGGCCGCCCGTGACGCGCGCGGCGCGAACAGCGGCGGGCGGTCACTGTCGGCGGCGAGCGCGATGGCCCACAGCACGAACGCCGCGTAGAAGTAGCGCGGCGTGTAGATGGGCGAGAGCGTGAAGAGCGCGATGTACACGGCCGACACGAAGACGAGATCGTTTGCCAGGGTGAGGCGCCGACGACGCCAGACCAGGACGAAGGTCACCAGCATGGTGGTGGAGTGCAACAGCTGCCAAACGTCATTGTAGATGTTGTCGGGCGCCACCAGGCGATCGATGCGCAACCCGAGCGCGAACAACAAGCTCGCCGCCTTGGCCGGGAAGATCAGCCAGTACAGGCCACGATCTTGATATCCCACCAGCGCCGCGTAGAACCCAGACCCTTCGTACTCCTCCGCCGATGACTCGAAGGTCATGCGCACCGGCTCGATCACGTCGAGGGTCGCGGCATAGAGCGCCGACAACGTCACCAGTATCGCGATGATGGTCCAGCCGCGGCGCGCGCGCAGCGGGTTGAGCGGTGAGATCGTCGCCAGGAGACCGACGATGAAGAGGGTGAGCTGCCAACGCACGAGCACCGAGAGCGCCGCAGCCAGCGCCAACGCTACGAGCGATCGACGCGCCAGGGCGCTCACCAGGAGTGCGACGAACACGATCGAGAGGATCTCCTTGTTGACCGACAGGAGGCTCGAGACCGTCATCGGGTTGAGAAAGAGGAAGAGCATGAGCCGCGGGGCGTCGATCCTCAGGGCGCGCGTGATGAGGACCAAGGACCAGAAGAACAGCACGCAGTTGATGACCAAGATCGCGTAGTAGTTGCCACCCGCGAGCTTCACGATCATCAGCGGCCCGAGGAAGTTGCCGACGATGCCGATGAGCTCGTTGAGCTCCTCGATGCCGACGACGTCGCCGCGCGCCACCGCGTGATAGGTGCCGGAGTCCGCGAAGAACTGGAATTCGTTCTTGCCCTCGAGCGCGTCGATACCGATGGTGGCAAGAAACACCGCGCCGCCCACCGCGATGGCGCACAGCAGCACCAACGCGACGCCCAAGCGCAGCGTGCGGCGCTCCGTGCGCGGGGCGGGCGAGGTGACGATGGTGGCCGTCACCGCGCCTCCCCGAGCACCTGCGCCAGCGCCACGTCGATGCTGCCCGTGTGCGACGTGCCCGCACGACCACGCTTGGTCGCCTGCAGCACCGCCGCGGCGACGACGTCAGCGCCCCCGCTCGCGAGCGTCAGCCGCTCGTCGTCGATGTGGCGCTGGTAGAGCTCGGCGCCGTAGACGGAGGTGACGACGGAGCGCACGCCGAACTGCGCCGCCTCGATGACCGTCGAAGAGCTGTGGGTCAGGTGCGCGTCGCAGGCACCGAGCAGCGCGGGCAGCGGCAGCTCGGTGGGTTCGTCGACGGTGCAGTGCTCGAGGGTGGCGAAGGCCCGGCGCACCTCGTCGAGGCGCTCGAGCATGGCGGGATGCAAGCGGATCCAGAACCAGAGCCGGCCCTGTGTGGCGCGTGCCACCCGCTGCACCAGCGCGAGCTCGGCGCCATCGGTGATCCCCGGCTGCAGCGTCACCAGCACCACGGGGCACGCGCCGGCGCGGCGGCGCAGCGCGGCGGCTGCGGCGCGCGCGTCCTCGACGTCGGCGTCGGCGCCGGCGGACGACCACAAGGACAGCCACGGGTTGCCGCCGACGATGGCACGAGCCCCCACGCGCGCGAACGACACATCTTCGGAACGAGGCAGCCTACTGGGCGCACCGATACGGGCGGCGCGCGCGCACCGCTTTGGGCGTCCGGAGGCTCCCTGCTGCCGTCGCCGCGCGACGGCCCATGCGCGCACCGCCCGGCTCGGCGGCGCGCCCGGGAAGGCGAGACGAGGTGCGTCGACGAACGAGTGCAGGACCATCGGCCACACCGCCTCGTCACGTGCGTGCCTCCTAGGCACGGAGGAGCGCGCGTCGACGCGCTCGCGCTTGGCCATCAGTTCAGAGGCGCGCCGCTCGCTCATGAAGCGCTCGCTCCCGCTTGGCGCATTCGCGCGCCAACGTCCCGCGAAAGGTAGCCAATGCTCTCGAGCTGGCGAATGCGCGCCGTCATCCCGTGAGTATCGCCGATTCTCCGGCGACCACCGACATCCTGATGGGCGGCGTGACCGACGTTGTTGATGCTGCACCGCTCGGCTGAGGCATCCAGCCGCCCAACAGCGTCCGGACGGCGAGCGCGGAACCTGCCACCGTGCGCGAGGGCCTGTGGAAACGAGCTCAGCGTTGCGCCAGGATCGAGATCGCATGCACCATGGCCGGCCGAGTCAGGGTTTGGCGTCAACATTCCGAAGAAGGCGCCAGCAAGTCCGCAATGCAAGATATGGTTTTCTCCATGGCAGGTCGAACGTGTGGAAAGCAACGACCCACACGCCCGTCGTCAGGAGCGTCTGCGTCAACGCGAAGCCCGCGGCCGCGCCGCGAGCGCCGTCGATTCTTGCTAGCGCGAAGGTACAGAGCGCCCCTACGGCGGCGCAGGGTAGCGTTGTGGAGCTCAGGCGAGCGGTTCGGTCGTGAAAGAAAAACAACGGCGATACCAACAAGTAGATGATCGTCGCGACCCCTCCAACGATGAACCATGGCAAGAGTTCAGCGGCTGCGCCATATTCAGGGCCCAGAGCGACGCTACTGAGAGCTGTCAGAGCAACAGCGGCAACGCCGCCGGCGGGTATGGCAAGGGGGGCAAGAGCATACATGGCGCCGACAGCAACGAGCCGCTCCGACTCGTCGTCAGCCGCGAGTCGCTCAAACAGCCATGGACTGTACGCCTTGCCGAAAGCATCTGCAGCGATGGCGACGACAGCGCCTAGTTGGGCGGCGGCCCCGTAGGTTCCAAGTGCATCAGGCCCCAAGCATGCTGCCACGACCACTCGATCAACGGTGACTGTCAGGGCCCCGCCCAACGCGTGCGGTACGAGCAAGCCACCGAACCGCACCACCCCGAAAATGTCGTCGCGCCGAACCCGCAACGTCAGATTGCCGTCCCATGCCAGCGCAGCTACTCCAAGAACGGCAAACAAGACCGCTGCAACAACCGCCGCGCCGTTTCGGCCCGGTGCTTCGAGTCCAAGAACAAGCACTGCCACGAGCGCGAGCCCAATATGTACGATGCTACCTGCGAATTGCATGGTCGCGACCGGCATCGGCCGCTTCTGGCTTTGCCAAAGCACCAACCGCATCTGGAGAACGACCTGGGCGCCAGCCATGACAACGGCTGCGGCCGCCCATTCGGCAGGCACGGCGTCCACGATCGGTGTCTGCGAAACGACGAACGCGGCGATAGTCGCCCATACCGCTGTGCTTGTGAAAGCAACAAGGACAGCTGCGCCGACATAACTGGGGAGATGCTCCCGGTCACGGTTGAACCATGCGACGCCAACCGCGCCATGAGCATTTAGTCCAGCGATTGGTGCCACAATGGTCGCCACCAAAGAAAACCCGACGATCGCTCCAAAGGCCTCAGGCGCCAACGCTCTCGTCAGGACGGGCAGCAAGAAGAACGGTACAGCCGACGAGGCGACATTCGCTGCCAGGTATATGAACCCACTTTTCAGCATCATGACCGCCAGGCGGCGGACATCGCCGGCAAAGCGGACAGAACCACCCAGATATCGTCCCGATGCGGACCGTGGCGCGCAACGCTGGAGAGTTGGTACCTGCAATAGCGGCGAGCAGGTGCATTGAGTGAGCCGGACGCCGCAAGTTGCAGTGAGATCAAAGGCCACCCGAGCTCCGTGCTTCGCTCCATGAACCCACGACGCGACGCCGGGACCCTGGCAAAGACCGAGGGTGGCGAAGCAGCAACGCAACCGTTCGCCCTTGCAGATAACGCGCAAGGCCCTACCGGCCCACTGTCAAACCAACAGAGCGACGGCGATGTCGTGGCAAGTGCGTTGGCCAGGAAACCTCCAGCACGACGACACAACGGGCCGATGCAAGCGATCCGCTTTCCGGGCACGATCCGCCGCGTGGCGACGCCGGCGTGAGCTTGCTGTATCTGCTGGCTCAACGATCGGTCCGAAATACCGTTCCCACGACGCGTCGACTTCGTGTGGAACGAGTCGTCTTGAATGAGAGATGTAGCCCTTGCATCCGTCCTCTTCGTCCCTGTTTCACCAGGCCGCGACTTCGGCATGGCGATAGCGCAGCGCCTACGGCGGGAGCGACTACATTTCATGCCCAGCCGTTTCGTGCGCAGCCACCTCATTCGCTCGCTCAGAACCACCAGCACCCTTGGACGCCGGCCACACCGGGCGCGCGAAAAAGATCGGCCACCAGACATCAGCGCCCCGCTACACAACATTCTCGACCAGAGGAGCATTATTGCCTTGAAGAACGTCGTTGAGAAATGCGCGGTACCTTGACTGCCAATCCGGTGCCCAGATGGCGCCGGCGTCGTCCCGGCAAGCATCATCGCCGACATGGTTCCGTAGAATCTCCGCGCACTCATCGACCGTACGAAACGAGGCAAAGCTGTGAGTTGGCAAGGTGAACCGCGACTTCGGTGTGTCCCAAAGCAGCGGTACCTGTACCAATCCCATAGCTTCGAACAGGCCCGTTGACATCTCGCTAATGACGACCGTCGACCGCTTGAAGGAACGATAGAGATCCCCCTGCAAATCGACCTCCAAAAATCGACCGTCGTCGACAGGAATGCCATTCGGGTGCCGGTCCGACACGAGCTGCCGCTCGAGTGGATGGGGCCGAAATACGACGTGCCATGTTGGTAGCGCCTGCGCAAGCGCGCGAGCAAGGCCAACATAGGCGTTGGTCTCAATGCCGTCACCGAGTACCAATACCTCACGATGCTGGCGAGACGTCATTGACCCCGTTCCGGATCCCTCTAGTAACAGACTGCGATACGGATTGCCAATCACACGCCGCTTGATCGGTGCGTTAATTTGGTCGTCCCACCATTGCCCGTAGCTGAGGAACCAATCTGGCAGGATTGCCCTCCAGGCGGGTGATGCGCAAAGCGTCGGGGCGAAATTGTACGCATCGTGACCAGGCGCTACAACGCCGTGTTGGTATTCAGCCGTTATTATGCCAAACTCGCGAGCAACCGAAATCAGCATTGCCGACGGGCCATAGCAGGCCTCTTCCTTCAAGAGAAGCCGTGGACGGACCCTCTCGAACAATTGTCGGTACCCATGCTGAAGAACCGGCAGCGCCGCCATCTTGTGAGCAAGCATCCTGGCAACGCTGGCCTGTCGAATCGGACGAGGTGCCCAGCCGAGCGACTTACCCGCCCGATCGACGACGAATGCGATCAGTTGATCGGCGAGCGACCGGTGACGGCTACGAACCAAACACCGCCCGGCGACGCTCGCGGCGACCTGAAACGGCGTGTGGAATAGCACTCTTGACCCTGGGCGTAGCACTGGCCACTGCCAGCCAAAGAGATCCTCGATAAGGATCGTGCCCTTTGGCAAGACGTCGACGAATGGATCGGCAAGGCGATTGTACGACTGGCCGCTCCGCATCACCCGGCCCGCACCGGAGGCCATGACTACAACGTCGGCACCATTCGGCGAATGCCGAAAATCGTGCCAAGCTGCCTTCGCCAAGGACTGGACCGCGCGTAAGGAATATCCCGAAAGCGCTGGGGCCGTCGCGCCGCCGTAGAACACCTCACCGAGGATTTCTCGCAGGAACGCAACCCGAACGAGTGGCCAAAGGAGTAGTCCCGTAGCCGGGCAACGGAAACCGAGGATCGCCGGATCGTCCTCGATCGATAGGAGGTCGTCGATGCTGCCCAGGCGCGCCAAGGAGGATCGTCCTCGTCAACCGGCGAGAAAGCGCGCGAGAAGCGCGTGCCCGGCCGGCCCGCTCTTCTCCGGATGAAACTGGCAGCCGGTAACGGCGCCAGCCTGGACAACGGCTGCGATCTTCCGCCCACCGTAGACGTAGTGGGCCAATTCGTGTGCGGGATTGTCGACTACGAGGTGGTACGAGTGCACAAAATAGAACGCCTTTCCAGTTGGGACATCGGCGAGAATCGATGACTCCCATGATTGGGACGGCTGCAGCTCCGCCCAGTTGACAAACGGAACCCGCAATGCATTACCGTCCACGTCTCGCCGCGGGATCATTTGAACACGCCCGTGAATAAGCCGTAGCCCCTCGTGTGCGCCAAACTCCTCGCTCACATCAGCGAGCAACTGCATGCCGAGGCAAATGCCTAGGATCGGCCGCCCGGTTTCCGAATACGACCGTAGAGCGTCGACGAGCCCTCTGGAGGATAGCCCCTGCATTCCTGTCGCAAACGCGCCGACCCCAGGAAGGACTAGGCGCTCCGCGCGAAGAAGACTGGCCGTATCAGAACAGAACGTCACCGTGGCGCCGACTCGCTCTAGCGAACGCGCGACGCTGAGCAGATTGCCACTGCCATGGTCGACAACCGTGACGGCCTTCATGGATGCCTTACTTCAATCCCAGCCCCACGCGCCGCCTCACGGAGTTGAGAGAGTGTGGCGCGTTCGTAATGGAGGATATCGGCCATTGCTACAGCACTCGCTCCCGCCGCCACTGCGTCAACGAGGTCCATCGGTTTGCCCATCCCACCGCTTGCGATCACTGGAACATCTACCGCAGAAGCAACGGCCGAGATCAACTCCAACTCGTAGCCCTGGCGACCACCTTCTCGGTCAACAGACGTCAATACGATCTCGCCCGCTCCAAGCTCAACGCCACGACGGGCCCATGCCACGACATCCAGGCCGCTTCGCTCACGACCGTTGTCGGTATAGGCCTCCCATTGACCGGGTCCGATGCGCTTGGCTTCAATCGAAAGAACCATGCACTGCGAACCGAAGGCCCTCGCGACCTCAGCGATGAGCAGGGGCCGCTTCACGGCAGCGGTATTGATGCCAACCTTGTCGGCGCCGGCGCGCAGCGCATCACGAACGTCATCGACGCTTCGTAGTCCGCCGACCACGGTCAGCGGCACAAAGACATCTTCGGCCGCACGGCGAATGATCTCGTGGAGGCTATTGCGACCGTAGAGGCTCGCGACAACGTCGACATAGAGGAGTTCATCCGCACCCGCCTCGTAGTACCTCGATGCATACAGCTGCGGGCTCCCTATCACACGCAGCCCCTCGAGCTGGACGCCCTTGATGAGGTTGGGTCCCTTGATATCGAGGCGCGGGATTAGGCGGACCCGATGGGATCCTGCTCCGCCGTGATGCAGCATCTGGGCGTGCCGTGACGTCATGAGTGGCACTCCGCTCACTGGCGGTGCGCCTCGTGCCAGACCGCATGCCGCAGCTCCCAACCAGTTGCTGTACGATGCCAAAGGTGGTCCGAGCGCCAACTGTCAACGACCTCCTGAAACTCATCGTCGGAAAGGCCGATGTATTCAAGGAACTCGGGATAGTACTTTTGCGGAAATTCACCGTCGTACCGTTTGACCAACGCAATACCTTCTTCGCGGTCGATCTTTCCGTCGCGAATCTCATGCGCGGCGTCGGAGGTTGTGCGACCGATCCCGAACTTGATGTAGCCCAAGAAGTAATGGAAGCCATCAACGCGATCATCGAGGCTTGCGTACTTGGAATAGGTGCCCTCGGAGCGCTCTGGGTTCGGGGTAAAGCCAGTGTGCTCGCGACAGTAATAGAAGTTTTCCTGAGGATCCCAAAACTTGTAATAGCCCAGGAAGTGGATCTCTGTTTTGTTCGCCGCAATCTCTTCGTATGGCGGCGCCATGAACGGCTTCAGGTCTCCGGTGCCAATGCCGTGCTCAATCCAAAATTCTGGCGGCATGCCCGAGAAATAGTGCCTATCGTGGTCTTGGATGTCACGGGTTGGCCGAAAGGCATTCTTCATATCGCCGCCGTACTCGACCTCACCGTTCTCGCCGTACATGATGAGTGGCACGTGGTGCTTCACGGCCATATGGAGCGGAAAATTGGTTTGGCCATAGATGAACGGCTGGAAGGGATCACCTAGGTATTGCGTCGAGAGCCTCGTCAGCTTGCGCGTGAGACGGCCATTCGGCGTTCCCAAGACATTGTCAAACCCGCTGGCAATGAACGCGTCGAGGTTCTGTCGTCCAATCTCCGTTGCTCGGAGTGGGGCCCATGTCACGGTCAGCGGATTCATGTTGTATTTATGCTTGAGTTGGTGAGCGACAAACCCACCATCCTTGCCACCGCTGCAGGGAACGATAACGTCATAGTCTCCGTTGCCGCGCCGATGCCGGTTGCAGAGGTCGACCAGCTCACGTTCGCGTTCGGCCCAATCGATTTGTTGACGCTTGAAGTCCGCGAACCGACATGCTGAGCAGACGCCGTCGCCGTCGAAGGTGATGCGTGGTCTCTGGTTGCTTACCGTGCACTTCTTGCAGTACTTGACCTCGAGGGGAAGGTTGTACTGTCGGACAACATCACGCTTGATCATGGGAGGCGACCTCCAGCCAGGCATCGCTGGCCATCCCAGCAGCCGGGTTCGTCGATATCATCGACGGCGTCGATGTCCAGTGGAGGCGCCTTCGCGAAGCGCTGGGAGGCTGTCGCGCTCAGCGGGATGTCAACGGGTGGGTGAACTGATCGCGTGCGGGGCGGTAGAGCTGGTCGCATGATCTTCGCCGCTCCGGTCGGCCCGCAGCTGACGATCCGTGCCCACCGTGGGGAGCGGCAGTACTGGTCGTCACGCCTGGCCTCGCCGGAGTCGTGCGCGTGCCCGTCTACAACCGACAACCACGTAGTGACCCGCGCCGCCGCGCCGCGTGGTGGCGCGCGCGGAGGTGACGCATGGCGAGGGAGTCCAGCGACGTGTGGCGCGCCGAGGGGCGCGGTGTTCGAGGAGCGGCCCGTCGCGGGACGCGTTCGCGGCGTGCGGGCGCGTGAAGCCGGCGACGCTCGCCTGGTGGCGATGGTTCCTCGGGTCGCCGAGATCGCGCTCGGGGTCGGCCGCACTCTTGAAGTGGAAGGGACCTTCGTCGAGGTAGTGGCGGCTGTCACCGGCCACCTGGAGCGCGAGCGCATCAAGTCGCGCTCGCCAACGGACGCGTCGTGCGAGTGCCGCCCGCGTTCATCGATGCCGAGCTCATCCGCGTTTTCGCAGCCTTGGAGCGCGTATGGTCCCCAGCGGACGACGGACCCTGGCTGCGCTCGAACCCATCGACATGCCCTGCTCAATGGACGGCTTGGTGCCTGGTGGGCGCCGTCGCCGTGCGAACAAAGCAGGACGTGGCCACCGAGCGCGCGGTCAACGCCCTCGCCAACAGCGTACGCGCGTGCCGATTTCCTCCCCAACCTCCTCGGGGAGTCGATAGATGACGACGTGAACGAGGAGCCCGCCGACGTCAACACACTGCGTGCCCGCCACCTCGAGACCGTGGCGATGCTCGACGCACTGATGCACGGCGTACGACAAGCTCCTGTTGGAGCACGAGCTGTTGTAGCGCCTGGCGTTCGGGCAGAAGGCCGAGCGGGTGCGGCACGAGGAAGCGTAACTGCCGCTGTTCGAGTTCTTGGCGACGATCGGCAGCATGCGGGCCGGCGACGTGGGCGCGCTCGACGAGGCGCAGCGGGCGGCTGACCAGGCCGCCAAGGCGATCGCCGGTGCGAAGGCGGGGCGGTCGGCGAGCACGAACAAGGAGCCGTCGCCGCGCGGCCGGCGCAAGCTCGCGCTCGAGGATCTGCCACCTCGTCGGTTCGTGCTCGTCCCCCCAGAGCGGCTCGCGCCCGGTGGTGAGCGGCTCGTCAAGATCGGCGAAGAGAAGACGCAGCTCATCGAGCGGATCACGGCGTCGAAGGTGAGGATCGAGCTGGTGCGCGAGGAGTACACAGCGCCGGAACCTGCGCGGGCGGACGCGGCGCCGTCGCAGCCGGCGCAATCGCCGACGTCGCTGCCGCCGCTGCTTGGTGCCGCCACCCGCGTCTTCATCGCCGACATGCCGGAGCGCACGATTTCGAAGTCGATGGTGGAGCCCGGGTTCCTGGCGCTCGTGCTGGTGGTGAAGTTCTGCGACAACATCCCGCTGCACCGGCAGGAGGGCATCTTCAAGCGCGAGGCTTCCGGGTCGCGTGCTCGACGCTGGGCGAGTGGGTGGACGCGTCGACCAACTTGCTCGGCCACGGGTCTGCTCGGCTGTGAGGACCGACGCGGCGAGGATGTACGATGATTCTACATGTACGATCGATTCCGCAGCGCGCGGTGTGTCGTGCCAACGGTTCCTCGGAAGCCTCGTGAGTCAGCGCTGCGTCGCCTGCGCCAGCGACGTCACCACACGCTCGAGCTGCGCATCGGTCAGATCGGCGCTCATGGGCAGGCTCATCACGCGGGACGCGGCGTGCGCGGCGTTCGGACATGCGGTGGGCGGCGCCAGGCCGGCGTAGGCGGGCTGGTGATGGAGCACCTTGGGGTAGTGGACGGCCGTGGGCACGCCGAGCTCCTTGAGCCGCCCCTGCACGCGATCGCGCTCGTCGACGAGCACCGTCATCTGCGCCCACACGCAGTCACGGTCGGCGCGCACCGCAATCGGCGTGGCCGCCACGCCGAGCTCGCGGAGCCGAGCGCGATAGCGGTCGCCGAGGGCGCGCCGCCGCTCGAGCTCCCAGGAGAACCGCTCGAGCTTGCCGAGCACCACCGCGCACTGCAGCGTGTCCATGCGACCACCCACGCCCACGCGCGTGTGGGTGTACCTCTGGCTCTGTCCGTGCACGCGCAGCTCTCGTACGGCCTGCGCCAACGCGTCGTCACTCGTGAACACGGCGCCGCCGTCGCCGTAGCAGCCCAGCGGCTTCGACGGAAAGAAGCTGGTGCAACCGAGCGTGGAGAGGTTGCAGCTCTTCGTGCCTCGATACGTGGCGCCGAAGCTCTGGGCCGCGTCCTCGATGACCGGCAGGCCGTGTCGCGCCGCGATGGCGTTCAGCTCCGCCATGTCGGCGCACTGCCCATACAGCGACACCGGCATGATGGCGCGCGTGCGCGAGGTGACGGCGGTTTCCACCTGCCGGGCGTCGAGGTTGCAGGTGTCGTCCTCGACGTCGACGAACACCGGGCGACCACCGAGCAACACGATCATCTCGGCCGTGGCGGCGAACGTGAAGGGCGTGGTGATGACCTCGTCACCGGGCTTGAGCCCCAGCGCCATCAGCGAGATGAGGATCGCCTCGGTGCCGCTCGCCACGGTGACGCAATGACGCGCGCCGGTCAGCGCCGCCAGCTTCTCCTCGAGCTCCTTGACCTCGGGGCCGAGGATGAACTGCCCGTGATCGAGCACGCGCTGGATGCGCGCGTTGATGGTGTCGCGCAGAGCGGCGTACTGCGACCTGAGATCGATGAACTCGAGCGTCGTCGTGCTGCTCATGGCCGAGGGCCCGCTTCCTCGACCAGCGCGACCGCGCCGTCGACCAGGCGATACCGATCGCCAGTGGCAGGGCACACCGCCTCGCCGCCACCGGCGGGGAAGCGCAGCCGCTCGCCGAATCGGCTCATCCACCCGACCTGGCGCGCCGGCACGCCCATGACCAACGCAAAGTCGGGCACGTCGTGGCACACCACCGCACCCGCGCCCACGAACGCGTGTGCGCCCACGGTGTGGCCGCACACGACGGTGCAGTTGGCACCGAGCGTGGCGCCGCGCTTCACCAACGTGCGCCGGTATTCGTTCTTGCGCACCACGGCCGAGCGCGGGTTCATGACGTTGGTGAACACCATGCTCGGACCGCAGAACACGTCGTCCTCGAGCGTGACCGCGTCGTAGACCGAGACGTTGTTCTGGATCTTGACGTTGTCGCCGATGACCACGTCGTTCCCGACATAGACGTTCTGCCCGAACGAGCAGCGCGCGCCGATACGCGCTCCGCCGCTGATGTGGACGAAGTGCCAGACGCGACAGCCGTCGCCGAGCACGGCGCCCGCGTCGACGATGGCGGAGGGGTGGATGGTGACGGGCATGGCTAGTAGGAGAGCGGCAGGCTGACGCGCTTGCCGTCGCGCGCCGAGAGGTACATGGCGATCAAGAGCTCCAGCGAGCGCAGGCCCTCGCGGCCGTCGGTCTCTGGAGCGGCCTCACCGCGCAGCGTGCTGATGACGTTGTCGTAGTAGAGCGGGTGGCCGAAGCCATACACCGACGTGGTCTGGTAGCTGGCGTCCTTGATGGTGGCGTCCATGGGGTCGGGGTCGGCGAACTGCCAATGCTGGATCTCGTTGACCGCCACGCCCCCCACGCGCACCGATCCTTTCTCGCCGAGGATGGTGATCGAGCCTTCCAGGTTCTTCGGGTAGGTCAGCATCGTGACGTTGAGCGTCCCCATGGCGCCGTTGCGCCACTTGAGGGCGGCGACGCCCGTATCCTCGACCTGGATGTCGCGCGCCAGCGTGCCGGTGTAGGCCATGACGCTCTCCACCGGGCCGCCGATCCAATCGAGCAGGTCCACATAGTGGCTCGCTTGGTTCATGAACGCGCCGCCGTCGAACTCCCACGTGCCGCGCCACGCGGCGCTGTCGTAGTACGACTGCGGCCGGGTCCAGAAGACGTTGACGCCGATCATGTAGATGCGCCCGAAGCGGTGCCGCTCGACGGCCTGCTTGACCAGCTGCAGCGTCTGGTTTCGGCGGTTCTGTTTGACCACGAACAGCCGAACGCCGGCGTCGTCGCACGCCTTCACCATGGCGAGGCCGTCGTGCCACCGGGTCGCCATGGGCTTCTCGGTCATGACGTTGAAGCCCGCGCGCGCCGCCTCGATGGCCTGCGCGGGGTGCAACCCGCTCGGCGTGGTGAGCACCACACAGTCGGCGTTGGTGGCGGCGAGCATGCCGGTGAACGAGCGGTGCGGACGCGCGCCCGTCTTCGTCGCCGCTGCCTCCAACGCCGTGGCCGAGACATCGCACACGTCCACCAGCTCGCACCGCCCCGCATGCTTCTTGATGGCCTCGAAGTGGCTCTCTGCGATACGGCCGCACCCGGCCAGGGCGAAGCGCAACGGGCGGTCGGTGATGACTCGGTAGGTCCGCATGGCGCCGTCGGACTAGCGCCTTTGCACGGCCTGGGGAAGGCGTCATGCGGGCGATCAGCCGCGCAGCACCTGGAGGACGCGGGGCCCGGCGAGCAGCCACGCGACTGCCGCGATGAGGGCAGCGGCGGCCGCGCCGGCGGCGATGGGGAGCCGCTTGGGCCTCGACTTCAGCTCTGGCGGAATGGCGGCGTCGATGACCTGGATGACGGAGCCCTCGCGCGCCTCCTCGATCTTGGCCAGCTCATACTGCTTGGCGATGAGCTCGAAGAGCATCTCGGCGTACTTGAAGTCGCGATAGAGCTTGAGGTAGTCGGACTCCACGGCGCCGGCCCGGTCCTCCGTGCCCGCGAGCTGGGCCCGCAGCGCCGCGAGCTCGGCGTGAGCCTGCCGCAGGTCGGGGTTGTCGTCGGCCGCGAAGCCGCGCATGGCCGCGATCTTGACCTCTTGCGCCGTGATCTGCGCCTTGAGGCGCGCCACACCCGCCACGGCCAGCTGCGGCGTGACGTTGAGCATCGTCTCGGAGACGCGCGCGGCCTTGAGCGCCTCCTCCGCCGTCGTCAGCGCGGTGCGCGCGTCCTTCAGCTGGCCCTCGAAGAACGCGCGCTGCTGCGACGCCTCGCCCACGGCGACCTCGGCCAGGAGCCGGCGCAGCTCGTCGACGTAGCCGTTGGCGAGGTCGGCGGCGCGGCGCGGGTCGTGGTCGTCCACCGCGATGACGATGAGGCCGTCCTTCTTGCCGGCGCTGATGGAGGACCGCGCCGCCAGCGCCAGGCGCGCCTCCTCCAGCAGCGCCTTGCCGTACACTTGGCGCAGGTCGAAGCGGCGAATGAGCGCGTCGGTGACGTTGCGGCTGCGCAGGAGCGCGACATGCTGGTCGATCGGGCTCTTGGCGCCCGCCGCCGCGCCGGCCAGCCCACCGAGCGCGCCGAGCTGGCTCGCCAGCGCCGCCAGCGCCGACGAGCTCTGTTGAGCCGGCGGCATCACCAACGCCGAGGCCGTGTACGTCTTCGGCCACACCGATGCGATGCCGAACGTGAGCAGGCCCACCACCGGCGGTGCCAGCGCCCACAGGCGCCAGCCCGCGCGCAGCACGCGCACCGCCGCCACCAGGTCGAGCTCCGGGGAAGCGCCGGGTGCCACCGGGTCGCCGGGAGCGTCGCTCATCGCGCGAACACCGCGATGGCCGCCGCCGCCAGCCCCATGTTCGCGAGGATCTGCGTCCAGTCCTTGAGCCCGCGCATGAAGACGGTGTAGCCCGTCTCGAGGTCGACGCGCTCGGGCACCACGATGACGTCGCCGGGCTGCAGCTCCGTGTCGATGGGCTGCGGTCCCAAGAACGCCCAGAAGCCTCGGTTGCGCCCATCGACGCTGCCGTCGGCGCGCAGCACGAACAGGTTCTCGGCGTCTGCGGACTCGGTGAGACCCGCGATGTCGATGTACTGCGCCACGGTGCGCCCTTGTTTCCACAGCAGGCTGTTCTCATTGTGTACGGCGCCGAGCACGGACACGAACGACGGCACGGCGGGCACGAAGATCTCGTCGTCGGCCTCGAGCAGCACGTCGGGCACCTGCGGCCGGCGGGGATCGAGCTCCAGCGACACACGCCCCTCGGGGCGCAGGGCGCGCAGCCGCTCGACGCGCTCGCGGACCAGGCGCTCCTCGGCTTGTGTTTGTGCCTGCAGGGCCACCATCGTGCCCGAATCGGTGCCGCCGCCGATGTTCGCCTGCCGCGCGGCCAAGCCCTCGCGCATCTGGGTCTCGAGCTGGCGAGCCACGGTCTCGAGGGTGCGCGTCTGCGCCTCGCGCACGCTGGCGCGCTTGAGCGACAGCCCGTAGACGTAGGCCTGCTCGGTGAAGCCGCCGACGCGCGCGATCAGTGCTGGCAGCGTCTCACCGGGGCCGAGCTGGTACACGCCGGGCGCCGACACCTCGCCTTCGATGCGCACCAGGCGCGTGCGCTTGGCCTGCGGCACCTGCAGGTCGCTCTCGCCGAACACCGTGATGACGTCGCCGGCATGGAGCTCGATGTTCTCCTTGCGATCCCCCTCGAGCACCGCCTTGCCGAGGTGAAAGGGGATGAGCTCGGTGGTGAGCGTGGCGGTGTTCAGGCGCTCGATCAGCGCGTACTGCCAGTTGACGGTGTCGAGGGTCTGGCGCGCGTCGGCCTGCACGTCGGCCAGCGAGGCCGCGGCCGGGTCGCGCCAAAACGGCGTCTTCTGGGGCGGCGGCTCCTCGAGCTGACCGAGGGGGCCGTAGGTGGGCTTCTGCGGCAGCGGCGGCTCCTCGAACTGCACCAGGAGGTTGCGCTTCTTGTAGTAGTCGAACGTGATCAACGCCTGCCGATCGGGGATGACGTCCTTCACCCGCATGCCGGGTGCGAAGGGCACGCGGATCGGCTGCGCCACGTTGCCGCGCAAGGTGATCGCGTTGTCGTACGCGGGGCTGATGGGGAAGAACGTGACGATGTCGCCGTCGCGCAGCGGCGTCTGCAAGCCGCCGCTGTCGCTGGTGAGGTGCTGCAGGCGACGCGCGACCTTGGCGCCGGGGTCGATGCGCTCGAGCGTCGCCTGGTGCCGCGACGCCACCGGCGGCAGGCCACCCGAGAGCTGGAGCAGATCGCCGAGCGGCTCGTCGTCGTGGGCGAGCTCGAAGATCGCCTCGCGCGCCACCTGCCCCACCAGCGCCACCCGCGGCCCGGCCGGAAGGAACACGAGCGTGTCACCGCTCTGCAACGGCACGTCGCCAGTGTGATCGCCAAGGGTGAGGAAGCGGTACAGGTCGAGCTGCGCCGCCACGACACCGCCGCGCAACACGTGGATGCGCCGCAAGCTACCATGCTCCGACGGACCGCCGCTCGCGAACACGGCGTTGACGGCCGACGAGAGGCCGCTCACGGTGTACTTGCCCGGCGCGCGCGCCTGGCCCACGACGTAGATCTCGACGGCGCGCAGCCGGCCGAGCGTGGCCGAGAGCGTGAAGTTGCGGAAGCTGCGGCTGAGCTCCTTGGTGAGGAAGGCCTCGAGGTCCGCCGCGCGCACGCCGGCCAGCACGACGGTGCCGACCTTGGGGATCGCAACCCTGCCGCTCGCGTCCACCGTCAGGGCGAGCCCTTGGTCGATGACGCCCGTGATGTGGCCCACCACCTCGTCGCCGGGGCCGATGACGTAGTCGCCCGGGACCTGGGGGTTCTTGAGCGGGGCAAACGTGCTGGGCGCCCCTTCGAACGCCTCCATGCCCGCGATTGGCAGCAGGCGCCCCACGCTGCCCTCGACGAAGCGCTGGAACCCGGTCAGGCCAAGGTTCTTCTTTGATTTCGGTGTGCTGACGTGCGGGGTGGGCGCCGAGGGCTCGCCGCTGGGGCTTTCGCCGAGCGGCAAGCCGAGGCCGTAGCGCCGCGATCGCGCGCCGACGCCAGCCTCGTGGCTGCCCAGCAACGCCTCCGACCCGTCAGGCGATCCCATGGCGGCGCCAAGGACGCTCGAATTTTGCAGGTCGGCCGGGTCCTGGGCACGCACGCGGGCTGCGCCAAGGCTGGCTGCCGTCAACGCCAGGAAACAGGCAAAGACACGCCGCATCATCAAGCCGTGCGGGGGCGGTAACGGGCCCCACACCGGTGACGCCGTTGGTATCGGGCACGGGCTCGGGTGTCCAGTTTTTCGACCCTTTCGGCCTGGTCGGGTGGGCCCCGAGGCCGGCGACCTGTCTCGAAGAGGTACGGATCACTCCCGATGGGGAATCGACTGGTGAAAGTCCCATTTGTCAGGCATTCTTCCAAGCGCTCCGGGCGGGGACCCGGCGCCATGTTGTTGGATTTCCTTGGGAGGCTGGTGTGATTGCGCAGCCGGTCTTGTTCGACGGAAGAGTCGACGCATCGGGGTGGACCTCGAAGATGTGGGTGCGTGTCGTAGGGAGGCCTACGTGCTAACCTACGTCGTCGCGTTCCTGCTCGCCCTGCTCGTGGCCGCCGCGCTGACGCCACTGGTGGCCCTGCTCGCACGCAAGCGGCGGTTGCTCGACCAACCCGACGCGATCCGCAAGCTCCACGGTCGCGCCGTGCCGCGCCTGGGCGGCATCGCGGTGGCCGCGGCCTTCCTCACCCCCGTCATCGCCCTGGCGCTGCACGACAACGACGTCGCCAACGCGGTCTACGCCGACCTGCGCCTGACGCTCGGGTTCATCGGCGGCGGTGTCGCCATCGTCGCGCTCGGCATCTACGACGACCTGCGCGGCATGCGCGCGCGGCAGAAGTTCGTCGTGCAGTTCGCCGTGGCCGCGGCCATGTGGGCCGTGGGCTTCCGCATCGAGCACCTCGGCGGATCCATGGGCATCATGGTCGAGCTCGGGCTGCTCTCGATGCCGGTGACGCTCTTGTGGATCGTGGGCGTGGTCAACGCCGTCAACCTCATTGACGGGCTCGACGGGCTCGCGGCGGGCATCGCGCTGGCCGCCACGTTGGTGCTCGCCGGCGTCGCGTTCGCGGCTGACCACGTGCTGTTGTGCCTGCTGATGGTGGCGCTGGCCGGCTCCCTCGTTGGCTTCCTGATCTTCAACTTCAACCCCGCGCGCATCTTCCTTGGCGACTCGGGCTCGCTCTTCCTCGGCTTCTTCCTGGCCGTGGCGTCCTTGTGGACGCACCAGAAGGCCAACGCCGCGCTCACGGTCACGCTGGTGCCGCTCTTGGCGCTGGCGGTGCCGCTCCTCGACACCACGCTGTGCATCGTGCGCCGCATGGCGCGCGGGCAGAACCCGTTCTCGCCCGATCGCGAGCACCTGCACCACCGCCTGATGGCGCTTGGCCTCACGCACCGCGGCGCGGTGCTGACGCTCTGGGGCGTGGCCGCCGTCTTCGGCCTGGCCGGCCTGGAGCTGCTCGACGACAACCCGGTGCGCCGCGCGGTGGCGCTGGTGGCCGCGGCCGCCATCGGCGCGCTGCTGGTGCGGCGCGTGGGTCTCTTCGGCGTGGTCCCCATGTCGGGCAAGAGGCTCGTGGTGCGCGCGCGCACGGCCGCGTCGCAGGTGCGCGCCGCGCCGAACCTCGACAGCGCCTGGCGCGAGATCGAGGCCCTCTTGCCCACCCTCGGCTGCAACGCGGTGCGGCTCGAGGTGCGCGACGCTCACGACGCGACGCGCGTGCTCGCCTGGCACGATGGCGAGCGCCGCGCGCCCCCCGACGCAGGACGCTCGGTGCTGCGCCTGCCCATCGGCCGGCGCGACACCGTGGGCGAGCTCGAGGTGCAGTGGGACGGGCGCCCGATCACGGCCCCCATGCACGCCGCCCGCAAGAAGGCGCTGCGCTCGTTGCACGTGGCGCTCAGCGACGTGCGCCGCCGTCAGCACCGGCCCGCCCTCGATCCCGCGAGCACGCCCGCGCTGTGGAGCCCGAGCGCGCAGCCCGCCGGACGCGCGGTGCTCGATTGACGTTCGGCCGGTGGGCGCGCGCGCTCGCTGGCGCGCTCGCCCTCGCGGCCGGCCCGCTGCGCGCGCAGGCCGTCGCCGATCCCACGGACGTCCTCTACACCGAGCTCGAGGTGTGGGAGGCCCAAGGCCTGCTGCGCCGGCTGCCGTCGCTGCAGCCCTATCCGTTGCAGATGGTGCGCCGCCTGCTCGCGGACGTCGCGGGCAATCACGCCGCCTGGCCCGCCGACCGGGCGCGCGCCGCCTGGCTGCTCAGCCAGCTCGACGACCCGCTGCACCTCACGCTGCGTATGGAGGAGCGCCGCGCGAGCGACGCCGGTGGGCCGTTCTTCAAGGCCACGGTCGAGCCGTCGCTCCAAGGCATGGCGACGAGCTGGCTCGGCGGCGCCGCGCGCTACCAGCTGATGGCCGTGCGCACCGACGACGGGCTCGCGCTGCCGGCGTACTCGGGCGCGCGCGAGGATCTGATCTACGACGACGCCGACCTCGACCTCGGCGGGCAGACGTTCTTCTTGCGCCAGACCTCCCACGGCTCCGTGGGCATCGGCGACGGCAACGGCGAGCTGTTGTTCCAAGCCGGCCTCGGCCGCCACCGCGCGGGCCCCTTTTGGCACAACGGCGTCGTCATCGGGCAGCAGGCCCCGCAGGCGGGCGCGTTCTCGCTGGTGCTGCGCCGGCCGCTCGTGACGGCGCAGCTGGCGCTCTACGAGCTCACCGCCACCGACGACGCGGGCCAGGGCGCCATCACCGGCAAGCACCTGCACCTGCACGCCATCGACTTCCACGCGGCACCCTGGCTCGACCTCGGCGCCTTCGAGGCCGTGGTCTCGGGTGGGCGCTTCGAGCTGCTCTACTTCATCCCCGTGGCGACGTACTTTCACAGCCAGGGGCTGAGCGGCTTCGCCGACAACGCGCTCGTGGGCGTCGACGCGCGCGTGAGCCCGCTGGCCGGGCTCGACCTCAAGGGCGTGGTCTTCCTCGACGACGCGAGCTTCAACGACCTGGCGCGCCTGCAGCTCGACACCAAGTACAAGCTGGCCGCGCAGGTGGGCGCCGCGCTGTCGCCGGCGGCGCTCCTGGGGCGCGGGCGCCCGGGGCTCCACCAGGGCCTGCGCCTCGTCACCGTCGATTACACCGCGGTGATGCCGTACATGTACACGCACATCGGCGACGGCGGCGGCGGGCTCAACTGGTTCAACTACACGAACGCGGGGCAGAGCTTCGGCCCCGCGCTGCCGCCCAATTCGGACCGCGTGCAGCTGCGCGCGCTGGTGCGCGCGCGCGACGACGTGGAGCGCGGCCTGTTGGATCTCGAGGCCTCGGCCGCGCTCGTGCGGCACGGCAACGCCAGCGCGGGCGTGATCCCGGGGCGCGACGGCTCGGTGCTCGACGACGGCTACCTCGACGGCGAGCCCACGTTCCAGCCGCCCTTCGATGATCCCACGGGGCAGCCGTTCACGCGCTTCCTCACGCAGCCCGTCATCGAGCACACGCTCCAGCTCGGCGTGGGCCTGGCCTTCACGGTCGATGGCGGCCGGCTCTCGAGCGCCGGCTGGGATCGCGGCCTCGGGGGCGTCACGGCCACGGCGCGCTACACCTTCGAGGCGCGAGACAACGCGGGGCTCGTCGCCGGGGCGAGCGCTTGGGCTCACTACGCCGAGCTGTCGGTGGCGTGGCGCTACTGAGCGGGCCGGGTGATCGCGGGCGGCTTTTTGCCGCACCCGGATCCGCGCCGACACCGTTGACCCGCTAGGTTCTAGGCGCCAAGACCAACGGGTCGTCGACCTTTCTCGAGGAGCGCGCATGGCGGGTGAGCTCGCAACGGGGCGCACGGGTGGCGGGGCCACGCTGGCCGACAGCTGCGGCCGCACGGTCAAGAGCCTGCGCATCTCGGTGACCGATCGCTGCAACCTGCGCTGCGAGTACTGCCTGCCGCGCGGGCTGCACGCCTTCGAGCGGCCCGACGAGCTGCTGTCGTTCGACGACATCACCGCCATCGTGCGCGTGGCGAGCCGCCTCGGCGTCAACCGCGTGCGCATCACCGGCGGTGAGCCGCTGGTGCGCGCCGGCGTGCCCGACCTCATCGCCCAGCTCAAGCGCGAGACCACCGTGCGCGAGGTGGCCATGACCACCAACGGCATGCTGCTCGAGCGCCACGTCGACCAGCTGGCCGCGGCCGGGCTCGATCGCCTCACCGTCAGCGTCGACTCGCTCAAGCCCGAGCGCTTCCGCGCCATCACGTGCAACGGCTCCCTCGACGACGTGTGGCGCGGCGTGCGCAAGGCCGCCGGCGCGGGCCTGCGGCCGCTCAAGATCAACGTGCTGGTCTTGAAGGGCATGAACGACGACGAGATCGACGCCTGGGTGGAGCTGACGCGCGAGCACGATCTGGTGGTGCGCCTGCTCGAGCTCATGCCCGTGGGCGAGGGCGCGGCGCAGAACCTCGCCGAGCGCTACGTCGACCTCACCAAGGTGCGCCAGCGGCTCACGGCCGACTACGGCTTAGTGTCGACGAGCGGCCTGCCGGGCAACGGGCCGGCGCGCTACTGGCGCATCCCGGGCGCGCTCGGCGTGGTGGGGTTCATCACGCCCATCTCCGATCGCTACTGCGACTCGTGCAGCCGCTTCCGCCTCACCTCCACCGGCGAGCTGCGCCCGTGCCTGGCCTACGAGGTGAGCGTGCCCCTGCGCGACGCCGCGCGCGCGCGCGACGAGGCGCTCATCGAGGCGCGCTTCACCAGCGCGGCCGCGCTCAAGCCCATGGGCCACGCGTGGAGCGAAGGCGCCATCACCACCATCGGGATGTCGCGGATCGGGGGCTGACCGGTGCCGCTCGTGCCAGCGCCCCGCCCCGCGCGCCTCCTCGTCGTCGACGATCACCACGAGGTCGCGGCCGTGATCGTGGAGCGCCTGGCGCTCGAGGGCGTGGCCGCCGAGGCCGTGCACAGCGCCGAGGACGCGCTCGAGCGCCTGCGCGAGGCCGAGTTCGACCTGGTGCTGTGCGACGTGGTGCTGCCCGCCATGAGCGGCCTCGAGCTGCTGCGCCACGCGCGCCAGCACTGGCCGCTCACCAAGGTCGCGCTCATGAGCGGCTACGGCACCATCGACTCGGCCGTCGAGGCCATGCGCTCGGGCGCGTGCGACTACCTGGCGAAGCCGTTCGCCAACGATCAGCTGCGCACGGTGGTCAAGCGCGCCCTGGTCCTCGACGACGTGGCCGGCGACTTCAACGTCGCCGCCATCGTGGGCGAGGTGGCGGCGGCCGTGGCCTCCGACGACATGCTCGAGGGGCTGCGGCGCGCGCTGCGCGTGTTGGTGCGCGCCACCGGCGCCGACGACGCCGAGATCTTCCTGTGCGAGCCCGAGGGCCGCGACCCGCTCTTGTGCGTGTGGACGGGCCCTGACGACGACGCGCTGGTGACACGCACGCGCTTCTCCGCCGGCGCAGGGTACCCGGGCTTGGTGGTGGCCACGGGGCTGCCCATCGCGCGCAGGGGCAATTTGGGCGACGATCCGCGCTACCTGCGCACGAGCGTGGTGGAGGCGGGCATCCGCTCGCTGGTGGCCGTGCCGCTCCCCGACGCGCGCGGCGTGCTCGGCTCGTTGCACCTCCTGTCGCGGCGCGACGATTTTCCCGTCGACCGCGTGCAGGAGCTCTTGGAGCGCGCCGCGGTGCCGATGGCGAGCGCGGTGCGCGCGGGCCTGGCCGCCTTGCGCCAGTCGGTGGACGCGGTGTGCGGCGACCTCGACGACGGCGGCCGCCAGCTGCGCGCGGTGCTGGAGCTGATGAAGCAGGTGGCGGGCGCCCAGTACGGCACGCTCGCGCTCATCGATCCCACCACCGATCGCCCGAGCCGCGTGGTGTCGACCGGCCCGGCCTCGCTCGTGTGCGCGCACGCCGAGAGCGGCGCGCTCGCGAGCTGCACGTCGCTGCTCGCGGCGCACGGCGTGGCCGCGCAGCCCGGGCGCCGCGAGTGGCCCGAGGCATGCCGCTGTGGACTGCCGCGGCGCGCCGTCAGCCCCTGCTGCCTGCCGCTCGTCGCCAACGGGCGCCTGCACGGGCTCGTGGTGCTCGACTTCGGCCGCGCGGCGCCCGAGCACACGCATGCGCGCCTGGTGCCGCTCCTGTGCATGGCGAGCCAGCTCGCCATCCGCCTGCAGGGGCATGCGACCGGCGTGGCGGTGCGCGCGACGGGCGAGAGCGGCGAGCTCGTAGCCATCGGCGGCGGGGTGGCGCCCGAGCTCGAGCTGCGCTGCTTCGGGCCCTTCGCCGTGTGGCGACGTGGCCAGCCCATCCCCGCCGAGAGCTTCACGCGCGGCAAGGCGCTCGTCTTGCTCAAGCTCTTGGCGCTCAACGCGGGCGCGCCCGTCAACCGCGACGTGCTCATCGAGCAGCTGTGGCCCGAGGTGGAGCCGCGCCAAGGCGCGAACCGCCTGCACGGCGTGGTGCACGATCTGCGCTCGGTGATCGAGCCGAGCCGCACCGACCGCGACTGGAAGTACGTGCGTAACCGCGGCGAGCTGTACTACCTCGACATGAGCGGCCCCATCGACGTGGACCTGGTGCGCTTCCGCCAAGCGCTGGCGCGCGGCGTGCGCGGCGACGACGAGGGCGCGCCCGAGGCGGCGGCCGCGCTCGAGGAGGCGGTCGACACCTACCGCGGCGAGCTGTTCGCCGACGAGCCGTTCGCCGAGTGGTGCGACGCCGAGCGCGCCGCGCTGCGCGAGGCGTACATCGACGCGCTCGAGCGCCTGGCGCGCGTGCATCGCTCCCAGGGCAACCACGAGAAGGTGCTCTCCTGCTGGCGGCGCGCGCTGCGCGCGAGCCCGTTCCGCGAGGACCTGTTGATCGCGCAGATGGAGCTCTTGCAGGAGCTCGGGCGGCCGCGCGAGGCGCAGGCCGCGTTCGAGGAGCACCGCCGCCTGCTCGAGGGTGAGCTCGACGCCGAGGCGTCGCCCGAGCTCTTGGCGCTCTCGCACCGCATTCGTGGGCTCGCGCAGAGGGCGGCGCGCGGTGACGGGGCAGACGCCAAGCGGCGGCGCGCAAGCGCGGCCGCGCGGCCGCTGCGGTCGTGAGTCAGCTCTTGGTGGGCCAGGTGTCCTTGGCCTTGTCCCACCACGTGCCCTTCCATGAGCCGTAGTCGCAGCGCTCGCCGCCCGGCCGCGTGTAGCACCACCAGTTGATGGCGCTGCCGACGACGAAGAAGGCGCAAGCGCCCCAGAAGAAGGCCTTGGCCGAGCCGAACGTCGAGATGCTCGCACCGATCAGCGACGAGAACAGCAGGGGGCCGTAGGCGGCCCAGGCGCCCGTCCAGCCGAGCACCTGCGCACCCTTCCTGGCGTCGTACGCGAAGACGATGGGGTACTGGCGGAAGGTGGCGAAGTTGCCGATGCCGGCCGAGAGGAAGAGGAAGAGCATGATCCACACGAAGCCCGAGAATTGCTCGAGGCCCGTGGGCGTCAGGTAGCCGCCGAAGATGAGCGCCAGGCTGCCGAGGATGAGGCCGGCGCCGGAGATCTGGGTCCAGATGCTGCCGCCGAACTTGTCGGCCAGCGGCCCGCCGATGAAGCGCACGGCGGAGCCGACCAGCGGGCCGAGGAAGGCGTACTTGAGCGGGTCGGGCGCGTCGGGGAAGCCGCCGTAGATCGACTTGATCATGAGCGGGAAGGCGGCCGCGAGCCCCGAGAAGGTGCCGAAGGTCATGACGTAGGTGATGACGCAGAACCACACGTGGCGGTCGCTCACCATGCTCTTCAACATGTCGCCCACCGCCGGCTTCTTGCCCGGCACCGAGCGCAAGAACATGAAGCACAGCACGCCCGCGAGCGCGAGGTAGGGCACGTACCAGAAGGCCGCGTTCTGCAGCCAGATGTCCTTGTGCACCTCGCCCTTGACGAAGGGCTGCGGCCCGCCGAAGGCCGACAACAGCGGGAAGCCGATGATCCACGGCGTCACGAACTGCACGATCGACACGCCGAGGTTGCCAATGCCGGCCTGCAGGCCGAGCGCCGTGCCCTGCAGGCGCTTCGGAAAGAACATCGACGTCGAGGGCATGAACGACGAGAAGTCGCCGCCGCCCATGCCGCACAGGAACGCGATGATGAGGAAGCTCGAGTAGGGCGTGTCGGGGTTCTGCACCGCGACGCCGAGCCAGAGCATGGGGAAGATCTTGAGGAAGGTCGCCACCGACACCGTGAGGCGCGTGCCGTAGATGGGCGTGAGGAAGCTGTGGATGAGCCGCAGCGAGCCGCCCGAGAGCCCGGGCATGGCGCTCAACCAGAACAGCTGCATGGTGTCGAACGTGAAGCCGATGTTCGGCAGGCGCACGGCCACCGCGCTGAAGACGAACCAGGTGGCGAACGACGCGATGAGCCCGAGCGTGGTGAGCGTGAGCGTGAGCCACGCGCGCCTCTTGCCCTCGGCGGCCCAGAACTGCGCGTCCTCGGGCGCCCACGCCGGCAGCCACCCCGCAAGCCCACCCACCCGCGCGCCTTCCGCTGCCGTGCTCGTCGTCATCATGCCTCCACACGCGCTCGTCGCGTCACGAACCGTTGCTGCTTGGCTTCTCGGGCGTCTGCTCGAAGCTCTGCGCCACTTGGGGCGCGGCGTTCTTCTCGATGATGCGCACCACGCGCAGCATCCACCACAGGCATGCGATCGACAGCGCCAGCATCAGCATCCAGCAGCTCGTCCACAGGCCGGTCCAGTCGAGCAGGTAGCCGAACAGGATGGGGCACACGAAGCCCCCGAGGCCGCCGATGACGCCGACCATGCCGCCGACCACGCCCACCTGCTGCGGGAAGTAGTCGGGGATGTACTTGTAGACGCCGGCCTTGCCGATGCCCCAGATGATGCCGATGACCATGACCAGGAACGCGTAGATCCACACGTTGGCTTGAAAGAAGATGCGCGTGACGCCCTTGGCCAAGAGCTCGCGCTTCTGCACCTTCTGCCCCACCACCACGGCGGGCTCCTGCCACGTCTCCTTGCCGGGGAAGATGGCCATGGTCTCGTCGTAGGTCTTGAGCTCGGTGGGCTTGGGCTGGAGCTTGTAGGTGTCGGGACCCACGGTGATGCTGCCGTAGTTCACCTCGCTCACCACGCCCGGGCGCATGGCCATGACGCCGCGGCCGGGCGAGTAGATCTCCATCTTCGGCACGATGACGGCGGCGCTGATGATGCACGAGGTGGCGAACACCCAGAACATCACGCGGCGCGCGCCGAACTTGTCCGACAGCCAACCGCCGAGCGCGCGGATCACGCCCGAGGGGAAGCTGAAGAGTGAGGCCAGGATGCCGGCGGTGACGAGCGGCATGTAGTAGGCGTTGACGAAGTACGGCACCAGCCACTGCGAGAACGCGACGAAGCACCCGAACACCAGGAAGTAGTAGAGGCCGAAGCGCCACACGCGCACCGACTTGAGGGGCTCGAGCTGCTGCTTGAGGGTCAGCTTCGTCGCGGTCGGCTTCTTGTTGGTGGAGAAGATCAGGAACAACACGCCGATGCCGAGCAGCATCGCCGCGTACACCTTCGGCAACATGCGCCAGCCCTCGAGGTCGACGCCGCCGTTGGTGAAGCGGTTGAGCAGCGTGGGCGCGAACAGCGTCGACAGCGACGCGCCGGCGTTGCCGGCGCCAAAGATGCCCAGCGCCGTGCCTTGGTTCTTCTTCGGGTACCACACCGAGGTGAACGCGATGCCGATAGAGAAGCCCACACCCGTGAGCCCGAAGCCGAAGCTACACAGAGCGAAGCCGAGGAAGGAGTCGACGGTGCTCAGCAGGTACATGGGCACCGCGCAGAACATCAGCATGGCCGTGAACACGGGCTTGCCGCCGTACTTGTCGGTGAGGAGCCCGGCAGGCAGGCGGAAGAGCGAGCCCGTCAACACGGGGATGCCCATGAGCCAGCCGATCTCGACGGGCCCCCACGGGTACACCTGGTTGTTGGTGAGGAACGTGACCAACACACCGTTCAGCATCCACGCCGCGAAGCAGGCGGTGAACGCGAGGGTGTTTAGCACCAGGGCCTTGTGTGACTTGGCGCTCGCGACTTCTTCCATGACGCAGGACCTCTTCTACCCGTCGCGTCTCCTGCCGGCGGCGCCCATGGCGTCGAGCTCGGCGGTGGAGAGCAGGCCCTGCGCACGAGCAAAGACGATGCCGTCCTCGCGGAAGATGTGCAGGCGCAAGAGCTCGACGAGCTTCGTGAGCTCGCCGAGCGCGGCGTTGACCACGAGCTGCGCCGACTTCTCGTCGGGCAGCACCGACGCCACGCGCACCAGGTTGAGCACCACGGCGGCGAGCTGCACCGCCTTCAGGTGCTCGTCCTTCATCACGTCGATGGCCGTGGTGATCACGCGGCTCTTGCTGTGCTCACCGGCGGCGATGAGGCGCTCGTGCAAGAGCGGGAACAGCCGCGCCTCTTCCTCGCGGCTGTGCGCGATGAACTCGCGGTCGAAGGTCTCCAGAAAGCGCATCACCGCCACGTCGGCGGCCTGCGTGAAGCCCGTCTCCCTCACGTTGGCGAGCTTCTCCTCGACGAGCGCCATGGCCTCCATCAGTCGCGCGTGGTCACCCGTGAGCGCGCGCAGGTAGCCATGGCGCTTCGCGAGGTCGGCCTCGTCGCCCGGGACCTCGCCCGGCGGCGCGTACGCGTCGGGCGGGTCCATGGGGCTGAGACCGTCGGGCTGGTCGCAGCCCCGCTCTTCTTGCCGACGGACGGGATCACCGCCCTTATCGCCAATCTGGATCAGATCGCTCACGTCGGCATGGCCTTGGTCGTCAGTTGTTCTTCGGGCGCATCGCGCTCCACGGCGTGCGCGGGTCGCGGATGGCCTTGCGATCCCAGTTCCACATCACGCGCTGGTAGGGACGGGTGATGTAGTGCAGCGGCGCCACCAGGAAGTGCACGAGGCGGGTGTAGGGGAAGATGCCGATGATGAGCCACGCGCCCACGATGTGGACCTTGATGGGCCACGGCATGGCGCTCACGGCCAGGATGTTTGGGTCGGCCTTGAACAGCGACCACAGGTAGGGAGTCAGGTCGGCGGCGAACCACGACGAGCCCCAGCGATAGCCCACGGCCACCCACAGGCCGAACACCACCTGCACCAAGAGCAGGAGCTCGAGGAAGATGTCCATCTTCGTCGTCACCATCTTGATGCGCACGTTGGTGAGGCGGCGCACGAACAGCGCTGCCAAGCCCACGAGCGTGGACAGGCCGAAGGCGAAGGCCGTGATCTCGAGCGTGATGAGCCGCATCGGGTCGGCGTTCCACATGAGCGTGGGACCAGGCAGCAGGAACGCCGACAGGTGGCCGAGGAACAGCACCAGGATGCCGAAGTGGAAGGGCACGATGCCCCAGAACAGCGCCCTGCCCTCGAGGAACTGCGAGGACAACGACGACACCTTGAAGCCCTTGTTGCGGTAGCGCTGGATGGTCCCCAGGAGGAAGATCACCATCGCGGCGTAGGGCAAGCCCACGAACAGAAAGACGTTCGACAGTTCCATCACGTACCTCTCACTTCACGCCACAGGAGGAGTTGCAGCTCTCGTCGCCCTCGATGCCCATCTCGGCGCCCACGGCGGCGACGAACGTCGACTCGTTGGCGACGGGCAGCCCGACCTTCACGCCGAAGTCGGCCTTGAGCACCGTGAACAGCGCACCGAGCGCGTGGCGGTACGCCACGCGCGTCTCACCCTCGAAGGTCTCGATGATGGTCTTGTGGTGCTTCTTGTAGATCTCTTCCTTCTTCGCGAGTCGCGCGGGCTCGAACTCGCGGATCATCTCCGCCACCGCTCGGCCGAGCAGCACGTGCACGAACTCGTCGCGCACGGCGGCGTCGGTCCAGCGGGGCAAGAGGCGCAGCACGTTGCCGAGGTTGTCGGCCAGCTCGGCGCCGCAGTCGTTCTTCGCGACCGTGTGCTCGCGGCTCAGGTTTGCGAGCAGCGCGCCGCGCTTGTAGTCCTCACCGAACAGCGTGTAGCCCACGTCGAGCGACGTGATGGGCTGCACGTCGAACGTGCGGGTGAACAGCTCCTCGAGCGCGAGCGCGTTGCCCTTGGGCAAGAGGCGCTCGAGCTCGCGCAGCTGCTCCGCGGCCTTGGGGTACTCGTGCTCGAGCGCGGTGATGGCCCGCGCCAGGTCCGAGAGGTAGCTCGGACCTGGGTGGGCGAAGACCGCGGCGAGCGCGTCGTAGAGGGATACGCGCAGCATCACATGCCTCGCTCGGGCTTCTCACGGAAGCCGAAGCCCGTGGAGCCCTTCACGTCGCCGGTGAACTCGAGCATCTCCATCGCCTGCTCGCGGTGCGCGGGCGGGATGACGAAGCGATCGTTGAACTTGGCGAGCGCGGTCAAATAGAAGATCGCCTCGGCCGACTCCTGCGTGAGGCCCGTCTCCTTGAGCGCCTTGGTCATGCGCGCCTCGGGGATGTCGCCCACGGTCTTCCAACGACGGTAGATGCGCACCGCCATCAGCTTCTTCAGGCGCATCGAGACCTCGCCGGTCTCGCCCGCCGCGAACAGGCTCGCGAGGTACTTGAGCGGGAAGCGCGCCTGCTCGACCGTGCCCCACAGCTCCTCGGTGGAGGTGTCGTAGAGCCAGTTGTCGGTCCAGGTCTTGGCGATGGGGTTGAGCTTCTCCTTCTGCGCGCCGTCGGTCTGGGTGACCGACGCCATGACGGGGAGGAGCGGGGGCACGTACCACAGCATCGGCAGCGTGCGGAACTCGGGGTGCAGCGGCAGCGCCATGCCCCACTGCTTGATGAACTTGAAGGTGGGCGAGTTCTGCGCGGCCTTGATGGTCGAGTCGGCGATGCCGTTGGCCTTGGCCGCGGCGATCACCTTGTCGTCGAACGGGTCCATCAACAGGTCGAGCTGACGGGCCACCAGGTCCTTCGGCTCCGCCGACGCCGCCGCCTCGATCTTGTCGGCGTCGTACAGGATGACGCCGATGTAGCGGATGCGACCGACGCACGAGTGCATGCACGCGGGCGCGTAGCCCGCCTCCATGCGCGGGTAGCACAGGATGCACTTCTCGGACTTGCCGGTGTGCCAGTTGTAGTAGCTCTTCTTGTAGGGGCACGCGGTGACGCACATGCGCCAGGCGCGGCACACCTTCTGGTTGATGAGGACGACGCCGTCCTCACCGCGCTTGTAGATGGCGCCCGACGGGCACGACGCCACGCAGCCCGGGTTCAGGCAGTGGTTGCAGATGCGCGGCAGGTAGAAGAACGCCATGCGCTCGAGCTGGAACATCGCCTGGCGCTCGGCGGGCGTGAGCGCCGCGAGGTTCGGGTCGTTCCGCGCATAGTCGGGCGTGCCCGACAGGTCGTCGTCCCAGTTGGGACCCATCTTCACGTCGATGGGCTCACCGGTGATGAGCGAGACCGGGCGCGCCGTGGGCTGATCGTTGCCCGGGGGCGCCTCGATCAGGTTCAGGTAGTTGTACGTGAAGGGCTCGTAGTAGTCCTCCACCGTCGGCAACGACGGGTTGTGGAAGATGTTGAGCAGGCCCTTCTTCTTGCCGGCGCCCTTGAGCTGGATGCGACCGTTCGCGTCCTTGACCCAACCGCCGTTGTAGATGCTCTGGTCTTCCCACTTGCCGGGATAGCCCGTGCCGGGCTTGGTCTCGACGTTGTTCCACCACTGGTACTCGGCACCCTTACGATCGGTCCAGATGTTCTTGCACGCGATCGAACAGGTGTGGCAGCCGATGCACTTGTCGAGGTGAAAGACCACCGCCGTTTGCGCTCTGATATCCATCTCTCACCTCTCCTCAGAAGACGACCTTGGTCATTTTCTTCACGACCACGTGCGTGTCCCGCTGCGGCGCAATGGGACCCCAGTAGTTGAAGTGGTAGCTGAACTGCCCGTAGCCGCCGCTCAAGTAGTTGGGCTTGAGGTGGATACGCGTAAAGCTGTTGTGACCGCCGGCGCGCCGATTGCCGCGCACCTGCGACTTCGGGATGCCCACGGTGCGCTCGGGCACGTGGTACACGATGCACACGCCGCGCGGGATACGCGAGCTCACCGACGCGCGCGTGCAGTACACGCCGTGGTCGTTGTAGACCTCGACCCAGTCGTTGTCCTGGATACCGAGCTGCTGCGCGTCCACCTCGCTCATCCAGCACGGCTCGCAGCCGCGCGACAGGGTGAGCATCCGGTGGTTCTCCATGTACGTCGAGTGGATGTGCCACTTGCCGTGCGGCGTCAGGCAGTTGAGCGCCAGCGCCTGGCCACCCTTCAACGTCTCCTTCAGGTCACCGTAAGCCTCGGGCTTGGGCGAGGGCTTGTAGGTGGGCAGGTGCTCGCCGTAGGCCAGGTACAGATCCTGGTCGAGGTAGAAGTGCTGGCGGCCCGTCAGCGTGCGCCACGGCACCATCTTGTCGTAGTTGTACGTGTAGGGCGCGTAGGCGCGGCCGTTGTTCATCAGGCCCGACCACGCCGGCGCCGTGTTGTAGCGCCGCGGCTGCGCCTGCAGGTCCTCGTAGGTGATGCGCACGTCCTCGGAGCCGGCGGCGAGGTCGACCAGCTTCAGGCCGGTCTTCTTCTCCATCTCCTGGTACGCCTTCACGGTGCAGGCGCCGTTGGTCAGGGTGGACATGTGCAGGAGCACGTTGGCCGCCTGGTTGTCCTCCTTGAGCGACGGATAGACCTTGCCGTTGAACGTCTCCTTCGGGAAGTGGTTCGACGAGAGGAGCTGGTCGTACTCCTCCTCGCACCGGTAGTGCGTGCCGTGCGCGCCGAGGCCGCTCTTGCGGACGCCCTCGCCGTACGTGACGTACTTCTCGTACAGCTTCGTGTAGTCGCGCTCGACCACGCCGAGCTTGTGCATCGACTTGCCGGGCACGGGCTCGCACTCGCCGCGATACCAATCCTTGATGCGCGGCTGCGTGATCTCATCGGCGCTGTCGTGGGACAGCGGCGTGGCCACGATGTCCTTCTGCACGCCGGGCAGGTGCACCTTGGCGGCGTCGGAGGTCGCCTTGGCGAGCGCCTTGAAGATCTCCCAGTCGGACTTCGACTCCCACACGGGGGCGACGGCGGCCGAGAGCGGGTGGATGAACGAGTGCAGGTCGGTCGAGTTCAGGTCGGCCTTCTCGTACCAAGAGGCCGCCGGCAGCACGATGTCGGAGTAGAGCGCCGACGAATCCATGCGGAAGTTCAGGTCGACGATCAGGTCCATCTTGCCGGTGGGCGCGACGTCGTGCCACTTCACTTCCTTCGGGTGCTCGTCGCTGTCCTTGCCGATGGCGTTCGAGTGCGTGCCCAAGTAGTGCTTGAGCGCGTACTCGTGGCCCTTCATGGAGCCCATGATCGCGTTGCCGCGCCAGATGTACCAAACGCGCGGGAAGTTCTTCTCGCTGTCGGGGTCGCCGACCGAGTAGCCGAGCGACTTGTCCTTCAGCTTGCCCACCACGTGGTTGACGATGTCGGCGTCGCTCTTGGCGCCGGCCTTCTCCGCGTCCTTGCACAGCTCGATGGGGCTAGCCTCGAACTGCGGGTAGAAGGGCATCCAGCCGTTGCGCACCGACTGGAAGATCGTGTCCGCCGTGTGCATCGACGTGCGCTCGTTCTTCGGCACGGCGTTGTAGCGGGAGAACTGCCCGTCGTAGCGGTACTGGCAGGTGTTGATGTAGTGCCACAGGGGCGCCTGCTGCAGGCGGCTCGGGCCCTGCCAGTCCTTGGCGAACGCGATGGACGCCCACGAGTCGACGGGCGCCAGCTTCTCTTGCCCGACGTAGTGGTTGAGGCCGCCACCATTGCGACCCACGCAGCCGCACAGCATCAGCGCCATGGCCGCCGAGCGGTACATCAGGTTCGCGTGGTACCAGTGGTTGATGCCGGCGCCGACGATGACCATGCACTTGCCTTGCGTGGTCTCGGCGGTGTTGGCCCACTCGCGCGCGAACTGCAGCACCGTCTTCGAGTCGATGCCGGTGAAGATCTCCTGCCACGCCGGCGTGTAGGCCTGGTTCTTGTCGGTGTAGTCCTTCGGGTAGTCACCCGGCAGCCCGCGGCCCACGCCGTACTGACCCATGATCAGGTCGTACACCGTGGTGACCGGCACCTTGCCGTTGGCGGTCTCGAGCATGCGCACGGGCACGTTGCGCAGCACGGTCTTGTCGAGGCCGAACTCGGTGAACTCGCAGGCGAGCGTGTCGTCGCGGTTGCCGAGCAGCGTCAGCATCGGGTCGTACGGCTTGTTGTCGGCCGCGTTCTCGTGGAGCATGTTCCAGTTGCCCTGGGTCTTGTCCCAGCGGTGGCCCATGCTGCCCTTGGGGATGACGAGCTCGTTCGACTTGCCGTCGATGTTCAGGAACTTCCAGTCGCCGTTGTCGAGATCCTTCCACTTGGCGATCTCGTTGGCGCGCACCAGGCGACCGGGCTTGTAGTGATCGCCCTCCTTGTCGAGGTGCACCAGGTACGGGCTGTCCGTGTACTTCTTGCAGTAGTCGATGAAGTACGGCGTGGCCTTGTCGTGGTGGAACTCCTTGAGCACCACGTGCGTGGTGGCCATCCAGAACGCCGCGTCGCTGCCGGCGTGCAGGGGCACCCACTGATCGGCGTACTTGCAGACCTGGCTGAAGTCCGGCGAGAACACCACCGCCTTGGTGCCGTTGTGGCGCGCCTCGGCGAAGAAGTGGCAGTCGGGCGTGCGCGTCATGTTGAGGCACGCGCCCATGTCGGCGATGAGCTTCGAGTTGTACCAGTCGGCGCTCTCGCACACGTCGGTCTGCTCGCCCCAGATCTCGGGGAACGCCGTGGGCAGGTCGCAGTACCAGTCGTAGAAGCTCAGGTTGACGCCGCCGAACAGCTGCAGGAAGCGCGCGCCCGCCGCGTAGGAGAGCATCGACATCGCCGGGATGGGCGAGAAGCCGAACACGCGATCGGGGCCGTACTTCTTGGCGGTGTAGATGTTGGCCGCGCCCATGAGCTCGAGCACGGTGTCCCACGTGGTGCGGCGGAAGCCGCCCTTGCCGCGCGCCGTCTGGTAGCTCTGGCGCTTCTTCGGATCCTTCTGCAGGTTCTCCCACGCGACGACGGCGTCACCCTTGGCGGCCGCCTTCTCCTTCTCGAACGCGTCGAGGAGCGCGCCGCGGATCAGCGGGTACTTGATGCGCAGCGGGCTGTACAAGTACCAGGAGTACGAGATGCCGCGCTGGCAGCCGCGGGGCTCGTAGGGCGGCAGCGAGTCCTCGAGCAGCGGGTAGTCGAGCTGCTGCGTCTCCCACACGACGATGCCGTCCTTGACGTGGATCTGCCACGAGCAACCGCCCGTGCAGTTCACGCCGTGGGTGCTGCGCACGATGCGGTCGTGCTGGAAGCGGTTCCGGTAGAACTCCTCCCACTGGCGCGTCTCGGGCGAGATGATGTCCTGAATCCAGCTCATGGCACTACCTCTTCAGCTCTCGTTCCTGGGAAATCGAAGCGAACGCGATGGGACGGTTACTGCGCGACGTCGTCGCCGCCCTTGACCTGACGATCGAAGACCTTCTCGTTCACGGGGCGCACCTTGCGCTTGCGCCAGATGAGCGAGTACAGGCCCATGAGCGGCACCAGCGCGGCGGCGCCGCTCCACACCAGGCGGAAGCCGTAGTCGCGCGGCTGCTGCAGCTCGTGCTTCTTGTCGGCGTCCTGCAGGAAGCCGACGAGCGCGGCCGACTCGTCGTCGGTGAGCGGGTGCTCGGCGTAGGCGGCGGCCATCACCGGGAAGGGCGGCTTGCCGAGGATGGCGTTGATGCCGGGCGTGCCCATGGTGCTGAACACCGTGGTCAGCTCCTTGGCCAAGACGCCGCCGCCGATGACGGCGTCGTTCTTGACGTGGTGGCACGAGTTGCAGGCGGGGCCGCCGTTCTTCAGGCGCTCGAGGCCCTGAAACAGGTTCTGGCCGCGCGCGATCTCGGCCGGCGACGCCTCCTTGGGCGGCGGCGGCGGCGTGGGCGCCACGGCGGCGGCGCCGCTCTTGGTGGCGAGGTACGCGACGATGTCCTTGATCTCCGCCTCGGTGTACTGCGGGTCGGGCATCACCAGGTTGTATTCCTTGAACAGCGCCACGGCGTCGGCGTCACCGGCGTCGATCATGGCCTTCGGCGACTTGATGAACTTGACGAGCCACTCCTCGGAGCGGCGCGTGGTCACGCCAGCGAGGTCGGGGCCCACGAGCCTGCCGCCACCGATGGAGTGGCAGGCGGCGCAGATCTTCGCGTAGTTCTCCTCGCCCGTGGCCGCGTTGGCCGGGGCCGAGAACGCGCATGCGACCGCCGCGGCCGCGAGGGCCGTGAGTCGCCGTGGAAGAAGGCTGTGCTTGGTGCTGTGCTTGGTCATACCCACCAGACCTCCGGCGCCGCCTGCTCGCGCCCGTGGTGGACGCGATGGAGCGCTGGCTTGACGGTCGGTGGGTAACACCGGCGACTTACACGCTACTTACAACCGCACGGCGCCAGGCGCGGCGTTTTGCCGACCGGCAACGGAGGCCTCCGGCGCCGCGTTCGGACGCGCAGGCGTCGTCGACGCCGGCGCGGCCGAACGCCGCGGTGATCTGCCGCTGTGGCAAGGCGCCGCACCGGTCAGCGCGACGAGGCGGTGACCTCCGTGGGCCGATCGGGCCGGCTCATGGTCACGAGGTAGCGCAGCATCACCTCGCGCTCGTCGCCGGGCAGCTTGGCGCGCTTGGCCATCTCATCGACGTGCTCGGCCCAGGTGCTCGACGGGTAGCGCTCGGGCAGGCGCAGCGCGTGACAGCCCGCGCAGCGCTTGACGTAGAGCGCGCGCCCACGCCGGAGCTCATCCTCGGTGGCGTCGGGCCAGCGCGTCGCGGCCCACGCCGCGTCCACGGGCGTGGGCTCGGCCAGCGTGGCGCACGCCGTCGCCACGACGAGCGCCAGCGCCGCCAGGGCGATGGCGCCTGCTCGGGTCGACGGTGACGGTGCTGCCACGGTGCGCGCTCCTCGCGATTACAGCTCGAAGCCGAGCAGCACACGCGCGCTGATGCGCTCGTGGTGATGGAGGTCTTGCAGCTCGGCGGTGCCGAGGCGACCGAGGTCGACCACCTGGGGCAGCACGCTGACGGCGGCCCAGAAGCGCTCGCCCGCGTAGCTGATGGTGGGCCCGGCGAAGACGGCGGAGTGCTCGAAGCCCTCGCCGCCGAAGTCGGTGTGGTCGACGAGCTCGAGGCCGAGCCCCAAGGCGGGCGTGATCAGGTACGCGAGGCCGGCGTCGACCTCGAGCACCAGCTCCTGCTCCACCTCGCCGGGCTCCTCGAGCTCCCACTCCACCTCGCCCACCACGTTCACGGCGGCGATGAGGTCGCCGAAGCGCTTGTCGACGATGACCTTGGCCTCGAGCTCGGCCTCGGACGGCGCCGCCGTCCACTCGCCGTAGAGCGCCAGGCCCACGGGGTCGGCCACGGGGTCGAGGATCTTCCACTTCCACTCGTTCGACACCCCGGTGAACTCGAGCTCCTTCTTGAGCGCGGGCCCGGCGGCCTCGGTGACGGCCTTGGCGTTCAGGTACCACGCCATCTGCACGTTCTCGATCACGCCCACCTCGAGCTCGATGCGCTCGTCGAAGCGCAGGTACAGCTCCTCGCGCCCGCCGCGGAAGGTGGTCCAGGGCTCGAGCTCGAGCTGACCGGGCGCGAGCACCAGCGACTCGTAGGTGTACGTGAAGCGCCGGCCGCTGGCGGTGGCGGGGGCGGCCTGCGCCAGCGGGAGCGCCGTGGCGACGACGAGGGCGGCGGCGAGGAGGTGGCGACGGCGGCTGCGCATGCGGGTCCCGTGGTGGCGATCGTGTTGTGATTGTGATAATCGTTATCGTAGTCGTTGTACGGCACCGAACGCGCGCTGTCAAGGTCGTGCGGGGCGAGGAGGGCCAACCGGTCAGCCGGGGCGTGCGTCGTCGAGGACGTCGGATCGGTTAGCGGCGGGGGCCAGCGCGCGGCGCGCGTGCCGGAGCAGCGGCCAGGCGAGCGCGGCGCCGATCGCGACGCCGGTGAGCCAGCGCCTGCCGAAGAGCAGATGGCCGATCCACTCGCCGTTGTGGATCATCACGAGCCACTCTTTGACGACCTCGCCGTACAAGCCGGGGCGATCGTCGAGGGGACGCGCGTAGAGCGCGAGGCCCGTGAGCGCGGTGACGGCGAGGTGGACCGCGACGGCGCGGTAGAGCCAGAGCTTGGCGCGGGAGACGACGACGGTGGACACGCCGGCACTGTGGCAATGTTGGAGGGCGGCGCAAACCCTCCAACGTGCGCGCCCCGGTGCTGGGGCTCGCGCCCTCCGCCGCCACGCCGCTGACGGAGACGAGGACGAAGGTGTCGAGGCCGGCGGCGAGGAACGGGCGGCGCCGTAGGGCGAGCGCGAGCACCGGTGCGATCGGTGACGCCAGGAGGCTGAGCGCGACCGACGCCCGCGGGGAAGACATGGGGGGCCCGAGCAGCTTGCGCGCGAACGCCCTGCCCCTTGCCGGCAGGAAGGGTAGGCTGCGCGCGTGCCCGATCTGGTCGTTGCGCTCCTGTTTGCCGGCGCCGGCGTGGCGGTTGCCGCGTGGGCGAGCCACGCAGTGGTGGGCGGCAGCATCGCGCTGGCGGCGCGCCTGGGGCTCTCGCCCTTCGCCATCGGGCTCACGCTCGTCGCCATCGGCACCGACCTGCCGGAGATCGCCAACTCCGTCGTCGCGTCCTACCGAGGCCAGGGCGACATCAACGTGGGCGACTCGTATGGCTCGGTGTTCGTGCAGATCACGCTCGCGTTCGCGCTCGTGCCCATCGTTGGCGCGCCGCTGGTGCTGCGCCGACGCCTGCCCGCGCTCCAACTCGGCATCGCCCTCGTCGCGCTCGGCGTGGGCGCCTGGCTCTTGGCCGACGGTCACTTCGGCCGGCTCGACGCCGCGCTCCTGCTCGCGCTCTTCGTCGTGGCGATGGCGGTGGCGCTGCGCCCGTCTGGGGACGAGCGTGCGCCACCGTCGAGCGCCACCCAAGCGCGCTCGATTGGGCGTGAGCTCCTGACCATCGCCGTCGGCTTCGCCGGCCTCATCGGCGGCGCGGCTCTCCTGGTCGATGGGGTGCTGCGGGGTGCGACCGCGCTCGACGCACCGCCGTTGGTGGTCGGGTTCATCGGCGCGTCGATCGGCACCTCGGCACCCGAGCTGGTGGTCGCGCTCACCGCGGCGCGCAAGGGCAACACCCAGCTCGCGGCCGGCGATCTGCTCGGGGCGTCCGTGGCCGACTCCACCATCTCGGTCGCCCTCGGGCCGCTGCTGTTCCCGACCGCGGTGACGGCGGCGGCGACGCATGAGGCCATCCTCGTCGCGGGCGCAGGGGTGGGCGCCGCGCTCGTGGTGGTGCTGGTGGGCCGTCACAACCGGTGGAGCGGGGCGGCGCTGATCGTGCTCGCCGTGGCCGGGCTCGCGTTCATCGCGCGCTGATGGTCAGGCGCCCAGCTCCGACCACGGCGGCGAGGCGGCGAACGCGGCGTGGATCAGCCCGACGTGCGAGTAGGCCTGCGGGAAGTTGCCCCACATGACTCCGCTTTGCGGGTCGAGGTCTTCCGAGAGCAGGCCGAGCGGCGAGTGGATCTCCGGCACGCGCGCCATGATCGCCCGCGCCTCGTCGAGCCGCCCGACGCGCGCGAGCGCCTCCACCAGCCAGAAAGTGCACAGCGTGAACGCCACGCTGGGCGTGCCGAGGCCGTCGTCGACGCGGTAGCGCTTGAGCCAGCCGTGGTGCTCGAGGTCGGCGCGCACGGCGTCGATGGTGCGGCCCGCGATGGGATCGGCAGGTGCGAGGAAGTTGAGGGTGATGGCCTGCAGCAAGGCGGCGTCCACCTCGGTGCCGCCGTGGTCGGCCACCAGGCAGCCGCGCGTCGGGTGCACGGCCTGGGTGAGCAGCTGCGTGCGCAGGCTCGCCGCGGCGGCGGCGTAGCCCGCGGCGGCACCAGGGCGGTGGGCCGCCGCGATGCGGCTCATGCGATCGGCCGCGGCCCAGCACATCAGCGTGCTGAAGGTCTGCGGCCGCCAGGTGTTGCGCACCTCCCAGATGCCGGCGTCCGGTTGACCGGCGACGGCGATGGCCTTGTCGGTCAGGCGCGCCACCAGGTCGAGCACCGGCGGCGTGACGTGGTCGCGAAAGCGCGCGTCGAGGAAGAGCGGCGTGAACGCGAGCACCATCTCGCCGAACACGTCGTGCTGCCGGTGCAGCGCCGCGCCGTTGCCGACGCGCACCGGCCGGTTGCCTTGGTAGCCCGGCCACGCTTCGAGCGTCTGCTCCGTCAGGTCGCTCTTGCCGTCGACGCGGTAGAGCGGGGCGAGGTCGAGGTCGGGGGTGGACGAGGCCACGTTGAGCAGGAAGTCGAGGAACTGCTCGCGCTCCTCGAAGTGGCCGAGCAGGCGGAACGCGCCCAGCGTGTAGAAGGCGTCGCGCAGCCAGCAGTAGCGGTAGTCCCAGTTGCGTGCGGCACCGGGTGCCTCCGGTAGCGACGTGGTGACGGCGGCGACGATGGCGCCGGTGTCCTCGAAGCAGTGCAGCTTGAGCGCGAGGGCGGAGCGGATCACCTGCTCTTGGTAGGCGGGCGGCACGTCGCAGTGCTTGACCCATTGGACCCAGTAGCGCTGCGTCTGCTCGAGGAAGCGCTGACAGAGTGGCTCGAGCGGCTCCTCCACCGGCGCGTCCCACGAGAGCACGAAGTGCTTGCGCTCGGTGAGCGCGAACGGGCCCGCGTCGAGGTAGGACAGCGCCGCGTCGGTGGTGAGGCGCAGGTGTGCGGAGAAGCCGTGCCACGCGAGGTGGTGCGAGCCCGCCTCGCGGCTCGGCGCGGCGCGCGTCCAGCCGAGCACCGGGTCACAGGTGACGTTGATGCGTGGCGTGCCGAAGAGCGGCTCGACGATGCGCACGATCTTGGTAGGGCGGAAGGTCCGGCCGTGCTGGACGAAGCGCGGCATGAAGTCGAGCACACGGAAGGCACCGCTGGCATCTTCGAAGCGCGTCTCGAGCACGTTGGTGTTCGGCAGGTAGCGCTGCGTCCCCGGCCGGCCGTCGGGCGCGCCGATCCGGAAGCTCCCGCCCGCCGCCCCGTCGAGCAGCGACGCGAACACCGGCGGCGAGTCGAAGCGCGGCAGGCACGACCAGACGATGGCGCCGTCGCGCGCGACCAACGCGGCCGACTGGCAATTGCCGATGAGGCCGAGCTCCGCGAGCTGCATGAGCTTCGGGCTAGCACGGCTTGCTTGGGTATCAAAGCATTTGATGTTATCCCGTAACCGTGCCGCGGACGCTGATCCTGCTGCTCGGGCTGCTGGCGATGCTCGCGGGGCTCGCGGTCGTCGGCGACGTGGTGATGCGCGACACCACCCGGCGCTGGTTCGAGCGCGACCTCGATCTGCGCGCGCGGCTCGCGGTCGAGTCGGCGCGCGACAGCCTGGTGCAGCACTGGGGGGCCGACGTCGAGCGCCTCGGCGCCGTGCTGCGCAACATCACGCGCGACGACCGCATCATGGCCGCCGCCGCTTGCCATCCCGGCGGCAAGGCGCTGACCAGCACGGAGCTCTACCCCCTGGAGTTCTCGTGCCGCGCCATCCAGCAGGCGCGCGTGCGCGACGACGGCGACCTCCAGCACTGGACCCAGCGCTCCGAGCTGCCCTCCGGGCCGGTCCTGTTGAGCGTGCTCGGCGTGACGGAGGGCGAGGCGCGGCTCGGCGACGTAGTGCTGGTGCACGACCTGAGCTTCGTGCAGCGCCGCGAGGCGACGACGCGCGCGTTCCTGATCGGCTCGTACTTCGTGCTGGCGCTCTTGACCTCGATCGTCACGCTGCTCGGCGCCCGCTTCGCCTGGCGCAGGTGGCGCCGCGAGATGCTGCGCGCGTTGAGCGGCGAGGGCCGCCGCGAGTTCCAACCGCTGGTGCGCGATGTGCGCGCCCTCGTCGAGCGCCTGGCGGACGAGGCGGCCCATGAGGCGCGCGCCGGCACCTGGAGCCCCACCCGCCTGCACGACACGCTCGAGCGCTACCTGCAGGGAGAGCGCGTCGTCATCCTCGCCAACCGCGAGCCCTACATCCACGAGAAGGTCGGCGAGGACGTGCGCGTGCAGCACCCCGCGAGCGGCCTGGTCACCGCGCTCGAGCCGGTGATGCGCGCGTGCTCGGGCGTATGGGTCGCGCACGGCAGCGGCAGCGCCGACCGGCAGACCGTCGACGCGCACGATCGCGTGCGCGTGCCGCCCGGCGAGGAGTCGTATCTGGTGCGCCGCGTCTGGCTCAGCGACGAGGAGGAGAACGGCTACTACTACGGCTTCTCCAACGAGGGCCTGTGGCCGCTCTGCCACATCGCCCACGAGCGGCCGCAGTTCCGGGCCGAGGACTGGGCCCACTACCAGCGGGTCAACCAGCGCTTCGCCGACGCGGTCTGTGACGAGATCGACTCCGACGAGCCCATCGTGCTCGTGCAGGACTATCACTTTGCGCTCGCGCCCCGCATGATCCGAAAGCGCCTGCCGCGCGCGACCATCCTGACCTTCTGGCACATCCCCTGGCCGAACGCCGAGCGCATCGGCATCTGCCCCTGGCGCGAAGAGCTGCTGAACGGCCTGCTCGGCTCGAGCATCCTCGGCTTTCACACCGCGCAGCACTGCAAGAACTTCATCGACTCGGCCGACGCCTTCCTCGAGAGCCGCATCGATCGCGAGGCCACCGCCATCGTGCAAGGGGAGCGCCGCACGCTGGTGCGCCCCTACCCGATCTCGATCGAGTGGCCGGTGCACTGGCTGGGGGAGATCCCGGACGCGGCGCAGTGTCGGCGCGGCGTGCGCGAGGAGCTGGGCCTGCCGCCGGACACCCTGATCGGCGTCGGTGTCGATCGGCTCGACTACACCAAGGGCGTCGAGGAGCGCTTCGCGGCCGTCGAGGAGCTGTTGCTGCGCCACCCGGAGCTGCGCGGCCGCTTCGTCTTCGTGCAGCTCGCGGCGCCGAGCCGCGTCAAGATCCCGCGCTATCGCGAGCTGAACGAGCGCGTGCAGGCCCAGGTGCAGGCGATCAACGCGCGGCTCGGCGGTGACGGCTACCAGCCGATCCGCCTGCTGCAAGCGCACCACGAGCCGCAGACCGTGTTTCGCTTCTACCGCGCAGCCGACCTGTGCTTCGTCAGCAGCCTGCACGACGGCATGAACCTGGTGGCGAAGGAATTCGTCGCCGCGCGAGAAGACGGGCTCGGCGTGCTGGTGCTGAGCCAGTTCACCGGCGCGGCGCGCGACCTCACCGAGGCGCTGGTGGTGAACCCCTACGACATCGGCGAGAGCGCCGAGGCGCTGGCGCACGCGCTGGAGATGCCGGCCAGTGAGCAGCGCGAACGGATGCACTCGATGCGCCGCATGGTCGCCGAGTTCAACGTCTATCGCTGGGCCGGCCGCATGATCATCGACGCCGCCGAGCTGCGCCGCAAGGAGCGCATGGCCGATCGGTGGAGCTCATGGCGCGGCGCGCTCGCGCTCGGGCGCGCATGATCGACCTGTTGGGGCGCCGCGGCGCCGGCATCCTGGAGGCGCTCGCCGGCAGCGCCTGCCTGCTCGCCTTCGACTTCGACGGCACGCTCGCGCCCATTGTGCCGGACCGACATGCGGCTGCGCTCTCCGCCATCACGCGCTCGTTGCTGGCGCAGCTCAGCGGGTTGTACCCGACCGCGGTCATCTCCGGGCGCGCGCGCAGCGACGTGCAGGCCCGTCTGCGCGGCACCCACGTCGAGCACGTCATCGGCAACCACGGGCAGGAGGGTCCGGGCGCGATTGTCGCCGCGCCGCGCGCGTTGGCGCGGACCCACGAGCGGCTGCTGCGCGCGCTCCACGGCGTGCGCGGGGTCGAGATCGAGGACAAGCGCTACTCGCTGTCGATCCACTACCGCAACGCGCACGATCCGCGCGCGGCCCTCGCCCGGATCCGCGCGGCCCTCGAGGTGCTGCCGCGCGACCTGCGCACCATGAGCGGTCACCACGTCGTCAACGTGCTGCCCGCAGCCGCGCAACACAAGGGCGACGCGTTGCTCCATCTGTGGGACGCACTGCAACCAGCCGCCGCACTGTATCTCGGCGACGACGTGACGGACGAGGACGTGTTCGCGCTGTCGGGCGATCATCCTTTGGTCGCCGCTCGGGTCGGCCGCGCGCGCAGGTCCGCGGCGCCCTACTTCGTGGGCGCGCAGGAGGACGTCGATCGATTGCTCGAGCGGCTGATCGCGCTGCGGAGGGGAGCGGCGTGAGTCGGTACGTCCCGAGCAGGTCCCGGCCGCCGCGCCCCTGTCCAGGGCGTCATCGTCCTCGCGTGAAGGGAGGCGTCACGTCATGAGCGCGACCGTCATCCTGGCCGTCCTCGCCGGCCTCGTCGTCGTCGGCATGGCGCTCGAGGAGCTGTTTCGCCGCACCGGCGTCCCCGATGTCCTCGTGCTCTTGCTGCTCGGGCTGGTCGCCTCGATGAGCGGCGTGTTCGACGTCGCCGATCTGAAGGGCATTGACCGCACCTTCACCACGGCCGCGCTCGTCCTCATCCTGTTCGAGGGCGCGAGCCGGCTGCGCGTGCAGGAGCTACGCGAGGCGCTCGCGCCCTCCACCATCCTGACCTTCGCCAACTTCCTGGCGACGATGGCGGTGATGGGGGTGCTCGGCTGGGCGCTCATTGGCATGCGGCCGCTCGCGGCCCTCTGCCTCGGCGCGATCCTCGGCGGCACCTCCTCGGCCGTGGTCATCCCCATGGTGGCCCTGTTACCGCTGCAACCAAAGACCCGCACCGTGCTCACCCTCGAGAGCGCCGTCTCCGATGTGCTGTGCATCGTCGTCACGCTGGCATTGACCGGCGTGCTGGTCGCGGGCGAGCTGCAGCCGAAGATCATCGCCTTCGACCTGGCCTGGTCATTCGTGGGCGCCGTGGTCATCGGCGGCGCGGCGGCGGGCGGCTGGGCGTTCGGGCTGCGCGCGCTGCGCGCCCGGCGCGCCAGCCTGCTCGCCATGGGCGCCGCGGTCTTCCTGGTGTTCGCAGCCGCAGAGGCGGTGGGGACCTTCGGCGCCATCGCCGTGCTCGCCTTCGGCATCGTCCTTGGCAACGTCGACACCTTCGCCGCCAACAAGCCCTACGCGCGTGAGCTCGCGCTCACGGAAGGGGAGCGCACCTTCCTGTCGGAGTCGGCGTTCTTCCTCAAGGTGCTCTTCTTCGTCTACCTCGGCGCAGCCCTGAAGCTCGACGGCTACCAGCCTTTCGTCTTTGGCGGCCTCGCCACCGTGGCGATGTTCCTGCTGCGGCCGCTCGTGGTGCGGCTCAGCTTGCGCGCGTCGACGACCACGAGCGCGGACGCCAAGATCGCGGCGGCGATGGTGCCAAAGGGCTTGGCCGCCGCCGTGCTCGCCGCGGTCCCGTCCCAGGCCGGCGTGGTGGAGGGCGCCACCATCGAGGCGACGGTCTTTGGCTGCGTGCTGTTCACCATCACGCTCGCGGCGCTGTTGACGCTGTTTCGCGAGCGTCCCTTCGTCGAGCGGGCGCTCGGTCGGCTGTTTCGCGGGTACCTGGCGGCGCCTGCGAGCGAAGCTGCCGCTGCTCCGCCAAGGAGCGAGACCGCTGCTCCGCCGGCGAGCGAGGCGGCGACGACACCCGTGGGCCCGTCCACGCCGGCCTGAGGTGCCTCCACCCGCGAGCGCTTGGGTTTCCGCTCAGCTCGCGTGGAGCGCGGCCGACGGCGGCGGAGTGGGTGACGAGGTCGGCGGCGGCGGCAGGCTCGGCTCGTCCAGATCCATCAGGCGTGCGTCGATGTCAGCCAAGAGCGGTTGCGCCGCCTCCTCGCTGAGCAGGCCCTCGTGCAGCAGGTCGCGCACGCGGGCGCGCTCGACCATCAGCAGGTGTCGGCGCGCCCGCCGGCGCTCCTCGTCGATGACGGCCTGCTGCTCCAGGTGCGACGCACGCACCTTGGCGTCCGCCTCCGACAGGCGCCGCTGATACTCCGCGCGCAGCTCCTCGACGACGACGCCGGGGATGCCGTGCGTCGCCGTCAGCGTCTCGATCTCGTCGCGCGCCGCGGTGGCGGCCGCGAGCGCCGCTCGGGTGCCCTCGAGCTCCAGCCGATCGGCGCGGCCCCCGATGACGCCGAGCTTCTTGAGCGCGGGCCCGATGCTCAGCCCTTGCAAGAGGATGGACAGCAGCACCACGCCGAAGGTGACGGTGATGAGGAACTGCCGGTGCGGGAAGTCGGTCACGAGCGAGAGGACCAGCACCATCGACAGCCCGCCGCGCAGCCCGCCCCAGGCGAGGATGCCGGCCCACGACCACGGCATGCGCTCCTTCGTCCTGCGCAGGAGCCCGGCCACCCCATAGACGACCACGGCCCGGGCGCCCGTGACGGCGAGCCAGGCGACCACGATGGGCAGCCAGCTGGCCACGATGTCGTCGACGTGCACCTCGAAGCCGATGAGCAGGAACACGATCGAGTTGAGCGCGAACGCGATGTACTCCCAGAAGGTCTCGGTGGCGACGATGGTGGAGGGCGACATGCCGGTGCGCTTGCCGAAGTTGCCGCAGATCATGCCGGCGGCCACCGTGGCGATGACGCCGGACGCGTGCACCTGCTCGGCGACCATGAACGACCCCCACGCCGCGATGGTGGTGAGGGTGATCTCGATCATCGGGTCGTCCACCCGTTGGATCACGAGGCTGATGGCGTAGCCGATGCCGGCGCCGATGAGCCCGCCCACCCCCACCACGAACAGGAACTGGAGGCTGGCGCTCGCGACCGACATCGAGCCGCCGGTGGCGAGCACCAGGATGATGCCCACCAGCACCACGGCGGTGCCGTCGTTGAACAGGCTCTCGCCCTCGATGAGGACGGCGAGGCGCTTGGGCGCACCCAGGCTCTTGAACAGCGACACCACCGCGATGGGATCGGTCGCCGCCAGGATGGCGGCGAAGACGAGCCCGTCGACGAAGCGGACGTTCGCCGCCAGGTGGAGCACATCGGCGACGGGCGTGAACAGGGCCGCCGTGAACAGGATGCTGGCGACGACGCCGGGCACGGCGAGCGCGTGGATGGCGAGGCGGTTCGACCAGAACTTCCTGAGCTCGAGGTGGAAGGACGCCTCGAAGAGCAGGCCCGGCAGGAACACCGCGTACAGCAGATCCTTGGTGAGCTGCGGCGGGTCGACGACATCGATGGAGCCGAGCGTCAAGCCCGCGACCACGAGCGCGACCGTGTACGGCAGGCGGAAGCGCTTGGCGATGAGCGCGACGATGGAGGCGACGGCGAAGAGGGTGACGACGGCGAGCTCAGCGTGCACGCGGTGACCCTCGCCGATGCCGGGCCGCACCGGGGCGTGTGCGGCCGGCTGGCCCTGGTCGATGGGCGGCGGGCGACGCGGTCTGCTCGGAGTGGTGCCTTCCCGCCGACCGGTTCCTTTGGTACCGAAGCAATCGTTGGCGCCCTGCCGCGCCAGGAGGATCGCTCATGTTCGACGACCCGATCGTCGAGAAGCAGCCCCTGGGGCGCGCGCTCGAGCTGCTGCGGCAGGTCTGGGCCGTCGACCACGCCATGCAACAGCTGTCGCGCGCGATGGGCAGCCACCTCGGGCTCACCGGCCCGCAGCGGCTCGTGCTGCGCGTCATCGGACGGCGCCCGCACATCGCCGCGGGAGAGCTGGCCGCCTTCCTGCACCTCGACGCGAGCACGATGACGGGGCACATCCAGCGGCTCGAGGAGCTCGGCTACCTCGAGCGGCGCGTGGCGTCCGACGACGCGCGGCGTACGGCCATCGTGCTCACGCCGCGCGGTCGGCGCTTGGACGTGAAGACCCCAGGCACCGTCGAGGCCGCAATGGAGGTCGCGCTCGCCGACATGGACCCCACCGCCATCGACGAGCTCGAGCGTTTCCTCACGCGCTTCGCGAGCGCGGTCGCGGCACAGGCCAAGGCATGCGCTCGGGAGAAGAAGCCCTCGCGGCGCCGCACCAAGTGACGGGGTCAGCCGACGGCGCGGCGCGGCGTCGGCTGAGCGCCGCCCTCGCCGCGCGCGATCCACGCCGCGGCGCCCAGGATGAGCGCGGACCCGGCCGCGCTCCACCACCCGAGCGGCTCGCGCCACACGAGCGCGCCGACCGCCATCGCGACCACGGGCTCGCAGAGCGTGAGCACGGCTGCGCGGCTGGCCGCCGTCCTTCGAAGACCCGTGAAGAACAACACCAAGGGGATCGCGCCGCACAGCACCCCGCCCGCGACCAGCCACGCGAGCGGCTCGAGCTCGAGCGCGAGCGCGGATGCGCTCCCGAGCGCCAGCGCCGAGACCGCCAGCGCGGGGGGCTTGCTGAACGCACCGAGCTCGAAGGGAGAGAAGCGCGCAGCCAGACCCTTCTGCACCACCACGCTGCCGCCGTAGCAGAGCGCGGACGCCGCGCCGAACAGCGCACCGGTCACGTCACCGGCCGACAGCGTCTGCGCCCACGGGCGCAGCAGCAACGCGAGGCCCGCCACGGCCACCAGGGTCGCGCCGAACGTGCCAAGCCGCCAGCGCTCCCGCAGGACCACCGGCGCGAGCGCCGCGACGACGAGCGGGGCGAGGTAATGGGTGAGCACCGCGATGGTCACGGTGGTCTTCTGCATGGCTGCGAGGAAGCAGAGGAAGTTCCCGCCGTCGAGCAGGCCGGCGAACGCCAGCGCGGCCCAGGCGCGTGGCGATCGGCGCGGCGCCCGCGTTGCGTCGTGGACGGCGCGCGGCAACAGCGCCACCAGCATGACGCCGAGGACGACGAACGACTCGGCCGCGGCCGAGACGGGGGTGGCGCGCGCCGCATGCTCGGCGCTCCGATAGAACAGACTCCACAGCCCCCACAAGCACGCGGCCCCGGCGATGGCGAGTGACCCACGCATCGACGATCAGCGCAGCTTCAAGAAGCTCACGCGCGCGTTGCCGCCACCCGCGATGTCGTCGACGACGACCACCGCGGCCATGCCGTGCGAGGTCTTCTTGTCGAGCATCTGCCAGCCGAAGGCGCTGGCGCTGCCGGCGTTGATGTAGAGCTTGTCGACGGGCCGGCGCAGGGGCAGCTTGAGGGGCGGCTGGCGCTCCACGTCGGTAGTGGCGCGCCCGCCGGCCTCGAGGATGTGCGAGAAGATGCCGAACTTCACGGGCACGTCGCGCAGCATGCGCTGCAGGTGCTCGTCGCCCACGTTGCCGGCGCTGGCGGCGAAGTCGAGCGACTGCTTGCCGCGCCCGCGCGGCGGTCCGTGCGCCAGCAGCACCACGGTCTCGCCCTTCTGCACCACGGGGCGCAGCTGCTCCTCGAGCGCCTTCACCTCGTCACTGTCGTAGTAGCAGGCAGCGGGCTTGACGAACTGCCGCACGCTCCAGCCCGGCAACGAGAACAGGTGCACGCCGCCGAGGTCCACGTGGCGCAGCAGGTTCATGTTGAAGATGTGGGGGTACGCGCCGCCTTGGCCGTTGAAGGTCTCGGTGAAGGCGCTGGTCCACTCGTAGTTGCCCGAGTGCACGAAGATCGGGACCTTGATGGTGTCGCCGAGCATCTTGGCGACCTTGGCGAGGTCGCCGGCCTCGTCGCCGATGAGGTCGCCGTTGGCCACCACGATGTGCACGCCGAGCTTCTTGAACTCGCGCGCCGCCTTCTGGATGTTCTGCTTGGTCTTGTACTCGGCGTCCTTGATGGCCCCGAGCACGCCGATCTTGAGCGGCCCCTTCCAGGCGCCGCCGCCCGACACGAGGCGCAGCGTGCTGCCCTCGATCTCGAAGGTGCGCCCGGCCGCCTGCACCGTCGTCTTCTCGGGCAGCGTGAAGAAGGGCCCCGGACACTGGTGGCCCCACTTCTCGACGGCCTGCTCCCAGGTCTGGGGCGCAGGGTCCGGCTCGGGCTCGGGCTCGGGCGCCTGCACGGGCGGCGGCGGCGGCGGCGGCGGTGGCGGTGGCGCGGACGCGCAGGCCGCGATGAGCGCCGCCACCAACACCCCGGTCCCACGCGCCAACATGAAGGGACCTTACGCCGGGTCCGCGGCGTCGTCGAGAATCCCTACTTCTTCGGGGCCTTGGGCGTGCGCGGCGCGTGCGGCGTGCGGGGCGCCAGGATCTTCGTGAGCACGTCGGGCCGCTTGGGGTCCCGCGCCAGCACCGGGTAGCGCGCGCCGTCGTGGTAGTCCGCCTTGACGGTGCGAAAGAAGCCGGCGTTCTCGACGAGGAGCTCGAGGGGCGCCTTGTCCTTGCGCGCGGCGAGGAGCGCGGCGTCCATCACCTCGGGGCTGTCGCGCCGACCATTCACGGCCACGAGCGTCATGCCCGGGGTGACGCCCGCCTCGGCCACGAGCTGCTTCCACTGCGTGATGGTGTCGGCCGGGACCTCGAGCGCGCCGGCGGAGTCGGCCACGAGGAAGATGCTGTGCTTGTCGCCGAGCGCGATGCGGCGGTGGTAGCGCCCCATGGCGATGGGCGAGTCCACCAGCATCGTGAGGGAGAGCTCCTCGAACTCCACGACGTCACCGCTGCGCTTCACGGCCAGCATGCCGCTGCCATAGCCCCAGCCCGCCGGCAGCGTGACGCGAGCGCGGGCGCGCAGGTCGTCGGTGCGCGCGCCGCCGGGCACCAGCACCACGGTGTTCGGCAGGAGCACGGCGGTGTTCTCGGTGAAGGTGGTCGAGCCGGCGGCGTCCTCGACGTAGTCGAAGCTGGCCTCCACGGCGCTTGCCCCCGCGGGGACGTCCACGTGCAGCGTGAACATCTCGACGGCGTCGCGGCGCCAGGGCAGCTGCACGCCCCCGCTCGTGAGGCGCAGGTTCACCACGCCGTTGAGCGGCCCGGTGGGCGCGTGGTTCCCCGGCAGCCACTTCGGGTAGCTGAGGGAGAGCGGGCCCGGGCTCGCGGGGATGACGACCTTCGCATGCACGATGCGCTTGCCGATGTCGCGCGCGTCCACGTCGACGGTGATGGGGTTGGCGGCGGTGAACGCGAGGGAGAGCGCGAGCGCGGTGGACAGCATGGGCCGCGCATAGCGCAGCGCCGGCGCGCGATCATCCGTGCGGTCGCACGAACGTCCGCCCGTTCGTGCCCGGAGCTAGTACCACTCGGTCACCTCGGCTCCGTCGCGAGCGTGCGCGCCGGCCGATGGCCGCGTTCGTCAGGGCGTGACGTCGTGGTCGCACGCGCCGGTGCGCGGGCGCGTGTGGACGAGGTGAAGGCGGCTCTCGTGGATGAAGCCCTTGATGTTCGTTGGCTCCTCGCGCACGAGCGCGCGGGTCCAGGCGCCCTGCTCCTGCAGCACGGTCACGCTGCTGCCGGTGCGGACGGTGCGCACGATGGGCGCACCGTCATCGGCGAGGCCATGCAGCGGCAGCTCGAAGACGGTCGTCGACGGCGACTGTAGGCGTAGGCCGCGCGACCCCTTCACGATCCACTCGCGTCGCAGAAACCCCGTCGACTCGACCGCAGGCCGCGCCGCGAGCACGAGCAGCCACGGGTCGCTCTTCGTGCGCTCCAGCAACAGGACCTGGCTGCCGTTGGGCAGCGCGTCGGTCACCGCGCCGTTCGGATCGCGGCGCAGGTTCACGGTGGGGTCCTTCGGGTCCCTCACCTCGTACACGGCGACGGGCTCGATGCCGATCTCGCGGTCACAGTCCCCGGGCTCCGGCGCGCGCCACGGGGCCGCGGGGCTCGGTCCTGGTGCCTTCGGCGCTGGCTCGGCCGCGGGAGGAGCGGCCAGCGCGAAGAAGAGCGTCAGGGCCATCGCGATCATCGCGTGGGTAGAGCGCGGTCGAGCCGCCGTCGCAACGGGTGCCGCGCTCGGCTCGACCATCGCTGCGGTCACCGCGGTGGCCGCTCCGCTGGGCACCTCGCTGCCGTGATGGTGACCCACCGTCGAGGCCGGTGGACACCCCTTGAACGCAGGGACCGGTGACCGTGGCGAGCACGAAGCTGCACCGGAGGCCCCGTCGCCGCCGCGGCGCAGCGACCATCACGCGCGCTGAAGCGCCCGTCGACGTCGTCGCACGCGACCTCGCCAAGCTCGGGGAGCTGCACGCAGCGCCTCGCCTCGATGGTCCCGGCGGATGAACACTCGTCGCGCTGATCCACCGTGAGCCGCGCGTGCGGCGCCGGAGCTCACGAGGCTGGCGCCAACGCCGCGCGCGCCGCGCGCACCTTCTGCTCCGCCTCGTCGGCGCTCGCCGCCATGGCCGTGAGGTGGCCCATCTTTCTGCCCGGGCGCGCCTCGGTCTTGCCGTAGAGGTGCAGCTTCACGTCGGGCACGGCCAGGGCGCGCTCCCAGCGCGGCTCGCCCTTCGCCCACTCGTCGCCAAGCAGGTTCGCCATGGCCACGGGGCGCAACAGCTCCACGTCGCCGAGCGGCAGGCCGCACACGGCGCGCAGCTGCTGCTCGAACTGGCTCGTGACGCAGGCGTCGATGCTGAAGTGCCCCGAGTTGTGCGGCCGCGGCGCCAGCTCGTTCACGAGGAGCGCGCCGGCCACGCTCTCGTCCTTGAGCCAGAACAGCTCCACCGCGAGCACGCCCACGAGGTCGAGCGACTTCGCCACCGCCACCGCCAGCTCCACGGCCGCGCGGCGCGTCGCCTCGGGCACGCGTGCGGGCACCACGGTGACGTCGAGGATGTGGCGCGCGTGCGCGTTCTCGGCCACCGGGAACACCACCACCTCGCCGGTGCGGGCGCGCGCCACGATGACGCTCAGCTCGCAGGCGAAGCGCACGAAGCCCTCGAGCACGCCCATGGGCTGCCCGAGCTTCCGCCACGCCTCGTCGGACTGCGCGGGGTCGTCGATGCGCGTCTGGCCCTTGCCGTCGTAGCCGAAGGTGGCGGTCTTCAGGATGCACGGCGTGCCGAGGTGGGCCACGGCGGCGCGCAGGTCGTCCTGCGATTGCACGGCGCGGAAGGGCGCCACCGGGAAGCCGTGGGTCTGCAGGAAGGTCTTCTCGCGCAGGCGGTGCCGCGTGGTGTCGAGGACGAGCGGCGCCGGGTGCACGGGCACCACCTCGGCCACGCGCTGCAAGGTCTCGTAGGGCACGTTCTCGAATTCGAAGGTGACCACGTCAACGGCGCGCGCGAACTTGAGCGCGGTGTCGACGTCGTCGTAGGCGGCGCTCCACTCCACGTCGGCCACCTGGCCCGTGGGGCAGTCGGGCGCCGGGTCGAGCGCGTGCACGCGATAGCCCATGCGGCGCGCGGCGATGGCGAACATGCGCCCGAGCTGGCCGCCGCCGAGGATGCCGATGGTCTTGCCGGGGGTGATGGGATCGGTGCGCCCCATGCGCGCCTCAGGCCCGCGCCGGTCGGCTGGCGCGCGCGTCGGCCGTCTGCCGGGCGCGCAGCGCTTCGAGGCGAGCGGCGAGCGCCTCGTCGTGGAGGGCCAGGATGGCGGCGGCGAACAGCCCGGCGTTCTTGGCGCCGGCCTCGCCGATGGCGAAGGTGGCCACGGGGACGCCGCCGGGCATCTGCGCGATGGAGAGCAACGAGTCGAGGCCGTGCAGGGCCTTCGACTGCACGGGCACGCCCAAGACCGGCAAGCGCGTCTTCGACGCCACCATGCCCGGCAGGTGCGCGGCGCCGCCGGCGCCCGCGATGATCACCCGGAGGCCGCGCCCCTCCGCCTCCTCGGCGTAGCGGAACATGTCGTCGGGCATGCGATGCGCCGACAGCACGCGCGCCTCGTGCGGCACGCGCAGGGCCGTCAGCACGTCGACGGCCGCGCGCATGGTGGGGCCGTCGGACGCGCTGCCCATGATCACGCCCACCAGGGGTGCCGCCGCGCGCGTGGTCCGTCGCCGAGTAGGCATGGCAGCGCCATTAGCACACACGGGGCGCTGCGGAAGCGGACGCCCGTGATCGCGTCACGCCCGCGCCGCGCGCGCGACCCTACAATGGGGACCTCCGCACAACGGGAGGTGGCGATGGAGACGCTCAAGCTGCGCGCGCTCTTCGAGCGCGAGTCGGTGAAGCCCGGCCGCCGCACCGAGCTGGCGCTCATGGCGCAGCTGTGCGCCGTGGGGCGCCCGCTGGACGCGTCGCGCCCACCCTTGTCGGTGTGCTTCGTCGTCGACGCCTCGGGCTCCATGAAGGGGCAGCCGCTGGCGCACGTGCAGGAGTCGCTGCACGCGCTCTTCGAGCTGTTGGCCCCCACCGACAAGGTGGGCGTGGTGGCGTTCGCCGACGCCGCCACCGTCGTCGCCGACGCCGCCGCGCTCAGCCCCGAGACCAAGCGCCAGCTGCGGCGGCGCTGCGACGGCATCGAGGCCACGGGGCAGACGAACCTCGGCAGCGGCCTCTTGCTCGGCGCCAAGGTGCTGGGCACGCGCGCCGCGCACGAGCGCCAGGTGATCGTGCTGCTCTCCGACGGCGAGGCCAACCAGGGCGTGACCGCGCCCGCGGGGCTGGCGGAGCTGGCGGCCAAGCTGCGCCCCGACATCTCGGTCACCACGCTCGGCTACGGCGCGCGCCACAACCCCGACGTGCTCGCCGCGGTCGCCAACGCGGGCGGTGGGCAGTACTGGTTCATCCCCGACCCCACGGAGGCGCGCGTGGAATTCGCGCGCGCCGTGGGCGCGCAGAGCGACGTGGTGGCCGAGGCCGTGGAGCTGGTGTTTGGCCCCGGCGACGGCGCCGAGCTCGTGGAGGTCATCGGCGCGCGCCCGCGGCTGTCCAAGGACGGCCTGGTGGTGCCGCAGCCCGACCTGCGGGAGCACGGCGAGCGCGTGGCGGTGGCGCGCGTGCTCATCGACGCGCCCAAGGAGCCGCAGGAGATCGTGGGCGCCGTGGTCAAGGTGCGCTTCCGCCGCGCCGGCGCCGCCGACGTGACCACCCTCGAGCAGCCCGTGCGCCTGCGCGTCGTCGACGCCGAGCCCGCGCTGGTGGTGGAGGTGCACGCGGCGGCGGTGCTGGCCAAGGCCGAGGTAGGCCGCAGCGAGGCGCGCGCGCTGGCCGACCAAGGGAAGTTCGACGCCGCCGCCGCCATCCTGCGCAAGCACCTCGTGGTGCTCGAGGCCGTGCCCGGCTACCAAAAGATGGACGGCAGCGCGCTGTCCGAGGCCGTGGAGCAGCTCGTCGACGAGGTCACGGCCTACGAGCGGCGGCCGAGCGGCGCCGAGTACGCCGAGTTCAAGGCGACCCAGCTCGGCGTGGACGTGGCGCAGGGCGGCAAGCACGTGGCCGATCAGAAGAGCGCGCGCGTCAGCGCGTGGATCGATCAGGCCTCGGGCCAGGTCATCAAGGGCGGCGAGGTGGTGGTGCGTGGCCCCGGCGGCAACGAGCTCACGCGCGTGCCCTTGTGCGCCGAGCTCACCGTGGGGCGCATGCCGGGCAACGACATCGTCATCGCCGCGGGCAACATCTCGAAGCGCCACGCGCGCATCGTGGTGCGCGACGGCAAGGCCATCGTGGTGGACCTCAAGACCACCAACGGCACCTTCGTGAACGGCAAGCGCGTGATCTCGCCCATCGTGCTCACCGCCAACGACCGCGTGCAGGTGGGCGATCACGTGATCGAGGTGGTGGGCGCAGATCCCGGCGGCAAGCCGAAGCCGTGAGCCGGCCCGCGCCCGCGTGCGAACGCGACGGCGCGCGCCGCCAAGCCTTGGGCGCCGCGCGATGCTGGCCCGGGTGCGCGCGAGCTTCTATGCTCGGGGCGTGACCGCGCTGCGATCGCTCACGGCCCTCCTGCTGGCGCTCTTCGTCGCCGGCGCCGGCGTGCCCGACGCGCTGCTCTTGTGCCGCACGCTGAACACCACGCACAGCACGTGCTGCTGCACGCACGCGCTGCGCCTGCCCGCCCTCGGCGACGAGCTGGCGCGCGCGCCGTGCTGCGACGCCGCCCCGAGCGCCGTGGCCGCCATCCCGCCCGCACCCGGCGCCGGCGCCGTCGTCCACCTCGCGCCGCCGGTGCGGACCATCGTCCCGTTGCCCGCCGCGGCCGTGCTGCTTGGTGAGCCCGCGGCGCCCGGCGCCAGCGTCGAGGGCGCGGTGCTCGCCACCGGGCCCCCGCTCCATCTGAAAAAGCGCGTGCTCTTGATCTGACTCCGTCGACGTCGCCCCTCTCACGACGTACGCACGGAGCTTCCATGTTGTGGTCTCGCCCGACGCGCGACGGCGCGTTGTTGATCCTCCTCGTGATCCCCTGGCTCGCGGGCGCCGCCGCCCCCGACGACGTCGTCGTCGAGCGCACGCCCGAGGCGCTGGCGGCGTACGCGCGCGCGCACAGCCCGCGCGCCGCGGCCGCGGCCCACGAGAGC